>CAZCZJ010000064.1:0-13711 GCA_964503235.1 uncultured Dehalococcoidaceae bacterium | reverse complement strand
GCGGTGATGTATTTAGTCTTCAGCAGATATTAGGGCATTCTACCCTTGAAATGGTGAGGCACTATGTAAATCTTGCGTCAAGCCATATAGCGATACAGCACCAGAAATTTTCACCATTAGACCGATTAAATCTACGGTAAGAGACTATAAAAAGAAGGGCTAGCTCAGTTTGAGCTAGCCCTTCTCGGTACACTTTAGTATTAATAAAGGTATTTAGTTTTTCAGACACTCGGAAAGAGAAAGGGACCACCTTTTGATGATCCCCTTCTCATTTTCAGAAGCCAACTGCCTAAACAGATGACCTCCGACTAAAGTCAATCATAGGCACGTCCCCTTTCTGAAGGCCCACTTAATACTATCAACACTTCAACCTACCTTCAGATATATCATACAATAAAAATCGTGTTGATGAAATAGCTGTACAATCATGCAATGAGGTAACAATTTACTATCAAGTGACCTTCGAAAAAATCCTCTAGCGTTCAGTTACCTGCGGTATATAAAGGTTCCTTTTTAACTTGAATTTTTTTCCAATGCATTTTATGATGGAGTCGTTCTATTGGCATAATAATATTATGCTCAACAAATAGTGAATCTATCTGAAGGGAGGCCATCTCATGAGGTTCACCATCGATGTTGACACCGGTGGCACCCATACCCATGGTTTTATCGCCGGAGACGGGGTGGCTAAGACAGTCACTAATCCCACCACACCCCACGACCTGACTGTCTGCCTGGCTGATTGTGTAAAACAGGCTGCTGAAGCCTTCGGAGTCTCTATGAAGGAACTGCTGCTTAATGCGGACATCATCCGCTATTCGACAACCATTGCCACCAATGCCATCATTCAAAAGACTGGCTCCAAGATAGGCCTCATTGTTACTCGTGGTTTCGAAGATTCCTTATACTCTCCGGACGGTGAGATCACGGAAGCTATCTATGACTTGGTGCGAAAAGACATGATCGTCAACCTCGACGAGGAAATTAATACTAGAGGCAAAATCGTCAAGCCCTTGAAAAATGAAGAGGTGATTGAGAAAATGCAATTACTAATTGATAAAGGGGCACGGACGATTGTTGTATGCCTAAGGAACGCCAGCGCTAATGACGCCCATGAAAAAAAAGCCCGGCAGATAATCAAAGATGAATACCCCAGTTACTACCTGGGAAGCGTGAGAGTCTTCCTCTCCACCGATGTCTCCGACCAACCTGGTGACTATTACCGGGTTACAAGCACACTCATTGATGCCTACGTTCACGATATCTTGGTCAAGTACCTTTACAAGGCGGAGGACGACCTCCGTAAGGACGCCTATTCACATCCACTGATGATTTGTAACTCCCGCGGCGGCGCGGCCCGGGTAGCCATTACCAAGGCCATCGATACATATAATTCAGGTCCGGTCGCCGGTATGTGCGCCGCCCGCAATCTGGGCAAATTGTACGGCTACGATTATGTCGTGACCACAGACATTGGAGGCACCAGCGAGGACGTCGGCTTAATCCGGGACGGTACTTATACCTACGAATCTCTGCCGCGTATTTCCGATGTTGTTGTAAATATCCCTATGATAGACGTTTACTCCGTAGGCCTGGCTGGAGGCTCTATCATTAGCCTGGATGGTTCGGGGACAATCAAGGTTGGCCCACGTAGCGCCGGAGCACGGCCTGGACCGGCATGCTTTAACCTAGGCGGTCTGGAACCTGCCGTGACAGACGCCAACGTTGTTCTAGGATTGATAGACCCGGACTATTTCCTGGGTGGCCGTATGAAGCTGGTCAGGGCGAAGTCCGAGACAGCCATCCAAAACCGCATCGCAAAAAAACTGAATGTCAGTGTTCCCGAGGCCGCCTACATGATAAGGCAAGCCACCACCACAGCCATGCAAAACACCATCAAGACGTACCTGGAGGACAAGGGAGTGGATCCGGAACAACTCGCCGAATACGTATCCGTTGTATATGGTGGGGCAGGGGCTACCCACTGCTGTGGTTTCAATAAGGGTCTGAAATTCGATAAAACCATCATCAGCCCGTTCGCCTCTCCTTTTAGCGCCTTCGGTTCTTCCATGGCGAACCTGCTGCACGTCTATTCCAAGTACAATAGAATGGAGTTGTATGACGGAAAAGGTTACCTGGATCAGTATGATAAGTTCAATTCTATGATTGCAGAAATGCATCGGCAAGCTCTCAGGGACATTAAATCGGAAGGTTATGTTATCGAAGATGCCCGCTATTACCTGGAGCTAACCATGGAAGACTCCTCGGGGCATATCTGCCGTGTGACCACAGACAAGCTAGAACTTACATCTGAGGTGGATGTTAAGGTTTTGTGTATAGCATTCCTTGAGGCTAGAGCCAGGACCGCTGGTGGCGGTTATGAAGGAAGTATCCGACTGCTAACCACGTTGCTTAATGCTACTATTACCATGCCCCACTGGCAGTTCCAAGCTGTCGAACTTGGTCCTCAGGACACGCGGAAGGCACTCCGCGGTGAGCGGGAGGTCTTCTGGACGCCGCAGGAAGGGTACCGGAATACACCTATCTACGAACGGGACCTGCTGGAACCGGGCAACCTGGTCAAGGGACCAGCTGTCATTGAGGCTAGAGATACTACATACGTAATTCCGGAGGACTGGGTCTTGAATATCGATAAATATTCCAATGCTATTCTGGAGGAGGTGTAAGATGGACAAGGTACGTGTTACCGAATCCCTGGACATCGACTTGGACAGCGAGAAGTGGTGCTGCCATAGTTGTGGGCAGGTGATGAACTCTGCCAGGGAACCTTTCGTAAAGGGAACCCTCGTTTACGAAAAACCCGCTAACGAAATTTATGGTGACCCCATCAAACTGTCCAAGGATACTACCATTTCTTACGCCCCTGACCCCGACTTCATGCGCGTCATCGAGTTCTACTGCCCTGGCTGCGGGGCACTCATTTCCATCCAGTACCTGCCTCCCGGCCACCCTATCCCGGTTGAAATTCAGTTGGATATTGACAATCTCAAGGCCAGGCAAACGAAAGAGGCTGATTAGAAGAAATGAACTCACGAGATGGCTTTAAAAAGACTATGCAGGTAGCTAATAACGGACGACCGATCTTTGTTCCTATCGTCTATCGCCTGGCTGCCAGGATAGAACAGACTCCGCTATTTGACATGGTCTCAGACCCAACTATTAATACTAACGTGTTAGAAGGTGCCTTCAAGCTGCTCAATCAGGATGCGATAATCACAAGCTTCGACCCCGCTCTGGAGGCGGAGGTATTCGGTTGCCAGGTAGAATGGCATGACGATTACGATTTACCGGCGGTTTCCGGATGGACAGATTGTGAGTTCTCTGACGTTTCTCTGGAAAACAGCGGGCGGTTGCCGTTATTGCTAGAAGCCACGAAACGTCTCATTCAGACACGGGGTCGTGATGTGGCTATTGTCGGGACAATGACTGGGCCCTGCTCCCTGGCCAGGAACGTTGGAGATAACGCATCGCCGGACCGGGAATATCCGTTTGACGAAATTGTTGCCCTGGTAGGCGGTCAGCTTACGAAGTATGCCCACGACCTGGGTGAGGTCAAGGTCGACGCTATCATCATCCGGGAAGACCTCCTGGGTGAGAAGTATTACGAAGAGTTCCTGACGCATGAAAAGGCGTATACAGCTACTTACGCCACGCTTTTCAATTTGACGCGGTTTTATAACCTCGCCGGCCTACTTATGGTGAAGGGCGGTAAGGTAGAAGACCTGGCCGTTATTGTTCGGAAAATAAGCCCGGGTGGCTTGATATTAACTGGTCAAGAACTCGACGAATCTGGGCTGAACTTCCTCAAGAGCCTGTCTAATTCCCAGAAAATGGCAATTGGCTTGCCCTTACCCCTGACTGACTCGGATAAAGCTGCTGCCCGGCTCCAGGTATATGAGGACTTCATTTTAAAAAATAAACCCGGAGGATTTTTCTATACCAGCGATGGCGAAGTTCCGCCTGATATATCTCTTGAAAACCTCTGCGATATCGCTGGGAGGATTAAAGGCACCACAGAATTATAGCACATAACGGGAGAAAAAAGATGGGATATATCGTAAATGTTGATGTCGGGGGTACTTTCACGGACTTTTACGTGGGCAAGGACAACCAGTCCATCACCACGAAGACACCCACGACCCATTACGACCTGAGCGTTGGATTCCTGCGGGGGCTGGAAGAGTGTGCCTCTAAGGAGGAAATCACCCTGGAAAATTTCCTGAAGGATACCGAGGTCATTAAATACTGCACGACCCTCGGGACTAATACCCTACTGGAGCTTTCCGGCCCGCGGCTGGGACTCATCACAACGCGTGGCTTCGAGGACACCATCTTCATCGGTCGGGGACGCCAGTGGGCAGACGGCCTGCCGCTGGCTGATATTCAGGATATTACCAATATCGATAAACCCATTCCCCTAATTCCCCGCCGTCTGGTGGTGGGGGTTAACGAGCGAATTGACTACAAGGGTGCCATCATCACCCCTCTAAAAAAAGAGGAGGTGCTGGACAAAATCAGCTACCTGGTCGATAATGGCGTGCGTGGTTTCGTCGTCAGCCTGCTCTGGTCTTTCGTCAATCCGGCCCACGAGAGGCAGATCAAGGATATCATCGAAGAGGTATTCCCAGAGGTCTACCTGGGCAACATGCCGGTCATCCTTTCCTCTGACATTTCCCCCAAGGAAGGTGAGTATACCCGTACGATGACCGCAGTGGTCAATGCATATATACATCAGGGTTTCGCCGAGCAGATGTCCTACCTCTGTGCTGAACTCATGGATAAGGGGTATACGAAGCCTATCATGATGGTGGATAATCTGGGCGGCTGCTCCAAACTATCGAGGACAAAGGTGGCACGTACCCATGGCGGCGGGCCGGTAAGCGGTCTTTCCGGGGCAGCCACGCTTTGCCGTCAAATCGGCATGCCCAACGTGGCTTTTACAGATGTCGGCGGCACCAGCTACGATGTCGGCGTCGTTGCCGAGGGCGCTGTCAGTTATTATGACCTCTATCCCACCATCGGTCGCTGGCGAACGCAGCTGACCACAATGCAGGTTACTTCTATCGGTGCCGGGGGTGGCTCTATCGCCTGGATAAATACGCTGCTGGGCAACCGCTTGGAAGTCGGACCTAAGAGTGCCGGTTCACTGCCCGGTCCGGCCTGCTATGACCTCGGCGGTGAAGAACCCTCGGTCTCGGACGCCGACTGCGTATTGGGCTACCTGAACCCGGACTATTTTAACGCTGGCAAGATGCGCCTGAACAAGGAAAAAGCGCTTGCGGTGATGAGGAAGATCAGTGACAAATTAACCTGGGACGAGGTGACCACCGCATTGATGATAAAGCGCGTCATCGACGCCAAGATGGGCCAGGAGGTATTTAAGGAAATCGCTCTCAAAGGGTATGAGCCTTCCGAGTTTATTTACATGGCCTGCGGCGGGGCGGGTGCTACTCACTGCTGCGGTATCGCCAACCGGGCAGAAATGGCTAATATTATCATTCCACCCAGTGCTTCCGTTTCCGGTGCCTACGGCGCTTACACTTTGGATATCCTCCATACTTACGAAATGTCCCGTCATATCCGCATGTTCGATTATGCTACCGGGACTTTCCTGACCGACTACGATTCCTTTAACTCGGTGGTTAGAGAGCTCCAGGATCAGGCGACTAAGGATATAGTTCTGGAAGGCTTTAGCGGTAAGGACGCTGTTTATAAACTGGAACTGGAAATGAGGTATGGTCGCCAGTGGCGTTATACCTCTGTTGAGTCGCCCCTGCTCATGATTAAAAGCGAAAAGGAAGTCAGGAGGGTCTGTGACCGGTTTACGGAGGAGTTCAGCAAGCTCTACGGTGCCGAAGCGGCTTACCCCGAAGGTGGTATCGAGGTCGAGACGCTGCGATTGATGGTAACGCTGAAACTACCCCACACCTCACCTGTAAAATTTCCGCTGGAAGCTACCGCGCCACCAAAAGATAGCTTCAAGGGTCAGCGCGAGGCTTTCTGGGAAAAGTTAAACGCATTCAAGCCTACGGATTTATACCAGTGGGAACTCTTAAAACCAGGCAATACAATCAGGGGGCCAGCTATAATCGAAGCCGAAGGCACCACGGCCGTCATCGAGCCTGATTGGACGTTCAAAATAGATGAATACCTTAACGGAATAGTGACAATGAAGGTAAAGGAGTAGGAAAATGCCAGGCGGAATTGACCCGACGATTAGTTTACGTTTACACCCCGAACCACCGACCCCGGAAGAGCTGGAGAATATGAAGGACATCGACCCCACCGAAGCCGGTATCTTCCTCCATAAGCTCTACACCATTACCTCCGAAGGTAACGAGATACTGATAAAACTGGGAGCCTCCACCGGATGCCGGTGGGGGGACACGGCAGCGGCTATCTATACTGCCTCTGGGGATAGCTCCGTCTGCGCCGCCGGCCTCTATTTCCATTCCGTGCTGGGCTCAACAGACGTTAAATACATCATGAAACACTGGTTCAACGAACCCAGCGTGGGCGTCAAACCCGGGGATGCCTTCTTTGCCAACACACCTTTTTACCGCGGCACCCACCCACCGGACATGGCTATCTACTCGCCGGTGTTTTTCAAAGGCAAGCTGGTCTGCTGGATAGGAGCTATTGTCCACAGCGGGGAATGCGGCGCTTGTGAGCCCGGTGGCATGCCCAGCGGCTCCCGCAGTATGTATGATGAAGGCATCCAGATCCCGCCTATGAAAATAGCTGAAAATTATGTCCTGAAAGAGGATATCGTTAACTACATGAACCACGTAACCAGGGATCCCCGCGCCATGACACTGGACATCAAGGCCAGGATGGCATGCTTGCGCGTCGTGGAAAAAAGATTAATGCCGGTAATAGAAAAAGTCTCGCCGGAGTACGTCATCGGTGCGTTGCGGTATATAATCCAGGCGACCGGGGACGCCGTGCGGAAACGTATCGGCGGCTGGAATGATGGTACGTTCAGCTCATCCCAGTTCGTCGATGCTGTGGGTATCCTGCCACGCCTGATGAAAGCCTCCTGCACTCTGGAGAAGAAAGACGAACACCTCTACTTCAATTTTGATGGCACCTCGCCCGAAGTCCTGGACAGAGTTGCCAACTCGCCGGGAGTAGGCGTTATCGGGGTCAATGCAGTTTATCTGCTGGGGCATCTTTTCCATGATATCCCCCACAACTCGGGTGTTTTCGAGCCGATGTCCTTCAAGATGCCGGTCGGCAGCATGGCCAACGCCAGCCGCGAGTCCCCCAAGGCCGGCTGTGCCTACGTCCACGAGGCGTGCTCGCTGGTGGTGCAGAACATTTTAAACCAGCTTATCTACGCCACCAATCCGGACCGTGTCGAATGCCCGGGGAATCGCGGCTTCGATACAACCAGCTATGGCGGGATAAACCAGTACGGTGATCCCTTCGCCGACGCCGGCGCTGAGATGAACGGCATCGGCTTCGGCGCCAGAAGCAATAGAGACGGAGTTAACGTCGCCGGTGCCTACTTTGCTCCGATGACCTCAGAACCCGGAGAGATAGAGAGCCTGGAATCCGGCCTGCCGTTCCTTTACCTTTACCGCGGCTTCCACAAAGACAGCTGTGGTCATGGCATGTACCGGGGTGGTGTCGGCATGGACTACGCCATTCAGATACATGACTCATCGGTGATATCGATAGGTTCCTGGGGTTTCGGCTCCCTGATTACCAATTCGGAGGGTCTCTTCGGCGGCTATGGCGTGCCTGCCTTGCCTTACATCTCAATCCACGACAACAACCTGAAGGAAATGCAGCAAAATTCGGACGATAAAATACCCGGCTCGGCCAGGGAGCTCTACGAGTCCGGCGCTATCAAGGGCGAGTATCGCTGGCGTGGCTACCCCGCAGTCGCCGACCCCGCTAAAGAAGGCGACCTGATCGCGGGCGGCACGGGCGGCGGCGGCGCCTACGGCGACCCTCTCAATCGCGACTCGCTAGCTATCATGAAGGACATCGAGGAAGGCGTCATCTCTCACTGGGTAGCTAGGAATGTGTACAAGATTGTCTACGATGAAAAGGCACTTGAGGTAGACGAAGAAAAAACCCGTAAGCTGCGTGATAAGGAAAGGGCTGATCGTAAAAAGAGGGGTCAAAAATACCCCGATTTCGAAAAGGGCTGGCTTAAAAAGAAACCTTCCGAAGAAGTCCTGGAGTTCTACGGCGACTGGCCCATCAAGAAATATGAGACGTTCGATTACTTTGGACCCTGGCCGGGAGTGAAAAAAATCCATAAAGGAGAACCGGTAGGAGCCGGGACCTAGTACTGCCTATCAAGATATAAAGGTGGTAAGATGAACAAAATCTTTAGCAGCAGCGATCAGGCTGTCGCTGATGTATTCGATGGCGCGACCATCCTATGCGGAGGATTTGGCTGCGTAGGAGGTGTGCCCTCTACTTTGTTCAAAGCCCTCGTTAAACGACCGGTAAAAGACCTTACCATCGTCGGAAACACGCCCGTTCTAGGAATGGCTTTTCAAAAAGCCGCCGCTAGAACTATGACGGTCCCGGAATCCTATGCCGACGCCTCGCTATTACTGAACAATAGCCAGGTGCGTAAGCTCATCATCTCCGTCCCCACCATAGCCATTTATAAAATGCCGGAGCCTTTCCCGATAGTTAAAGCTATCAAGGAAGGGAGGGATATAGAGATTGAACTGGTACCCCAGGGGACACTGGCGGAAAGGATACGGGCTGCCAGGGCTGGCATCGGAGCCTTTTATACACAGGCCGGCGTGGGCACTTATCTCGCAAAGGAGAAGGAAACGCGCGAAATTGCTGGTAAATCATACCTCCTTGAATATCCCATCGAGGCAGATTTCGCCTTTATCTGGGCTTATAAGGCAGACCGGTATGGTAATCTTGTCTATAAAGGAACTTCCCGTACATTCAACGCCACCATGGCTGGGGCAGCTAAAGTAACCATCGCCGAGGTGGCTGAGGTGGTAGAGCTGGGGCAACTGGACCCCGAGGCCATCGTAACACCGGCGGCATATGTGGATCGGGTCGTGACAAGGTGATAGTATGATTGACAAACATAAACTTGACGAGCAAACCATTGCCATGCGAGCCGCCCGAGAGTTTGAGGACGGCATGGTGGTGAATTTGGGGGGCGGCATTCCAACCCTGGCCTGTAACTTCGTGCCTGAAGGCCGCGAAGTGCTTTTCCACGCCGAAAATGGCACTCTGGGCTACGGTGGTATCGCCAGTACTGAAATGGCGGACTGGGACCTCTTCAACGCCAGTTTCCAGCCGGTAACTCCGCTACCAGGGATGAGTTTCTTCTCCCACGATGAATCATTCGCTCTGATACGCGGCGGCCACGTTGATATCAGCGTGCTCGGCGCCCTAGAAGTATCAGAAAAAGGTGACCTTGCCAATTGGGTCGCCGGAGACTTGACTGCCTTCGAGGGAGATATTACGGACTGGATAGGGCTGGACCGTTACCCCCCGGCTGTCGGCGGGGCTATGGATCTTGCCATCGGGGCTAAGAGGGTCATCGTCTGTATGCTGCATACCACGCGTAATGGCCAGCCCAAAATAGTCAAAGAATGCAAATATGAACTGACCAGCCCTCGCTGCGTCTCCCTGATTATTACCGACCTGGCGGTCATCGAAGTTACGCCCCAGGGGCTGGTTTTGAAGGAGATCGCGCCGGGCTGGCAACCCGAGGATGTCCAGGCCGTAACCGAACCCAATTTAATATTAGCTAGGGATATCAAAGAAATCAGCCTGTGATCGGAGTATTGTGACAAAGGTTCCGTTTCAAAAAGGCCTGTTTGAAGAAACTAACGGGGAACCGGCGCTTATAGGGAGTAAATGCGGGTCGTGTGGTCAGGTATTATTCCCAGCAAAATCGGTGTGCCTGAACTGCATGAGTACTAATGTGGAATCCATCAAGCTCAGCCGCGATGGTAAACTCTACACTTTTACCACGGTTTACATGGCCAGCGAGCATTTCCTGCCCCCGTATACGGTCGGTTGGATCGAACTCCCTGAGGACATCCGGATATTCAGCCAGATCCGTGGCTGGCAGGAACATCCCCTGAAAATCGGCATGTACATGCGTCTGTACATTGAAACACTCTGGCAGGATGAAGACAATGAAGTGATTGGCTATGTTTTCAAGCATGTAATTGGAGAAGCGTAGCGATGAGAGAGGTCGCCATCATCGGTGTCGGGAGCACCATCTTCGGGAAATTCCCGGAGAAAGCGATTTTCGAGCTGGGGGCTGAGGCTACCCAAGCAGCCCTGAAGGACGCCGGCATCAGCCCTAAAGATATCCAATTCGCCTATTACGCTAATCTCTATGGGGGCATGGTAGAGGGGCAGGCGGCTCTAAGGGATGCCGGTATCACTGACGTTGAGATAACCAATGTTGAAAACGCCTGTACCGGCGGTGCCACAGCTGTCCGAAGGGCCTGGTACGATATCGCCTCCGGCCTTTATGATATCGGCATAGCTACAGGTGCTGAATCCATGACCACCAGCCTCATCGCCGGGAAGCTAATCCCCCCGGCTAAAGGAGACCTCTCCGGTGAGCTCGGTATGAACACCATGGCTAAGTTTGCCCTGTCACAGAGGAGGTACATGGACACAAGTGGTGTAACCTTGGAACAGATTGCCATGGTCTCGGTCAAGAACCATCATAATGGCTGCACCAATCCATATTCGCAGTATAAAAAAGAATTCTCCGTGGAGGATATCATTAATTCCCGGCTTATCTGCGATCCCATCACCCAGCTTCAGAGTTGTTCAACTACTGACGGAGCGGCGGCAGTAATCCTGACTTCGCTGAATGTGGCCCGGCGGTACACTCGAAAGCCAGTCATAATTGCTGCATCTGTCATCAGGGGTGGAGACTATGCTTTTCGCCAGAAAGATATCACGTTCTCTGACGTGACTTATAAAGGTGCTAAAGATGCTTATACAATGGCGGGGATTGGACCTGAAGATATTAACCTGTGCGAGCTTCATGATGCCTTCGCTGTGAATGAGCTTCAGCACTATGTAGAGCTGGGCTTCTGCGAAAGGGGAGAAGAAGTGGCTCTTCTCATGGACGGCATCACTAATATAAAGGGCAGGCTTCCGGTAAATCCTAGCGGCGGTCTCCTTTCTAAGGGGCATCCCCTTAGCGCCACGGGGGTCGCTCAAATTGATGAAATTGTCTGGCAACTCAGAGGACAGGCCGGGAATAACCAGGTTCCTGATGCTAAGGTAGGATTAGCGCATACACTAGGAGGCGAAGTTGCTGATCTGGAGGCCGGAGCAGTGGGTGTGCATATCCTGAAAGTATGATGTAGTCACGGGCACGAGACAGGAGGTGTAAAAGTGGCTAATACCTCTTCTAATAAAACAATAACCAGCAGATCCCGGATTGACAGCTCCTCAATAGAACCATTTGCTTTTTCGCAAAAATGGAGCCGGGGAGATTCGAACTCCCTACTTTTTGACTGCCAGTCTTTAGGCTATCATAGAAAGTGGTTAATTTAGCTTCAAAATGGTAAAAATTCGTTATTTCTAGTAAGCATATTTTGAAGCTAAATCTTTTTACAGTCTTGAATTTTTAGTAGCAAAATAGGTTCCTTTTTATCTCTATTTTGAGCTTTATTGTGAAGTATAGCCACATCAAATAGAAAAGTCTCTTCATAATTGACCCTAAAATGGGGGCAAGTCCATGCCTCACCAGGATAACATTATAATTGGGCTCCTTTTTATGGGCAGGTTATAGGGATGAGGTGCCGAATCGGGAGATATTCACGATATTCACAGAAGCCAAGGCATTGATTGCACGATGGAGCAAGGAGTATAATCATATCCGACCTTATAACTCGCCGGGATACCGACCGCCAGCACCAGAAGTCAAAATACTTGTTAATCTTACTCTGTAAATGGTAGCCACCTAGGGGTTGGTTAATGGCTAGGAGGTAAATATAAATGGAAAAGACGTCTGAAGAACTATATGAAGAAAGAGAAAAGAGGCTAAGGGATGCTATCGAGTTGAAAGAGCCGGACAGAGTGCCGGTGGTCTTGGCGACGAACTACTTACCTGTTAGATATGTGACTGGGATAACCGTCGCGGATTCGTTCTATAACCACAACGCCTGGCGGGAAGCAACCAAGAAAATGATTATAGAATTAGAGCCGGATATAGTTGCACCGGGAGCGGGCGGTTCGGGACTTGCCCTTGAGATGCTGGCTCCAAAGCTATTTAAATGGGCTGGCGATGGACTCGGATCCAATACTATGCACCAATTTATCGACGGGGAACCTCTCAAAGCAGATGAATATGACCTTTTTTTCTCTGACCCCGGTGATTTTACCCTTCGATACTATCTGCCACGGGTTTGGACGGCTTTAGAACCACTTGCCAAGCTTCCACCTCTTCAGTCATTATTTGGAAGCTCCACAATGGCATTACAGGCAGCTTCATTCGCCACGCCGGAAATCGTCCAGGCATTTGAGACCCTTTTCAAAGCAGGGCAGGAATCGGAGAAATATATCCAATCCATAATCACCTTGAATGAAGAGATGTCAAGCCTTGGTTTTCCGACCCTACATCACGGAGTTGTAGCTCCACCCTTCGACACGATTTCAGACTATTTGAGGGGCATGAAAGGTACGATGCTTGATCTGTTCAAGAACCCGGACAAGCTGCTCCAGAGTTGCGAGATGCTTCTGCCCAAGTCGATAGAGAACGGAGCTGCAACCCTCGAAAGTAAACGAGGAAACCCCAAAAGGGTAGGCAGCTATCTTCATCATGGGTCGGATGAACTCATGTCCCCGAAGCATTTTGAGACCTTCTACTGGCCGGGACTGAAAAAGGTTTCAATAGCTATGACGGATATGGGGTTGATTCATATACCTCTTTACGAAGGGGATTGGACTTCGCGTTTGGAGCACCTTCTCGAATTGCCCAAGGGGAAAACTGTCGCCCGCTTTGCGTTGACAGACTTGGTCAAAGCAAAGGAAGTCTTGGGTGGCCATACATGTATCATGGGTGGAGTTCCACATTCATTGCTGCAGACTGCATCGCCCCAGGAGGTGGAGAGACATTGTAAGAACCTGATTGAAACTGTCGGAAAAGGCGGGGGCTTTATACTGAGTACCAATACCGGAATAACGAACGATGCCAAACCAGAAAACGTCAGAGCTATGATAGACTCCGCCAAGAAGTACGGCGTATATAGCTGACATGATGATGTAAGCTAAAGTTAATATTTTTCCCATTAGAATGGATGCATATGAGGTGATTGTCATATGAATGATGCTAAGGAAAGGGTTTCACTAACCAAATAGTTTCCCCTGAAATAGTGCTATTCGCAGACTGCTATGTGTCTATTTCTAGTAAAACTACAACAACAAGTATAGCCCATACACTCACTTGAACTCTAGGCGGCTATTATATCCCGCTTAATCTCGCGGCATTCCTTTTTTACTTCGTGGTATTAAGCCTAGATTTTAGGTGTGGAATCGGGCGGACCTTTTTATGAGGCCATAATATACTGTCTAGATAATGCGAGTTTGGTGTAACAATTTACTTTAAAGTGAAGATGTTGATTGCCCAAACGAAAAGGGATATAATATGTGAAAAATTCGACAGTCAATTGTAGATGTAAAGCAGTAGATGCCGGATATCCCCTATGGCTAG
>CAZCZJ010000063.1:0-13832 GCA_964503235.1 uncultured Dehalococcoidaceae bacterium | reverse complement strand
CTTCTTCGGTATCGCGGGCTATCCCCAGGATTTTCGGGATAGCGCCGTAGCGTTTTACCAGGCTGGCGATGCTGTAGGTATTGCTGTCGTATATCTTGCCTTCCGGCAGAGGTTTGTCAATACTTACCAGTTCGTTGCCCGTAGCCATGACAGCTACCACCGGTCGTCTGATTACGGTTATATGAGTACGACCTAATGATGCCAGCAGTCCTATCTCGGAGGGTCTGATAACGGTGCCCTCTTTCAGTACGGTAGCTCCGGGGGAGATATCCTCTCCCGCCCGCCTGATGTTAAGGCCGGGGGCTGCCTCGGAAAGGATGCCTACCTGACTGACGGCTCCATCACCGGCAGACTTCCTCCGTTCTTCTTCATCGGTATTCTCAAATTGCACCACGCAGTCGGCGCCTTTGGGGACCGGAGCACCGGTCATAATGCGCACGGCCGTACCGGGCGTAACCCCTTGGCGGGATATAGAGCCGGCTATAACCGTATCGATAACACGGAGAATACTCGGTGAGGTGTCACTGGCGCCGACGGTATCCTGAGAGAGGACGGCGTAACCATCCATGGCGGAATTATCCAGCGGGGGAACAGTGATATCCGATTTTATATCCTCAGCCAGGACCTGGCCGAGGGCGTCTAATATAGGGACTTTCTCTTCCTCTAAAACATTTACTTCCTGAAGTATCTTATCCAGTGCTTCTTCAACGCTTATCATCTATTCTTTAGCTCCATCGGCGATTTTCCTGGCTAATTCCAGGTCTTCAACAGTATTTATATTGAAAAAACTCAGATGTTCGGGGTCGAACCGGTCAATCTCCGCGGTTTCCACATATCTCACTTTAACAAAGTCGAACAGCTCGATAATGACTCTCCTGTTTTTATTTATCATGGTTTCGATCGGCGAGATGCAGTTTTTCGAATATATGGAGTGAAGCGGTTCGAAAAAGGTGCCTATTCTCGGTATTACAAAATCGAAACCTTCGGCTACCTCCGTCATGTAGGTAAGCAAGTCCCCGTTTAGAAAAGGCATATCGGCAGCAATAACTAGATTGTAAAACGAACCTGATTTTACCAGTCCGGTATAAATACCACCCAGAGAACCCCGCCCCGGGAAGATGTCGGATACTGTCTTTACCTTCGGATTATCGGCAAATTCTGTAAGATTTCTTTCTTCAGCCGTGACAATAACGATATCTTTACTGAGCGAGTCAATTCGGGATATTACCTTTTCCAGTAGGGTTTTATTACCTACCTTTTCTGTTATCTTATCGTGTCCTAAGCGTAAACTTTTTCCGCCAGCGAGGATGATACAACTAATATCCAAATTATATGCCTATTTTTTCCGGAAACCCTACCCCCTATAAGATATTTTACCATAGAAGTCAATAGCTGGCGCGTACATGAAAGTAGCTGGCGAGCTATCAGGGGAGTGGATACATGTATAATATGAATTATGATGATTTATAATCAGAAAGCTTCCGGATACTAATAGAAACTATGAATATCAGCGAATATTAATAATCGAAGGATATTCCCAGTTAATATTATCGATTATCATATCGGCGTGATTGCCCGGTGGGAACAAAGCCAGATATTTCCTTTGTGCCGGCAGGTATTTCGTTTCGTATTTTTCGATTACCGTTTGCGGGTCCCTCGCCTTAGCTCGCCGGGCGCTTTCTTCAAAGGGAATATCCAGGAAAACTGTATAATCTATATACCGAGAGAGCTCTTCCCTGAGAAGGAAAACACCTTCTAAAATAACTATCGTGTTTGGGTAGAAATTATACTCTTTCCCGGTGTCATATTCATCGGTTTGCAGGTTCAGGATTGATAATTTAGTAGAATATTCAGCTTTCTGCCGGAGCGGTTTAATTAATCCAGTGATTAAATCGTCCAGATTAAAGCTTCGATTATAGTAATTCTCAGCCGGGTCTTCTCCGGCGTACCTGATTGCTTTAGGATTGTGAAAATCATCCAGATGAATCATCTGTGTCTTGCAGTTTTTAGAAACCAGGAATTCCTCCAGTGACCTGGCGAATGTGGTTTTACCCGCCCCATCGATCCCGGTGATGCCCAGAACGAAAGGACTATCCTCTTTTTTTTGCTTATTAATTTCTGCCAGTATTTTATTTAATACCAACAGTTTTCTATCGAATATATCCAGTAATCCGTCGAACTGCCTGATGGTCATGTCCGCCTGCTCCGGTTCCTCCCCGCCGTAGCCGAAAAGCACACCGATAGACAGCGAATCCGTTTCCCGGGCCGCTTCGATGTCATGGTATCTGTCGCCGACGACGGCTGAGGTTGAACATTCCAGTGTTTCTCTGATTTTTTCCACCAGTTCCGGTTTGGTCAGGTTATTTTCATGGACACATTCGGTATGGTCGAAATAATCCCTGATTTGCAGTGACGTCAGCACAGTATCGAAATATAACGTTGAGGCATTGCTGTAAAGGGCGAGACGAAATCCTCTTTTACGGAGTATGTCAAGGGTGTCTTTAACACCGGGGAATGTTACCGCCGACTCCCGGAACAGGGCGGTATATTCGGTTCTGGTTCTATCTCTCAATTCTTCCCAGCGGTGTGAGTGTTCGGGCGGCGTGATATGCTTATAGAGTATTCCGGATGCCGTCCCGATAAACTGGTTAATATCCTCGGCACTGTATTTTAATACCCAGCCAAAATCGGCAAATGACCTTTTAATAGCCTCGTAGACGATTTCTAGAGACGGGACAATGGTGCCGTCCATGTCGAAAATGATGAGGTCTACATCATTAACTGCTATCATCAACCCTTAAATGACCTATAGAGATGGCTGGAGGACCATAATCTGCGGACTTGACGGAAGCTCAGCACGGGTGAATACTACCTCGCTGGTATCCAGCCGGGTTACGTTATCCTTGCCTTTCAGGAATCCTTCAACATCGGAGATGGGTAAATCCATTTTATCCGTCTTGTAATGCATCGGTATTATAACCCGTGCTCTTACCTGTTCCGCCACCATGCCGGCGGTTTTGGCGTCGATCGTAAAGAATCCCCCCACCGGTATGAGGAGTACGTGTACTTTACCTACCTCCACGACCTGATTGTCGGTAAGCAGGTGCCCGAGGTCGCCCATGTGGCAGACCCTGATGCAATCGACCTGGAAGCAGTAAATATTATTCTTGCCCCTCTCGCTGCCGCCTTTATCATCATGGGCAGTGGCGACCGCTTTAAAAGATATGCCTTTAGCCTCGGCGGTGTCCTTGACGACCTGCGGATTACCCTTGACAGCGGCGGCGTTATTATGGTCGAAGTGTTCATGGCTGACGGTAACGATATCAGCCGATTCATTAATCTCGCTATGTTTAAAACCTTTCCCGGTTGCATAGGGGTCGGTGATAATACGGGTGCCATCATCGGCGGTAATGAGAAAAGCGGCGTGTGCCAACCATTTTAGCTTCATTATTAGTCCTCCTTGTATGAATCTTTATTTTGCCATATCTAGGACAAGATTTATAAAAGTCCTGACCGGTATGCCGGTAGCCCCTTTTACCAGATAGCCTTTTTCCTTGTCGCTGTCAGCGGGACCGGCAATGTCCAGGTGGACCCAGGGTGTATCGTTTACGAAATCGGCCAGGAACTTGGCGGCGGTGATGGCGCCGCCGTAGCGGTTGCCGATATTCTTGATGTCGGCGATGTCGCTTTTTAGTTGCTCGCGGTATTCCTCGAACATCGGTAACTGCCAGGATAGCTCTCCGGCTTCTTTGCCGGCGGCTAATACCTTATCGGCAAGCTCCTGGTTGTTGCTGAAAACACCGGTGCATATCTTACCCAGAGCTACCATGCAGGCCCCGGTCAGCGTGGCGGCATCGATTATTGCTTTGGCTTTCAGCTTGACGGCATAGGAGAGAGCGTCGGCTAAAATCAGCCGGCCTTCGGCGTCCGTGTTGAGGACCTCGATAGTCTCCCCGTTCATCGCTTTAATGATATCGCCCGGTTTCATAGCGGTACCGCTGGGGAGGTTCTCCGTGGCGGGGACCAGAGCGGTAACGTTTATCTTGGGTTTCAGACGGGCAACGGCCATAAGCGTTGCCATCACCGAAGCACCCCCGGCCATGTCCCCCTTCATATCCGCCATGCCCTCGGAGGGCTTGATGGAAATACCACCGGAATCGAACGTTATCCCCTTGCCGGCCAGGACCAGGTCGATATCAGTGGTAGGTTTGCCCTTGTAGCCGAGGATGATGAACTTCGGTGGTTGCTGACTGCCCTGGGAGACGCCCAGCAAGCCGCCCATGCCCAACTTGGTCATTCGTTCCTTTTCCAGTACCTCGATGCTCAGACCGTAAGTATCGGCAAGTTTGCGGGCGGCGTCGGCCATTTGAGACGGCGTCATGTTATTAGCGGGTTCGTTGACGATATCACGCGCCCAGTTGGACGCTTCGGCTATAATCGTACTTTTATTGACGGCTTTCTCCAGAGCCGGTTTTTCCTTTTCGCTGCCGACTATCAGGAGGCTTTTTATTTCACCGGTCTCTTTATCTTTTTTAGTGATATAACGGCGGAAGGTGTAGAGTCCGAGCCGGGCGCCTTCGGCTATAGCCTGGGCAGCGCCTTCTCTGGATATTTTGTTAACACCGGCGCCCTGAAGGATAGTGGTAATATTGGTAGCGCCGTTTTTCCTCAGGTAGCGGCAGGTCTCGGCTATAGCACCGCGGACTTTGTCGATGCTCAATTCCTGCTTTTTCCCCAGTCCGACGATTACCACACGGCCTGCCGGGAGTTTGCCCAGACTGTGCACTAGTGTAATCTCGTTAAGATTACCTTTGATGACACCCTGTTTCACCAGCTGGGAAATGGCGCCGTCCAGAGCTTTATCAACGGCGGCGATATCGCCGCTGAGGGTTTTAGCGCCCTTAAACGAATTTAATATTATGGCATCAGTCTTGACGGCCGCAATATCACCGGTGACGACCTGTATATCCATTTTCATTCTCCCTTTATGTGCTTAATGCTCTAGTATGTATTAGTGAATATCGTTCGGTGGCGGTGGTAGAGTGAGAGGAAATATAGAAATTCCGCATATCCTACATTATAGGGTGTTTTTTCTGGTTTGGCTAGTTGCCTGCGGTGGCGTTTTATTTGCCTTTGGTTACCAGGTGCTTACCTCACCCCGGCACCCCACAGTTGTTATCTTTTCCCACCCACCGCCCTTTATCATCTATGGCCTGTCCGGTAAGATTATCCCCACCACCTGAAAGGGAGTAGCCGCAGAAGGAGTGCGATTTTCATAACCGGGGGCGTTTAAGAGGGGTGAAACCCCTCTTTCTATATCTTCCCCCTTCCCCTTGAGGGGAAGGGGGACACAGGGTGATGGGGTGATTCCATAATTCAAAGGGGGTGAGAAACTGAAATCAACCAAAACTAGACAGGGTTTTTAGCTTTAACTCGGTGATTCCTGGCTGTAGAAAGCCACCCCGAGGAGCCCGGGTCCGGTATGAACGCCCATTACCGGTGTGAACTCGGTGATGAATAGTTCTTCGCACCGGAACCTGTCCCTGATACGGTTATGCAATTCCGTGGCGTTTTTAAATGCGTCGGCGTGCATCACGGCAACGTGGAGAGATTTCTCTCCGGCTTCCTTGTCAATCAATTTCAATATGCGGTTCATGGCGCTTTTAGTCGACCTGGGGAGGGCGATGGTATGAGGATTAGCTTGATTTAGAGTGAAGACCGGCTTGATATTAAGGACGGAATTGAGCAGGGCGGCAGCCTGCGGAACGCGACCGCTTTTTACCAGATAACGAAGCGTGTCCAGAGTCGCGTACAAGTTTACACGGGGCATGATTTCATCAACAGTAGCGATAACTTCTTCCAGCGGTTTATCCTGGTCGGCTGCTCTGGCAGCGGATAAAGCAACCAGGCCCTGTCCGGCAGCGGCAGTAGTGCATTCGATAACCTCGATAGTCACTCCGGGGAGTACGTTTCTAGCAATTTCCCGGGCAACATTGGCGGCGTTGAACATGGCGCTGAATTTGGCGGGTTCGGTAAAGCAGAGGATACTCCGGCCTTTCTGGCTGGCGTTACGGTAAGCTTCGAGGTAGGGAGCCGGAGATGAACTGGAGGTGGTAGGCATTTTCTTGGCCTCTCGTAACATGGTGTAAAACTCTTTAGGCGTGATATCTATCCCGTCCCGGTAGCTCCTGTCTTCAAAGTTGAGCTGCACCGGAACAACTTCAATGTTATACCTGCCTACATGTTCCTGGGGGATACAGGCGGTGGTATCCGTAACTATAGCAACTTTTTTCATAGGCTAATCATTACTATCCGCTTTTTTTGTCTGCCAGGGATTATAGTCTCTATCGATAAAGAGGTTCCTTCTGGTATCGGCATTAGCCAGTTCACGCTTGAGGCCGATTAATGTGTAAATACCGATGAAGAGGAGGAGTCCCAGGGGGTAATAGATATATATCATATCCAGGTCTCTATCGAGGAGCCAGGCAAAGAGTGGTGTGAAAACCATCGCACAAAGAGCCAGCCGCACATTGCTGGTAATGGCGATAAAGACCAGCACCAGCACCCCGCTAATAAGCAATGGAATGGGCATGAAAGCCAGCAGTACCCCGAGAACCGTTGCCGCTCCTTTACCCCCTTTGAATTTGAGAAAGACGGGCCAGTTGTGACCGAGGATAGCGGCAAAACCGGCCACGCAAATCCAGGGAAGAGTAAGGTCAAGCCAGCCGGCAATCACAACAGCCATAGCTCCCTTGCCGATATCGGCAGCCAGGACGCCGAGTCCGTATACCGGGCCGATATGGCGGTAGGCGTTCAGAGCGCCGACATTTCCGCCGCCGATTTCCCGGATATCGATACCTTTTTTCAGGCGGGCGACAATATAAGCAAAGGGAATGGAACCTAAAATATAACCGATGATTATCGCCGCGACTATTTGTAATTCCATATGGTTCTCCTTCTAATCTTCAATATAAAATGCTACGCCCACCGTCCCCGTACCGCAGGCGTAACCCATCACCGGGCTGAACTCGCCGAGCCATAACTCCACGCAGTTAAACTCGGCGGCAACCCTGGCTTTCAGTTTCTCGGCTTCATCCAGGGCATAGGCGTGCATCACGGCAGCGCGTACCGGTTTGTCTTCCGTTTTCTCTCTCATCATCTTGATGATGCGTTCGATACCCTGTTTCCTGTTCCTGACTACGGATGTAAAATGAACTACTTCGGATACACTAAGAATCGGCCTGATATTTAGAGCCGAGCCTATCTGGGAGGCTATCTTGGGGATGCGTCCGGAACGGTACACGTGACGCATGGTATCTAAAAGCACGTAGGCGTTTACTTTATCCTTTACTTTCTCGGCAGCGCTGATGACCTCCGGAAGCTCTTTGTTTTCAGAAGCCGCCCGGGCAGCGGCCAGTGCTATCATGCCCTCGGAGGGGGTGGCTGACTTCGAGTCCATTATCTCGATAGTAAGATTGGGTTGCTCGGTTTTAATAAGCTCTTTCGCTTCCAAAGCGGCGTTATAAACGGCGCTCAGTCCGAGGGAAACGGTGATACATAAAATACTATCCGCTCGCTCGCCGACCTTGCGGAAAGCCTGGAGACATTCATCGGGAGCAGGTGCCGAAGACTTGAAAGAATCAGGGTCTTTGAGAAACAGCTCATAAGCTTTCGAAGGAGTTATATCCACCCAGTCACGGTAAAGATTTCCATCGACATAGAAATTAATCGGGATGATTTCAATATCGTACTGTTCGGTAAATTCCCTGGTAAGACAGGCAATGCTGTCGGTGACGACCGCAACCTTCGCCATTAACTACCTCCGTAATAGATCGACCTGCGCATCTTATCCGGTTTTAATGGTGTTTGTCCTCAAATATTTCGGGAGCGATTTATTTCTGTTTCTAAAACGGCGTTCCAGCAAGAGTGGTACCAGGAAAACCCCCCACATTACCAGCATCAGCCCCACGAACAACGGTGTGTTTATCTGTCCGTAGGTATAATGGACTACCAGCGACAGAGTTATTACCCCGGAAAGAACCAGCAGGCCGATTCTCAGCCAGCGTTGTCTGATGCGGATAAAAGCGGCTACGGTCAGTGCCAGAGCCAGAAAACTGAGTCCTATCCAGGGAGCCATTAGAGTAGCCCGCTCCAGGCTGGATGCGGTGATTTTCCAATCCGGCGATACCGCTAGGAACCAGCCGATTATTATCGGCATCGGCAACAGCATCACCGAGCTGAAGAGCCAGTCCTTTTTCACCGTCTGAATAACCATATGGAACAGCCACCACGCCGCAAACGCGATATAAACCGGTATAGCCAGAAGCGACCATCCTTTAGGTAAGTAGACAAGGAGAATACCGACAGCCATCACGGGCAACAGTGAGTAACTGAGCCAGGAAAAAACCCAGGTAGGTTTGCCGTGCCACCAGCCGTAGACGGCGATACCCGATATCACACCCAGGACGATCACCAGCCAGCCGGGATAATGCCACCAGTTAAGCGTGAAGAGGGCACCGAAAAGTATGTGCGGCAGGGAAGCCATAAACACCTGCTTCCAGCTGCCCTGACTATAGGCTTCGTAGATTTGCCGGGCTACCAGCGACGGTGAGCCCAGCTCGTGCAGGCATGCCTTGACGGCTTCCTCTTCTGAAAGTCCCGAATCCGTCAGTTCCCGGAGCTTATCTTCGATGTGGGTCTCGAGCTCACCGAGAACCTCGGCTTCATTAGCCGGTTGAAGCTTGGAGGTATATTTGATGTTCTCTATGTATTCAGCCAGTTCCGATGTCATTACACACCTCTTAAGTAACCGGTTGACCGGGCTGCAGTATCAGCCTTACGGCGTTTAGGAAGTCCTGCCACTGTGTTCTTTCCTGAGCCAGCTTGGCAAGTCCCTTTTCTGTGATGTGATAATACCGTCTCTGCCGTCCGTTGGGTAGCGTTTGCCATGATCCGGTAATCAGCCCTGATTTTGCCAGACGGTGAAGGGCCGGATAGAGGGTTCCCTCCTTAAATTTAAAATAACCCTGGCTCCTCGCTTCCAGTTCCTTGATAATCTGATAGCCGTACATCGGCTGCTGTTCCAGCAGGCATAGCAGTAATGAGTGCGAGCTGCTTTTCAGTAAATCGCTTCTCTTTGCCATACGAATCACCTCGCATTCTGATATTTACTTAGATGTTCTATGTAGATAAATACTATCAAAGTTTTATAGCATTTGCAAGGGATTATCATAAATATTATCCCGGTTCCTTATAGGATATCCCGACTTGAGGCGAGTTTATTAAAATGTTATATTACGGAGTAATGGCAGGTCAGGCAGTGGGAGATACTTGACATAACATCTCCAACATAACTCTTATGGGGAAGTGCCGGAACTGGCAGACGGGCCAGACTTAGGATCTGGTGCAGCGATGCGTGGGGGTTCGAGTCCCCCCTTCCCCACCAGAGTTTTAATTTCCTATGCCGGTCTCTAATAGTGGGTATATTAAATATAACGATACGGAGGCTAAAAAATGGCTGAAACGAAATACGGGAAGCATGTCATCAGAGATGCATTTAAAAAACACCATCAGCTGGAGTGTGTCTCGGCACACGGCGATGAGATTGATGCCGACTGCATTATTACGCACCAGGTTATCTATAAGCCGGAACTAATGTTGAAAGAATCCCATTTCCACGACGACTTTCAACAACTACTTTGTTTTCTCGGCACCAACCCGATGGACTGCCGGGATTTCGGCGGGGCGGAAATAGAGATATGCCTGGGTGAGGAACAAGAAAAGCATATCATCAATTCTCCCACCATCGTTTCTCTTAAAAAAGGGTTGCCCCACGGACCACTGAATTTTAAAAGTATCCCCAGGCCGATTATCTTTCTGGAAATAATGCTGACACGTCGATATCACGTGACGCAGCTGAAAGATAAAGATAAGTAGGCCTTTTAGTGACACGGGATTAACGAAACGTACCGGTCTGCTGCCAACGCAATGCGATATCGGGCGATTTTTATATCAAGGAGGACAGGGGCAAATGACTGAAACGAAATATGGCAAATATATCATAACGGAACCGAAGTTACCCCAAACACCGTCTCCGCCAGCAACGGGAGAGCGCAGCGGACAGATTGTAATACTCTCGGATGGAGAGGTTATCGAGGGGGCTTTTTATCTGAACTGCGCCCTGATATGGAAAGCCTCGGAGAGGGGCAGCCCGGGTGGTAGCCACACCCATGACTGGGACGAGTACATCGGCTTTGTCGGCAGCGACCCCGCCGACCCGCACGCTTTAAACGGGGAGGTCGAGATATACCTGGGAGATGAAAAGCATGTCCTTACCCGGAGCTGTGCTGTCTTCATTCCGAAAGGGCTTTTACACTGCCCCATCATCTTCAGGAAGGTTGATAAGCCCATTTTCTATTTCAGCACTGGCCCTAAACACGTCTACGATAAAGAGCAGAAATCATAATGCCTAAATAATGATCATTTACACTGAATAAACTGCATAGAGGAGGTAATGCTAATGGAACTTACTTATGACAATATCCTTCGTTGGATGAAAGGATACTTTAAGGTTTACAGTACTTACGGACAAGACTCCGAAACAGCGGATCGAATGAATGATTACTTTGCTCCGGATTTGAGATTCATACCGTACATTGCCGCGATAGGTGGACCGGAAGGTGGCTTCTTCAGCCGCGATGAGTTCATGCACACCGCGAAATCACACTCCTCGTGGTATGAAAAACTAACACCAGAGGATATCACCGTTGATGAAAGACGAAAGATGGCCGCTGTACGGTTCGGGATGGAGGTTATAAACAGAAAGACAGGAGAGGTGGTGGTCAAAAAAAGTGCTATGGCTCATTACGAGTTGGTACTTGATGAGAATAACTCTATTAAGATTAAAACGATTCGGTTCTTTTGGGAGGTTTTGCCGCCTGGAGTACCAGAGTTCTATGATTTGTTCGAGGACGATGCGTAGACAACAGGGGCTTTTTACCCAGGATATCGGGAGATATCAGCAGGCTTACAGTCCCAGATAAGCTTTCCTGATGTGTTCGCTATCAAGGAGTTGCTTGCAGGTGCCGTCCAGCGTTATCCGGCCGTTCTCCAGAACGCAGGCGCGGTCGGCGGTTTCCAGAGTATGTTTCACGTTTTGCTCGACAAGCAGGATGGTAATACCCTGGTCGCGTAAAGTTTTTATTATCTGAAAGATATCCAGTACCAGTTTTGGCGCCAAGCCGTTCGACGGCTCATCGATTATGCACATTTTAGGTCGGGACATCAGTCCCCGGCCCATGGCTAACATCTGTTGCTCACCGCCGCTGAGTGTCCTGGCAAGCTGTTTCGCTCTCTCTTTCAGTATAGGAAAAATTTCGTAGACCCATTTAAGTGTTTCTGCTTTCTGTGCCCAGGCGCGCTTGGGGTAGGCTCCCATCTCGAGGTTCTCGCGGACTGACATTTCCGTAAAAAGTTTCCTTCCCTCCGGGATATGAGAAAGGCCGAGTTCGACTATATTATTCGGGGACAAACAATCTATTCGCTGACCGAGGAATGAAACCGTGCCTGATGACGCACGCATTAGACCGGATATAATGTGGAGTAAGGTAGATTTACCCGCTCCGTTGGCTCCGATGAGTGCCATTATCTCGGCTTCATTGACAGTGAAAGAGATATCCCATAATGCCTGGATATTACCGTAAAAGGCATTGATATTATTCACTTCCAGCATGGTTTTATTCTCCTAGGTAGACTTCGATAACCTTTTCACTGTGGGTAATTTCCTGCGGAGTGCCTTCGGCAATCTTCTTACCGTGATGAAGCACGATTATACGGTCACATACGCTCATGATGGCTTTCATAACATGCTCAATCATGACAATGGTGATTCCCTTAGTTCTGATACTGGAAATCAGTTGCATTTCCTCGGCGACCTCGGTCTGGTTGAGTCCGGCCATTAACTCATCGAGAAGGAGCAGTTCGGGTTTGGTTGCCAGGGCTCGGGCTACCTCCAGCCGCTTCTGGTTAGCCAGGGTAAGGTCTCTGGCCGGTGTGTTGGCTACCTGTGACAAGCCCACATACTCCAGCAGCTCTAGAGATTCCCGGGTAGCATTGGCAGAGGAAACATGTGTCGACTTACCGAAGAATGCCCCGACGCGTACGTTCTCTACAACCGGGAGGTTGGCGAATATTTTAACCATCTGAAATGTTCTGGCTATGCCCATGCGGCAGATCTGATACGGCTTCTTACCGGTAATGTTTTTATCCTTAAAGCGTATTATCCCTGGTTTCGGGGTATATGTTGCCGATATCAGATTGAATAGCGTTGTCTTTCCAGCACCGTTGGGACCGATCAGACCAACAACTTCTCCCTGGTCAACATGGAAATCGACATTGTCGACGGCTGCCAGACCCCCGAAGTATTTGGATACTCCTTCACCTTCAAGTATGTACACGTTTCCCTCCCGATATTCGCCTCCAGACTTTTTGTATAAGTCCGGTAAGTCCGTCGGGCATGTATAGTATGGCCGCCACTAATAAAACTCCGAATGAGAGCATATAGATCTCGGAGAACTTGGTTTGTAGCGTTTCTTGCAGGTAGGTAAAAATAGCGGCTCCCATTACCGGACCGTAAATACGCCCCATACCGCCAAAGATTGCCATCAAGACTGGCAGGAAAGAAAAGAGAACACTAAAGGCTACATACGGGTCAACATATGTAATTTTTGTAGCATAGATTGCCCCGGCTGCCCCCATAAAGAAAGCGCTGATGGCAAAGGTGATGACCTTAACCATGGTGACGTTAATACCGGTATGTGCCGCGGCTTCCTCATTCTCCCCGATACTCCGCATGGCTAAACCGAATTTGGAACGTCGAATAAAGAAGAAGGTGAGCATTACCAGGACAAAAATACCCAGCATGGTGTAAAAGATAAAGTTATTATCCACCAGCATGACGTATCGACCAAGTATTTTGTTTACAGAAAGCTCCCACCAGTTGAGAAGCTCCATTATGAGCACAACGAGCCCGAAGGTGAAAATTGCGAAATATATGCCCCTCAGCCTTAGAGTTAGAGCGCCGACGCCAAGGGCGATTATGCTGCTGGCTAGACCGCCTATAAAGACTACCACCAGTACCGGAAGTACCTGCCCTTTGGTCGGCAGAAGCAGGGCTGAAGCATAGATACCTATCCCGAAGAAGGCAGCCGTAGCCAGTGACATATAGCCGGTAAGACCGGAAAAAAGTACCCAGCTCACCGTAAGGATGATATACATTAAGATGGTGGTAATTAGTATGGAAGTATAACCTAAAGCATAGAGGGGTAGAGTCGCTAATAGGGCTAGGACAAGGAGAAGTATCCCAGACGTGATTAAGCTATTCTTTCTCTCTTTCGTGAGTAACCGTTCAATAAACCAACCTGAGTAGATCAAACACAGGATGTTGATTATGATAATCAGAGTCTGCATGGTTACACCTTATCGTTTTTTAACGTAATTTTCATTCGTCTACTTCCCAAAAATGCCTTTCGGTCTTACCAATAGCAGCAGCATGAAGATGAAATAGTAGGCAGCCAGTGATAAACTCGGATCAAAATAAGTCACTACTTCGCCTATAATACCCAGTATAAGACCCCCGATAAAAGCGCCGGGGATGCTGCCCAGCCCGCCTAATACGATAACTATGATGGCAATGACGGTATATTGCAGACCCATAGATGTATTGAGGGGGATCCGCATACTGTAAAGTACACCGGCCATACCGGCCATCGCGGCACCGAAGCCGAAACATATAGCCAGCACGCGGTTAATATTTACCCCCATGAGGCTGGCAG
>CAZCZJ010000062.1:0-14190 GCA_964503235.1 uncultured Dehalococcoidaceae bacterium | reverse complement strand
GCTTGCCTTTACCTACCGATAGCGGATGGTGCATCTTGGTAAGAAAGCGCTGCATTACACCCTCCGGGTCGTCGCCGATAATAGAGTCGGTGGGTCCGGTCATGCCGATATCGGTAACGTAGGCGGTACCTCCGGCAAGTATTTTGGTATCAATCGTTCCCACGTGCGTGTGCGTACCGAGTACGGCGCTGACCCGTCCGTCCAGGTAACGCCCCATAGCTATTTTCTCGGAGGTAGCCTCGGCATGAAAGTCCACGATAATAACCGGAGGTTTCTTTTCGAGATTAGCCAGCAGCGCGTCCATCGCCCGGAACGGACAATCGTAGCTATCCATAAACGTCCTGCCCAGCAGATTCACCACCATGACCTCCCCGACCGTCAGGTAGCCGCGTCCGGGGACACCGGGGGGATAATTCAGCGGCCGTATGACGGGTAAGTCATCGTCATCGAGATGGGGGATGATTTCCTTCTGAGCCCATATATGGTTGCCGGAGGTGAGAATGTCAACCCCGTTCCTTAACAGCTCACGGGCGGTTTTTACCGTGAGACCGAAACCCCCGGCCGCGTTTTCCCCGTTAGCAATCACGAGGTCGAGTTCGTACTGCCGACGCATGCCGTGCAGGAGCTCGTGGATTATCTGCCGACCGGGTCGTCCCACTATGTCGCCGATTGCCATTATTTTCATCTTTAATCACACGTCACTGCGAGGAACGAAGTGACGAAGCAATCTCTGTCATCAGATTTAGAGATTGCCATGCTTCGCTCGCAATGACAGCCCTAGGTTTATTTTGCGTAGTCGATAGCCCGGGTCTCTCTGATTACGGTGACTTTTATCTGTCCCGGATAATCCAGGGTCTCTTCAACCTTTTTCACGATATCGCGGGCCAGCCTCATCGCACCGAGGTCGTCGATAGACTCAGGCTTTACTAATATGCGGACCTCACGACCGGCCTGAATGGCGTAGGACTTCTCGACACCTTTAAAGCTGTCGGCGATATCCTCCAGCGCCCGCAGTCGTTTGAGATAGCTTTCCAGCGATTCACGTCTGGCGCCGGGCCTGGCGCTGCTGATTGCATCGGCGGCCGAGGTGATATAGCCCCAGACGCTGGTGTCACTGGTCTCCAGGTGATGTTCGGCGACTCCCTGGAGGACCTCAGGCGACTTTTCCCACTGCTTGACCAGGTCGGCTCCGATAGCGGCATGAGTGCCCTCTACCTCGCGGTCGACGGCTTTACCGATGTCGTGAAGCAGTCCGGCTTTCTTGGCGATATTGACGTTGGCTCCCAGCTCCGAGGCAATCATGCCCGACAGGTGAGCTACCTCCATACTGTGCTCCAGGGCATTCTGCCCGTAACTGGTACGGTATTTAAGCCGTCCGAGGAGTTTTATTAACTCGGGATGTAGCTGTATTCCCAGCTTCATCACTGCCTGCTCACCGGCATTAACGATATCGGCGTCCACTTCCTCCTTGGCTTTGGCCGCCATTTCCTCGATGCGCGCCGGATGAATGCGTCCGTCAAGAATAAGCCGGTTGAGAGTGATGCGGGCTATCTCCCGGCGAATCGGGTCGAAGCTGGACAGTGTTACCGCTTCGGGCGTGTCGTCGATGATAAGGTCGACTCCGGTGGCCTGTTCCAGGGCTCTGATGTTACGGCCTTCCCTGCCGATAAGCCTGCCTTTCATCTCATCATTAGGAATGGGAACCACGGAGGCAGTACTCTCAGCGACAATCTCCGAAGCACTGCGCTGTATGGCCGAGGCCAGGATTTCCTGGGCTTTCTCATTGGCTTCTTCTTTGAGTTTAGTTTCCCACTGATGCAAACGACGGGAAGCTTCCTGCTGCATCTCGACTTCCATGGCGTCCAGTAAATTTTGCCTGGCTTCCGTGCTGGACATTCCGGAGATTAGCTCCAGCTGTTGAAGTTGTTTATCCTTCAATTCGCCAAGCTGGCCGCGGATTGTCTCTATCTCCTTTTCCTTGTTGGTCATGTTGCGTTCACGTTGTTCGGCGCTTTCTATCTTCCGGTCGAGGGTTTCCTGCTTCTGGCTCAGTCTGTTTTCCTGTCGTTGCAGTTCACTCCTTCGTTCGCGGTACTCGGCGTCGGCGGTAGTTTTGTTTTTCTTTACTTCCTCCTGGGCTTCCTGGAGAATGCCTTTAGCCTCGTTTCTGGCTTCAGCTACCATCCTGGCGGCTTTTCTCTCAGCGATACGCAGCTGTCGGTTGAATACCATTCTCCGCCACAAAAAGGCCGCCGCACCTCCAAAAATCAGACCTATGATAAAACTAAAGAAGATTGCTATATATACTAAGGCTCCACCTTCCATTTTACCCCCCTTTCTTTAGATTCTGTATTTAAATATTTCAATATTGGTATATATCATTCGGAGTTATTTCCGTGCTCCTGCCATACCTTATCAATCACGTTATTTATCACCTCGTAGGTAAAACCCCGACGCTTCAGGTGTTCACCCAGTCGGCGACGGTAAAGCTGATAATCGGACGAAGACAGGTGCCGAGCTCTACTTAAAGCGGCCCGGTAGGCGCTGGCATTATCATCAACTTCACCAACTACCTGTTCGATGGTTTCCCTGTCGATTCCCTTACGTTGCAGCTCCACCCCGGTCAGCCATCGACTGCGCGGGCTGAAATCCTCCCGGTTTTCTTTCCAGAACCGGGCAAAAGAGGTATCGTCAATCAGTCCCTGTTCTTTAAGGTTGGCAACTACCTTTTCGACAAAGTCGTTTTCAAATCCACGCTGCCGGAGTCGTTGTCTAACTTCAAATTCGCTGCGCGGTCTGTAACCAATATAGCGGATAGCCGTATTTAAGCAACGGCGGTGGCGGTCAGCGGCGGCCAGTGCTTTTACCTGACCCGGCGAGAGTTCCTGGTTAGTCGATAGTCCCTCTTTTACGACAATATCGACTGGCAGGCAAAAAGTATATTTACCGTCGAGGTAGATATTTATTCTGCTATCACGACTCTTTGCGGTCGTCAGCCTGGTTATCACGCTCATTAACAACTATCCTTTTTAAAACACAAAAAGGCTGAAGCCTCTGCCTCAGCCTAAAAATTGCCATCTATATAAATTAATCCGGCTTATTGTATTAAATGCCTTTAATTTTCTACAGGCAATGTAGAGTGCGAGTCTTTGGCTGAGGCCCTAATCTTCTCTTCAATTTCCTGGGCGAGTTCAGGGTTTTCCTTGAGATAATGTTTAGCGCTTTCCCTGCCCTGCCCGAGGCGGGTATCACCGTAAGAGAAAAAGGCTCCGGCTTTACTTATCAGCCCCAGCTCTATACCGATATCAAGAAGGTTACCCTCTTTACTGATACCGTATTCGAACATAATATCAAATTCAGCGGTACGGAACGGTGGTGCAACCTTATTTTTAACTACCTTAGCTCTAACACGGCTGCCGATAGCATCGGTTCCCTGCTTGATGGTTTCTGTTCTTCGTAAATCTATTCTGACCGAGCTGTAGAACTTCAGGGCTCTGCCGCCGGTGGTCACCTCCGGATTACCGAAGACGATACCAACCTTTTCCCTTAACTGGTTGATGAATATTACGGCGGTGCCGGACCTGCCGATGGCGGCAGCCAGCTTTCTCAGAGCCTGTGACATCAGGCGGGCCTGTAAACCCATTTGAGGGTCTCCCATGTCTCCCTCGATTTCGGCGCGGGGGACCAGAGCGGCGACGCTATCAATAATTATCGCATCAACAGCGCTGCTCCTTACCAGCGCTTCGGTAATCTCCAGTGCCTGCTCACCGGTATCTGGCTGTGATATAAGCAGGTCGTCAATTTTCACACCGCAATTGGCAGCGTAAGAGGGGTCCAGGGCGTGCTCGGCATCAATATAGGCAACCAAACCTCCCCTTTTTTGGGCTTCGGCGATTATATGCTGAGCTAATGTAGTTTTCCCGGATGACTCGGGACCGAATATTTCCGTAATTCTACCTCTGGGTATACCTCCTATACCCAGGGCCAGGTCAAGAGCCAGTGAGCCGGTTGGAATAGCCTCGATAGAAGGCAGTGTGGCTGACTCCCCCAGCTTCATGATGGAGCCCTTGCCAAACCGCTTTTCAATCTGGCCGATAGCTAATTCCAGAGCCTTTTCCTTATCTGTGGTCATCTCTCGCCTCACCCAGATAATAACATAACGCATACTCCAAAACAAGTAGCAGGAAGTGGGAAATAAGCCTTTGTTTGCATTTGGTTGATGGGTGCTTATCTCACCCTTGCCCCCTCTCCAGCCACAAACATCGGTGAAACAACGCAATTATAACCGACCGGAGGGGGGTAAATAGAAGAGGGGACTCCGCCCCCTCTTAAAAAACGCTCCCCCCTCTCAAACAGACTAAAAAAGAGCATTGAATATATACCTGTTTGAGAGGGGATCAGGGGGAGAGCATCTTAAATCAACCAAAACCAGACAGAATCATATAAAAATGTGTTTGACTTTTATAGATGCACGACTGGTCTTAATGTGTCCTGAGTATTATGTATATGTTTTTTATCAGCTTGCACCAGCCGTATTCAAGATGGTACAATCCCCGCGTACGGATTTTTACAGTAGAATTCCCAGATGAGAATTCCTACAACGATTGATACCCGTTCAGGCTGTAAACGTTCCCGTGAACATTTTTTAAGGAAGTGAGTTATGGCGCTCGAAATACGCCCCGTAAAATCGGAAGAACTGGATGAAATGAACCGCATCGTGCGTACGAATTTCGCATCCCAGGGGGAAGCATTATTAAAAATGCCGCCGGAATTGACGCTTTGCGCGTTCTGCGACGGAAAGATGGCCACTACCTACGCCGCCTGGCCGCTTACGATGATGTTGAACGGCTCCCAGACTCCCGTTGCCGGGGTCACTGTGGTGAGTACATTACCGGTCTACCGACGTCGCAATTACCTGCGTAAGATAACGTCGGAGCATTTTCAGCAGCTTCACGAGCGCGGCGGACAGGCAATCGCGGCCCTTTTCGCGTCCAGAGCAGCGATATACCAGAGATACGGCTATGCGGTGGTCTCGACCAGAAACGGCTACTGCGTGGAACCCCGTTATTTAGACCTGATATCGTCACCGGTAGTATCGGGTGAATTCCTCGAAGCCGGCGATGATGATATGGCGACTATGCTTGACCTGTACCATCGCTTTATCGAAGGGAAAACGGGATACCTGCGGCGGAACGAGGCCTTTGAGGTAGCAACGGGGGCACCGTTTACGGTGGTGAGAAACCCCGAAACTCAAATTGCGATGTATAAGGTTATGTATATAGAGGCGGGGAAACCGGCCGGCTACGCTATATACTCCATCAGCCGGGATACCAGACCGGGCCATCCCATGGTGCAGCTGGTAAATATTACCGACCTGGTATGGCATTCTGCTTCAGCTTACCGGGCGATCTGGAGTCATTTCAGCAATATGGACCTGGTGCAGGACATCATGTGGGGTCGGGTACCGCCCGATGACCCGCTGCCTCACCTGATGCTGGAACCGAGACGCCTTAATATCACGTCGGGCGATGGTTTGCTGGGCAGGATTGTGGATGTTGAGAGAGCCTTGCCGCTGCGTCCGTATTCGGACGAGGGCAATCTTACCTTCGAGGTTATCGATGACTTCTGTTCCTGGAACCAGGGCAAGTGGGAAGCTGATATTACTATAAGTGGGACGGAAATACACCGTACTGAAAAAACACCGCAACTGGTCATGCCCGTCTCTACGCTGGCTATGCTCGTATTCGGGCAAATCAGTGCCTCGGCGGCCGCGCGCATGGGACGCCTTGACGTTTACGATGATAAAGCGCTGCCGTTGTGGGACAGGGTAATGCGTACCGATTATCGGCCGTTTTGCGCCGATATGTTTTAATGTAAACCGTCGCTATATGGGTGCTATCGGGGGGTGGTGCGAGACTAATATACATCACCCCCTGTGTCCCCCTCTCCTGGCAAGGCGTTTCGCAGGAGAGGGGGAAGTATTTTTTCATGAAATCCTCCCCCTCAGTCCCCCTGCCTTAGAAAAGGAGGGGGAGGCGGGAGAATAGGAGAGCCTGAGCCACGGCTGGCAGGTTACTCCCCAATAAGGGTGGAATGGGGATTTTAACGGAAACGGGCAGGATGCTCATGGGCGGTCGGGTGGGAAAAGATAACTAAAGGGGGGCGGTGTCGGGTCAAACCTCAGGGATGGGGGGAGAGATACGCTTGTGCTCAGAGGCGGCTTTTCTGGTTTCCAGCGTTTTCTTTAAGTCTTCCGGGGCTTTCCCGGTGAGGATGTAGTTATCCAGGACTTCGTAAGTCAATCCCATTTCTTCCTCGTCGGTCTGCCCTTCCCACAAACCGGCGGAAGGCGGCTTATCGATAATTTCTTGAGGGACTCCCAGGTAACCGGCGAGCTCTCTTACCTGGCTTTTGACCAGGTTCCCCAGCGGCATGATATCCACTCCGCCATCGCCGTACTTGGTGAAATAGCCGATAGTAAGTTCACTGCGATTGCTGGAACCGGCTACGATATACTGCAACTGGTTGGTGGTGTTATAAAGGGTTATCATCCTGAGGCGGGCTTTGAGATTGGCATGTGTCAGCCTTAACAGTGCTGCGTCCGGTTGAAAATCCGGCAGTGTTTTTAAAAGTGAATCATAGACATCATCAAGAGTGACTGTTTTGGTTGGGATAGAGAATTTTTCCGCTACTGCTTCGGCATGAATTCTGTCGGTATCGATGCTATGGCAGGGCATAAGCAGACCGAGGGTATCCTGCGGCAAAGCTTGCTGGCATAATACTGCCAGCACCGAGGAATCCAGCCCCCCGCTTAATCCCAGTACCACGCCACGGCAACCGGCTTCTGCCACTTTCTCCCGTATCCATATCGCCAACTTCCGGCAAGCCGATTCCGTATCCATGCCAGTCTCCTTTTACAGTGCGGGTTTATCAGTAGTATACTGGCTTAAAACCGGTCCGGTCAAAGGATTCATAAAAACATGTCCGATGTTATTCTGAAAAACGCAAATATTATCACCATGGACGCGGGGCAGCCATCAGCGGAAGCGGTGGTAATATCTCAAAATAAAATCATCCTGGTTGGTAGCAATACCGACGTGGAGACTGCTACCGGGGCAGGGACCAGGATAATCGATTGCGGCGGCAGGACGGTGGTACCCGGTTTTAATGACGCCCATCTTCACCTTTTTTCCTTGATGAAAAAACTATTAAGCGTTGACCTGAGTCCGGCAGCGGTAAGGTCTATCGAGGATATCAAGCAGGCGATTCGCCGGAAAGCGGAAAATACTACGCCCGGACACTGGATAAGTGGCACCGGCTATAATGAGTTTTATCTGAAGGAAAAGAGGTTTCCTACCCGCCGGGATATCGATGAAGCAGCGCCCGACCACCCGGTGATTCTGAGTCACCGTTCGCTGCATGCCTGTGTTCTCAACAGCCTGGCGCTGGAACTGGCGGGTATCGGCATGGAAACCGAAGAGCCCCCCGGGGCTACCATAGAACGCGACCCGACTACCGGTGAGCCGAACGGGGTACTTTACGAGATGCTGAGCGATATCCGGGGGCGGGTGGTACCGGCGATGACCGGTGCCGAGCTTGATGAGGCGGCTGGACTGGTAAATGCCCTTTTCCTTTCACACGGTATCACTTCTTTCCAGGAGGCGACCTACCGTAACGACCCCGGTCGCTGGCAGACGGTGAGTGAACTAACCGAAACGGGAAAACTGCGAAGTCGTATTTACATGATGGCGGGTGCCGATTTCTGGCAGCAGTTTCAGGAAGCAGGACTGGTTCCCGGTTCCGGTGATAGCCGGTTGCGTCCGGGTGCTGTGAAAGTGATGGTGACACGGACTTCCGGTAAATTTCATCCTGCTCCGAAAGAACTGAAACGCCTCGCGCTGGATATTCATAGAGCCGGATTCCAGCTGGCTTTCCACGCCGAGGAAGAGGATGTTATCGAAGCCGTAATCGATACGCTGGAATATGTCAACGGCATTCTGCCGGTAGTCGGAAGGCGCCACCGCATCGAACACTGTGCCGAATGTATCCCTCGACTTCTAAATCGACTCCCCGAGTTGGGTGTGGTTATCGTTAATCAGCCGCCGTTCATCTACTACAGCGGTGAGCGTTACCTGGCCATGGTGGAACCCGATATCCTTCCCTGGATGTACCGCATCAGGTCGCCGATGGAAAGCGGACTAGTGGTTGCCGGTAGTTCAGATACACCGGTAGTCCCCCTTAATCCGCTGGCGGGTATCTACGCCGCGGTCACCAGGAAAACCGAGTCGGGCCAGGACTTCCAGCCTGAAGAATCCGTATCTCCGCTCCGGGCGCTGGCGATGTATACCGTCAACGCGGCGTATGCCTCTTTTGAAGAGGACATTAAGGGCTCTATTGCCGAGGGGAAACTGGCTGATATGGTGGTTCTAAGCGATGACCCCACCAAGGTGCATCCGGACCAGATAAAAGATATCAAGGTTGAGATGACGATAATCGACGGTGAGGTGGTCTGGGAAGGATGAGCCAAGATTACGTTACACCGATAGCCGTGGCGGTGGCATACTCGCGTGAGTGAGACAGGCTGATGTCTATTTCCTTTATGCCCGCTTTGTCCGCTTCCTGCTGCGCCCTACCGTGAAGCCTGATATATGGCTTGCCGCTGCGGTGATGAAGCGTCTCGATTTCCCGCCAGGCTACACCCCTGGCCCCGGTCCCCAGCACCTTCATTACCGCCTCCTTGCCGGCAAAGCAGGCGGCCAGCGAGTGAGCCCGCCGGTCGTACATTTTCTGTTCCTCGGAGGTATATACCCGGTTGAGAAAACGCTCTCCCCAGCGCTCTACCGTCTGCCGGATGCGGGCTATTTCAATAATGTCGGTGCCGATATAATGTTTCATGCTTTATCCGGGACGTTATTCTTCTCTAGCTGCATTGCCTGGAAAAGGTCATCGCATAAAGATTTGAGGAAATTATGCGGCGGCCTTTCGAAAAGGCTGGTGAATAGCGGGGTAATCGAGATAAATCCGTGGTCTTTAGCGTACATATCGGTACCCCTGGTGGCCGCCTCGCTGACAGCCGTTCTCACCATGTCGTAATAGTCCCGGCGTTCCCGCGAATCATCATAAACGGTGTTAATATGGCTGGTCCGCGCCAGCCTGGTAATTTTTACGCCGGATATTTCATCATGAGGGAGGTCGGGGACGTTGACGTTGAGGAATACCCGGGACGGCAGCCGGGCAGCGTTTATCAACTGTGCCAGTCGGGTGGTCACATTAGCAGCCGTCGATATGCCGTTCCGACTATTACGCGGCGCGGATATAGCCAGCGCGGAACTGCCACGGAAATAGCCCTGTAAAGCCCCTCCCACCGTTCCCGATATGTACACATCCTCGCCCTGGTTATTTCCGTTGTTAATGCCGGAAACGACCAGGTCGACAGTCTCCGGTATCAATTTTCCCAGCGCCAGAATAACACAGTCGGAAGGCGTGCCGTCAACGGTATAGGCGGTGACCCCGTCAACCGCCGACTTTATTTTTTGAACCTTCACCGATTGCAGCAGACTTACCGCCGTCCCGATGGCGCTGCGTTCGCTTTCCGGCGTTACCACGGTTACCCGGGCAATTTCTTTTAACTGACGAACCAGTTGCCAGAGACCCTCGGAATTTATACCGTCGTCGTTGGTTACCAGGATATTCATAATGAAACCTTCCGCTCGATGGTAGTAGTTTATCACAGCACCAGAAGTCGCGGCAAAGGCGTTGATAGCTTTCTTTATGTTTGGTTTTGGTTATTCCTGCATACTCACCCCCTTTATCCCCCTCTCAAACAGGTATTAATTAAGTGCTCAATGTTCTTTTGTTTGAAAGGGGGAATGAATAATTAGAGGGGCTTTGCCTCTCTACGCAAGCTATTCCCTTTAAGGAGTAAGATGTTGGCTCTATCAGACCTTCCGCTATCTGGAAGAATTGTTCTCTAAACATAGGGGGGTGTCTAAGAGGGGCGTCAGCCCCTCTTTTCCTTGATGGGCGGGCGGGTGGGATAAAAACAGCTTTGGGGTGGGGGATACGGGGGTGAGGATATGAATCCTGAACGTTAACTGGTTAGAACGCGTCGGTATATCTTTTGACATTTTGCCGTAGCGGTTGCTATGATTGCTTCAGATTTAAAAGGGGGAAATCAGAAATGGCGGGAAAGAAATACGGTAAATACGTTGTCGAATTATCTTTTGAAAACGGTCCCGGGCTTTACCGGCAGATGACGGAGGTCAGCGGGGAACCGTTCGACCTGGATTTTCACGTCAGGTACGGCACATACCTGGCGGCCGGGCAAATGGGGATAGAATCATACGGCCAGCACAAACACGATTTTAACTAGGTTAATTTCTGGTTGGGCACCGACGCGGATAATATCGGCGACCTGGGAGCGGAAGTGGAGCTATACCTCGGGGAGGAATGGGAAAAGCACATGATTACCACCTCGACGGCTGTTTCTATTCCCAAAGGCTTACCGCATTACCCCGCCATGATAAATACAATAGACAGGCGATTTATCTACGTAGAGGTTTCCTGTGCCCGGAAATATAGCGAAGAGGCTTTGCCAGTGACAAAAAAGAAACTGGATAACATACCGGTGATGGGCTGGAATTCCAAGTACCGCCAGAACATGATAAATCTGGCATTCACGCGAAAAGGAGCCTGGGGTTACGGCCCGACGAATCGCGATGATTCCGGTGGTCACCTGGCGTTTATCCGGGGCAATAATCCCGGTTTTGATTTCCTCATCATGTGCGAGAGCCTGAAAAGAGCACCCTACCGGTTCGGGCCTAATCCGGAGAAGCCCCATGCCCATCCCATGCCGGAGATTCTCTTCTTCGTGGGAAACGATACCGATAATCTCAGCGACCTGGGGGGAGAGGCGGAGATATGCCTGGGCAAGGAAAAGGAAAGGCACGTGATTACCCGACCGACCGCGGTGGTCATACCGGGTAAGCTGGCGCACTGCCCGCTGACCATTACCAGGGTGGACAGGCCCTTTTACCTGATGGATGTCCGTCCCTTCGGTACCGAGATGCCGGGGATAGGCAAGCTGTAGGGTTTTATTGGCATTCGGTTGATGGATACGTAGACCTCACCCCCTTTGTCCCCCTCTCCTGGCAAGGCGTTCCGCAGGAGAGGGGGAATTATATAGTAAGAGGGGCTTCGCCCCTCTTAAACGTCCCCTTTGGAGGTGGGTGAATAAAATAAATCCCTCTTTACGAAAGGGGGAAACGGGGTAGGGAATAACTAAAGGACAAGCGCACGTTGCCGAGAGGGCGGTTTGGGTGGGAAAAGATAATTCAAAGGGGTCAGGGGGAGAGCATCTCCATTCAACCAAAATCAAACAGAACCAATCATAGGAATGTTTGCCCCAAGCTGAATTTTATGGTAATATCTATCAGTTAGGTTTTTTGATATATCATACCGATGTTAATAGTCGCCTGCATCAAACAGGTACCTGATACAACTCAGGTCAAGGTGGACCCTGTCACCGGCACTCTCATTCGTGAGGGTGTGCCCTTCATCATGAACCCCTACGATACCCATGCCCTCGAAGAAAGCCTGCGACTCAAGGATAAATACGGCTTTCGCGTGGCGGTTATCTCCATGGGGCCCCCCAGCGCTGAAGAAACACTCCGTAAGGCTCAGGCGGTGGGTGTCGATGAAGCGGTGCTTCTCAGCGACCGCGCTTTCGGCGGCGCCGATACCCTGGCGACGAGTAAGGTGCTGACGGAAGCCGTCCGGAAACTGGCGGAAAAAGAAGAGCTGGCTATTATCATGTGCGGTCGCCAGACCATCGATGGCGATACGGCCCAGGTTGGGCCGGGCATTGCCACACGACTGGGCTGTTCACAGCTTACCCTGGTGGATAGAATCGAAGAAGTCGACCTATCGGCCAAAATTGTTAAAGTCAGGCGTAAGCTGGAAGGCCGTCACGAGATAGTTACCGCGCCTCTGCCGGCCATGATAGCTGTCCTCAGAGAGATTAATCAGCCCCGCTATCCCACCGTGCCCATGCGTTTGATGGCTGAAGATGCCATAATCACCCTCTGGGATAATAAAGCCATGAAAATCGATGAACAGACGATAGGACTCAAAGGTTCGGCAACGCAGGTGCGCAAGATATTCTCGCCGGAGAGAGCCAAGGGAGAAATCCTGGGCGATGATTCCGTCAAGCCGGATGATATCGCCAGGTTACTGATAGATAAAATGATGGAAAAGGATATCCTGTCACCTTAATAAATAACCCCGGAGCAGGAAGATATGGCAGAACCACAGAAATTAAAGAGACCCCGCGGTGAAGCCAGGCTGATACCCGGCAGGTGCATCGCCTGCGGCGCCCGCTGTGAAAGTGAGTGCCCTAAAGACGCTATTACCATGAACGAAAAGGGCGAGCCTGTCATTGACCTGGAAACATGCACGCGGTGCCGCCGCTGTATCAAGGTCTGCCCGGCCGATGCCATCGAAATTTACTACACCCCGGAAGAGCAGAAGATACTCGATGAAATAGCCGCGCAGAAGAAAGCGGCACAACCCGAAGCGGGCGAGGAGATAGAGGAAAAAGACCCCAGACTGGAAAAGATAAAGGAATATAAAGGGGTGTGGGTGTTTGTAGAGCAGACCGAAGGCAAAGCGGCCGAGGTTTCCTGGGAGCTTCTGGGGGTCGGCGCGGAACTGGCGGCAGCCCGGAAAGAAGACCTTTGTTCAGTATGCCTGGGTGAAAAGGTGGAGCATCTCTGCCGGGAAGCGTTTTCCTACGGCGCTGCCAAGGTATATCTCGTTGACGACCCCGTATTCCACTATTACCGTACGGAATCTTACTATAAAACGATTTGCTACCTAATCGAGAAATACAAACCGGAAATCGTCCTGTTCGGGGCTACCGGGCAGGGGAGAGACCTGGCCGGAGCCGTGGCGACGAACCTCCAGACCGGACTGACGGCTGATTGCACCGGATTGTCTATTGACGATAAGGGATTTCTCCTGCAGACGCGCCCCGCCTTCGGCGGTAATATCATGGCGACCATTCTCACGGAATATACCCGACCGCAGATGTCGACGGTCCGTCCCCATGTTATGCCTTTACCCGAAAAGGATACTTCGCGTACGGGCGAGATAATCCGCGAGACGGTGCCGCTCAAGGAAGAAGATATCGCCGCCAAGGTGCTGGAAATAATCGCCGATACGAAAGGGGATGCCGTTGATGTGGCGGCGGCGGATATAATCGTCTCGGGCGGACGCGGCATGTGCAATACCGAGAATTACAGTATCCTGCAGGAGCTTGCCGACGAACTCGGCGGCGTTGTCGGGTGTTCCCGTGCCGCCGTGGAAGCGGGCTGGATGCCCCTGGAGCGTCAGGTGGGCCAGACCGGAAAAACAGTGCGACCGAAGATATACTTCGCCTGCGGTATCAGCGGCGCCATTCAGCACCTGGTGGGTATGCAGGACTCGGATGTTATTATTGCCATCAATCGCGACCGGCATGCACCAATCTTTGAAGTGGCCACGTACGGAATCGTCGGTGACCTTTTCCAGATAATACCGGCTATTACTAACTACGTTAGGGAAATCCGAGCCAAGAAAGCTGCTACTGCGGTGGCAAAATAAAAAATAGCTAAAAAGGAACAAAATAAGCTTTGGATACGAGAATATTTGTATTCCTGATGGTTTTCCTCGCTGCTTTCCTGATATTCGGCTGGAGCGCCTACCGTCGCATCGGGGTGGTCAGGATAGGCCGGCCGGACAACCGGTTCGATAAACCTGCGAAACGCCTGTGGAATATGATATATTATGCCTTCTTCCAGAGGAGGGTGGTCAGCAAACCTTTCGGATTCAACCACTTCATGCTTTTCTGGGCGTTCATGGTCCTGTTATTCGCCAACCTTGAATTCCTTCTCAGCGGTCTGGCTCCCGAGATTATCAGCTACTCGCGTTTGCCGGACGGTCTCTATTTTACGCTTTCAGTTATATTCGATATTGTGTCAGTGCTGGCCCTGCTGGCGGTGATTATCGCCGTTATCCGCCGTCTCTTTTTCCCGCCGCCCCATATCGAAGCGAGGAGTCGGGACGCTTTTATCATCCTGTCGATGGTCGCCATCCTGATGATTGCCTTCTTCGGTCTGCACGCCAGCGAGATAGCGGCAGGCACGGAGAGAG
>CAZCZJ010000061.1:0-14415 GCA_964503235.1 uncultured Dehalococcoidaceae bacterium | reverse complement strand
TATTCTGGCGTCCCTGGAGCGATTCGAACGCTCGACCCGCTGCTTAGAAGGCAGCTGCTCTGTCCAACTGAGCTACAGGGACGCGTAAATCACACGTAAATTCTACGACAAAACAAATGGCAAAACAAGTCGTAGACCGACTGCTTTTAGAATCCCCTGACATTAGTCGACAGGCTTGGTAAAAATATCGGCGACGGCCCATCCCAGGACAGTAGCGCTGGTTACGATGGCTCCCGCGATAAGCACCCCCGCGATTATTGATATCAGGGCATGTTTAAACCTCAGGCCTATCAGGAAAGCCAGGATAGAACCCGTCCAGGCACCGGTGATGGGTAGAGGTATGGCAACGAATAACGCCAGGCCGATGCGTTCGTATCTATCTACCATTTTTCTTCTCCGCCTCGTCCTCTCGAGAAACCACTGGATTATCCTGTCCAGAAAGCGTATCTTGCTGAACAACGAGATAATACCTTCGAGAAATCCGAGGAGGAAAGGAACCGGCAGTATATTACCGATTACACTGAACAGGTAGGCGTAATACCAGGTGAAATGATATCTCACTATGGCGATAGGGATGGCGCCTCTGAGTTCTATTATGGGTGACGCTGCGGTACCTATAATTATCAGGATTTTGACTATGTCCATCAGTATATCGTTCTCGGGGTATTATTACCTCCGGAGGTATTTCTAATAAGCAGACAAACTCCTTAAGGTGGGCTTTCTCCGTGAGTCTATCAGAACCTTGTGAATAGAGTCAAGGGATTTTTCCGGGAGGGTAGGGAGGGGCTTTCAGCTTGACATTTCTTGAGGTTCATTGATAGTATAAAAATGGCAGATATATTTACTACATAAGACGATAATGCCGAGATTGCTGGATAAAATCGATAGCCCCGCTGATTTAAAAGGATTAGCATTACCAACGCTGGAGAAACTGGCCGACGAGTTGCGGCATGAAATCGTCTCCACGGTAACAGCCACCGGCGGACATCTGGCATCCAATCTGGGTGTTGTCGAGCTCACCATTGCCCTGCACAGGATATTCTCCAGCCCCAAGGATAAAATTATCTGGGACGTAGGGCACCAGAGCTATGTTCACAAGCTTCTTACCGGCCGAAAACAGCGTTTTGGTACCCTCCGTCAATATGAAGGGCTGTCAGGCTTTACCAGTCGTGAAGAAAGCGAGCATGACCCCTTCGGTGCCGGTCATGCCAGCACCTCTATATCGGCAGCTCTGGGTATGGTTACCGCCCGCGACCTTGCCGGAGATAACTATCATATAATTGCCGTTATCGGTGACGGTGCCATTACCGCGGGGATGGCATATGAAGCGCTCAACCATGCGGGTCACATCGGTTCCAGGCTTATCGTGGTACTCAATGACAATGGCATGTCCATTTCTCCGACGGTCGGAGCCCTTGCCAAGGTATTAAGCCGCGTGCGATTCGACCAGCGTTTGCGTAAAGCTAAGAAACGTGGCGAGAAGATAGTCACCAGGCTGCCCCTCGGTAAAAAAATCTGGCGTCTGAGCCAGTTAATCGAGGAAAGAGTCAAGGAAGTCCTGGCGCCGACACCTATCTGGGAAGCGCTGGGCTTTTCTTACGTTGGGCCAATCGATGGACACAATATTAGTGATTTAGAAAAAGCTTTAACCCGGGTACGGGATGGTTATCGGAGTCCGACCCTGGTTCATGTCGTTACCACCAAAGGTAAAGGATATCAGCCTGCGGAGAGTGATGCGGTATATTTCCACGGTATATCAGCCGAAGGTAAAAGCGAAAAGGAAATCCCGACCTACAGCGAAGTCTTTGCCCGGACAATCCTGAAACTGGCTCGCGAGGAGCCGAAACTGGTAGTTATAACCCCGGCCATGCCCGAGGGTAATTGCCTGAGCGTTGTTGAGGCTGAATTTCCGGACCGTGTCTTTGATGTCGGTATCTGCGAACAGCATGCCGTAACCTTCGCCGCTGGCCTGGCAACACAGGGTTACATACCTGTCGTCGCCATATATTCTACCTTTTTGCAGCGGTCTTTTGACCAGATAATACATGATGTTTGCCTCCAGAACCTCCCTATAGTCCTGGCTATTGACCGGGGAGGGATTGTCGGCGATGATGGCAAGACGCATCAGGGAACTTTTGACATATCCTATCTGAGCCTGATTCCCAACCTGGTTGTGGCGGCACCCCAAGACGAAAATGAGCTTCAACATCTGTTATATACCGCTATTAAATCGGGTCGGCCTATGGCGGTAAGATATCCGCGCAGCACCGGTCTGGGTGTAGAACTGGATGCAACGCTGCATGAAATGCCCATCGGCAAAAGCGAAGTAGCTAGATACGGAGAGGATGTGGCTATTCTGGCGTTAGGTGCCACGGTAGCACCCGCCAGGGAAGCCGCTGAGAAGCTGGCTTCTCTGGGTATTGAAGCTACCGTTGTTAATGCTCGTTTCGCCAAACCGCTGGACTCATCTCTTATCATCGATTTGGCCGGTCGCATCAAACGCGTGGTAACCGTCGAGGAGAATGTGCTCAGCGGTGGTTTTGGTAGTGGTGTAATGCGTTTGCTCCAGGAATCGGGGATATCGGATGTACAGGTAATAAATATCGGCATTCCCGACCAGTTTATCGAGCAAGGCGCGCAGGCATTTTTACGGGCTAAATACGGATTGGATGCTGAGGGTATAGTGAAGCGGACCTTAAAATTATTCCCGGAATATAGCTCGGATACAGAACCAAAAACAACCGATAAAGCTAAGGCCACGTAAGTTTATGATGAAAATACCGGTGCGGATAGGCGATATGGAATATATCCGGATGAGGGAACTAATATCAGGCACAGCATATTACGCCTGATTTTTTTATGCCGTTTTTTACTGGAGATATATATGAATAAGATGACCGTGAGGGATATAGAAGTCACCGATAAAAGAGTACTGGTGCGGGTCGACTTTAATGTACCGGTGGATGTCAGTACCGGGGCTATCACCGATGACAGCCGCATCAGGGCGGCTCTGCCCACTATTCAATATCTGATTGAGCGTAATGCCAGGGTGATCTTAATATCTCATCTGGGCAGGCCCAAGGGTAAGATTGTCAACGAACTGCGTCTGACTCCGGTCGCCCAGCGGCTTTCGCAGATTCTGGGACAGCAGGTGGGAGTCGCCGTTGACTGTATCGGTCCTGAGGTAGAGAAGTCCGTAGCAGCATTGCGTGACGGCGACGTTTTGCTCCTGGAGAACCTGCGTTTTCACTCCGGTGAGGAAGCTGGTAGCGCTGATTTTGCCAAAGCTTTAGCCCGTCTGGGCGATGTTTTTGTCAACGATGCTTTCGGCACGTCCCATCGGGCTCATGCGTCGATAGCCGGAATTCCCCAGTATCTCCCCGCCGTTGCCGGTCTCTTGCTGGAGAAAGAGATTAACACGCTGGGAGGACTTCTCGAGCGACCGACGCCGCCGTTTGTCTCAGTTTTCGGCGGCGCCAAGGTAAGCGATAAGGTGGGCATGCTGAAAAATATCATGAGCAAGGTGAACTGTCTCTTAATCGGTGGGGGCATGGCGGCTACTTTCCTCAAAGCCCAATCTTATGAAACCGGAGAGTCGTTGATTGAAGAGGAAAGCATTGGTACCGCAGCAAAACTACTCGAAGAAGCGGCGAGAAGCGGTGTCCGTATTATGCTGCCCGTCGACGTGGTTGTTGCCGATGAAATCAACAATGATGCTAAGGGAGAAGTCGTTTCTATAGAAAATATTTCCAAGAACAAGAGGATTGTGGACATCGGCCCGAAGACTGTTGAAAAATTCCGTATAGGTCTCATGGGTGCCAGGACGATATTCTGGAATGGACCGATGGGCATAGAAGAAATACCGCAGTTCGCCGCGGGAACTAAAGCCATCGCCTTGTTCATCGCCGAACATGATGCCACTACAATCATCGGCGGCGGCTCTACCGCCGAAATGATATACGCCATGGGACTGGCTGATAAAATTACCTTTATCTCCACCGGTGGTGGTGCCTCCCTCAAGTTTCTCGGGGGCGAAGAACTGCCGGGTGTGGTATTGTTAAAAGACAAGTAGTCCGCAAAAAGGTGATTAAAATGGCAAATCTGGATTTAATGAAAGGTCTATCCAGACCTTCGGAGAGTAAAATAGTCTTGCTGACCATCGACGGACTGGGAGGACTGCCGGACCCGACTACGGGAAAATCGGAACTGGAGACGGCTTCCATTCCCAATCTAGACGGACTGGCGGCTCAGGGGATATGCGGAATGGCTGACCCTATTGGCCCCGGGATAACCCCGGGCAGCGCCCCGGGACACCTGGCTCTTTTCGGATACGACCCGGTTAGCTGTAATATCGGCCGGGGTGTCCTCGAAGCTATTGGTATCGATGTCAATCTTAAACCGGGCGATGTAGCCGCCCGAGGTAATTTCTGCACTCTAGATGAAAACGGCAAGGTGACTGACCGTCGCGCCGGACGTATTTCTACCGAAAGGTGCATTGAGTTATGCAAAATACTCGAAGAAATACCTTTACCAGGGGTAAAAATATCGGTTCATCCCGTCAGGGAGCACCGCTTTGTTATCGTTTTCCACGGCGCGTACCTTTCCGCGGACGTTACCGAGTCCGACCCCCAGCAATTAGGGGCTGCTCCGCTAAAAATTAAGCCCGTTTCGCCCAAGGATTCCGGGGCAGTCAGATTAGCTACTTCAGCCAATCAGTTTATCACTGAAGCCAGGAGCATGTTATATGACTATCATCCGGCTAATATGGTCCTGCTGCGCGGGTTCTCCATGCAGCCGAGTCTGCCCACCATCAACGAAATATATCAGCTTAAACCGCTGGCAATAGCTATCTATCCCATGTACCGTGGCCTTGCCCGGCTGGCAGGTATGGAAGTCGCTGACGCCGGGACGACCCTCGAAGATGAATTTGCCACGCTCAAGAAGCATTATCAGGACTATAACTTCTTCTTCCTTCATGTGAAGGGGACAGACAGCGCCGGTGAAGATGGCGATTTCACTCGTAAAGTCGAGGTGCTGGAGCAAATCGACGCAACTTTACCCGAGCTGACCGCGCTTAAACCTGATGTGCTGGTTATTACCGGCGACCACTCCACACCGGCCGTGCTCAAGGGGCATAGCTGGCACCCCGTACCGGTTTTGCTGTGCTCGCAGTATTGCCGGCTTGACGCCGTCACCTCGTTTTCCGAAAAAGCATTTATTAATGGCGGGTTAGGAAGATTAGATTCAACCCAGATAATGCCCCTGGCGATGGCAAATGCCCTCAAGCTGCATAAATTTGGCGCTTAGGAGAAATAAAATGCGTGTACCGATGATCGCCGGTAACTGGAAGATGAATACCACCCCGGATGATGCCGTGGCTCTGGTTAAATCGATGCTGTCCGGGCTCGACAGGGTAGGGGGTGTCGACAAGCTGGTATGCCCGCCTTTCGTATCCCTGGCGGCGGTTAGGGATGTGCTTAAAGGCAGCTCGGTTCAACTCGGGGCACAAAACATGTTCTATGAAGAGAAAGGCGCCTATACAGGAGAGGTGTCGCCCCTGATGCTCAGGGGGCTGTGCGACTATGTTATTATCGGGCATTCGGAACGCCGGCAGTATTTCGGTGAGTCCGGTGAGATTATCGATAAGAAAATAAAGGCGGCAATTAAAGCTGAGATAAAGCCCATATTATGTATCGGTGAAAGACTGGAAGAAAATGAAGCGGGTAAAACGGAGGAGGTCCTCACCCGCCAGCTTGCGGCGTCTTCAGACCGCCTCTACTTTCTCAGCGGCATGGTCATCGCCTACGAGCCCGTCTGGGCTATCGGCACCGGACGTTCGGCCAACGGTGCTCAGGCTAACGATACCATCGGCTTTATCCGCAGGCTGGTTAATCATCAGCACGGCAGTGATATTGCTGACAGTGTCCGTATTCTCTATGGAGGCAGTGTTACCGCCGATAATATTGCCGGGTTGATGAGACAGCCCGAGATAGACGGGGCTCTGGTCGGCGGCGCCAGCCTGAAAGCCGACGATTTTACCAGTATCGTCAGGCAGACGGCGGATATCAGAGGTCGTACCTGATTGAATGGAGCGTCTGATTGCCATAGTCGGTCCCACCGGTATCGGCAAGAGCCGGTTGGCCCTGCATCTGTCATCTATCTTTTCGGGAGAAATCGTCAGCGCCGACAGCCGCCAGGTGTACCGTTACCTGGATATCGGCACCGCCAAACCGACCCTTCAAGAGATGTCCCGGGTTCCCCACCACCTCATTGATATCATCAACCCTGACGAGGAATTCAGCCTGGCTCAGTATCAGGCGCTGGCTTTTCAGGCAATCAAAGAAATTCAGAAACGTCATCATTTACCACTTCTCGTAGGCGGTAGCGGACTTTACGTAAAAGCCGTGCTGGAAAACTGGCAGATTCCGAAGGTGTCGCCCGACTCTCAATTCAGGTATAATATAGAGAAGATTGCTTCCGGGGGAGGGGTGGACGAACTCTACCGGGAACTGGAAAGAATCGACCCCGCCGCCGCCCGGAAGATAGATAAACGTAACCTGCGCCGCGTAATAAGGGCTCTAGAGGTGCATGCCGGTACCGGAAAGCCTTTTTCCCAGCAGGGGAGGAAGCAAACGCCCGGATTCCGGTCGTTCGTCATCGGGCTGACCACAGATAGAGCCACTCTGTATAACATCGTCGATAGCAGGGTAGATGACATGTTTGCACGTGGTCTGGTGCCTGAGGTGGAAAAACTAATCAAAATGGGGTATGATTTTAGTTTGCCGGCAATGTCGGGCATTGGCTATCGGCAGGTGGGTCAGTATCTCAAGGGTGAGTTGTCTCTGGATGAAGCCAAACATAAGATGAAGATAGAGACCCATCGGTTTATCCGGCACCAGTACGCCTGGTTCCGGTTAAATGATGAAGCAATAAGCTGGTTTGACGTTGGCAATCGGGTAGATGTAGAAATAGAGGAAGCGGTTAGACATTTTTTAGAGAACGAATAGATATGCATAGGAAGCGAGAACAGGAATGGATTTCACCAAATTACAGGGTGCTGCCAACGATTTCGTGTTGATAGAAGCCGAAGGCATGCAGCGGGACTGGTCTCAACTGGCGTTGGCTATCTGTGACCGTCATCTGGGTGTCGGTGCCGATAGTCTGCTGCTGTTGCTGCCGTCGGATAAGGCGGATTTCCTCATGCGCGTTTTCGATGCCGACGGTTCGGAAGCCGAGACCTGCGGCAACGGCATCAGGTGTATGGCCAGGTACGTTCTGGAAAAGGGGAGGGTTAGTCTCGATAAAGGTGAAATAACCATCGAAACTGCCGCATGCATTAACCGCATTAAGTCGGTAACTAAAGACGGCAGGGTGTATAAGTTCCAGGTGAATATGGGAAAACCGCGTTTTAAGGCAGGTGAAATCCCCATAGCCCCCGAAAAGGCGGTAGGGGATATGGTTGACATAACGGGTATGTTGAGCTGTAAGACCACCGTAAACGATATCGAATTAACATTAAATTTAGTTTCCATGGGGAATCCCCACGCGGTTCATTTTATTGAGCAGTCCGTCGCCGAATTTCCTTTGCTGGAGATAGGACCGATAGTAGAACATTTACCGCTGTTTCCGCGGCGGGTAAACTTTGAAATCGCCCGGATAATCGGGAAAGACCGTATTGAATCACGGGTCTGGGAAAGGGGCGTGGGAGAGACACTGGCTTGCGGCAGCGGCGCTTGCGCCGTGGCCGTAGCTTCCAAGATACTCGGTTATACCGGACCTAGTGTTGATATCAAGTTGCCGGGTGGAACGTTGAACGCCGAGTGGAACGGTGACGGTGAGGTTATACTCGGTGGGCCTGCTGAGATAGTGTTTGAAGGAACATGGCCGGATTGAGGTGTGATAAATGAAGGTATCAAAGAGAATCTCCGGATTAAAACCGTATCTGTTTGTAGAGATAAACAAGAAAATTGCCGAGAAGAAAGAAAAGGGTGAAGAAATCATCAGCTTTGCCATCGGTGACCCCGATATACCCACGCCTCCTCATATCATCGAAAGGCTCTGTAAGGAAGCGCAGGACCCGGCTAATCATCGCTACCCGGAATCCGCCGGCTTGCCGGAGCTCCACCAGGCAATCGCTGATTGGTATAAAAAAAGGTTTGAAGTTGTCCTCGACCCGGAAACCGAGGTCTTGCCCCTTATCGGCTCCAAGGAGGGGATAGGGCATATCTCCTTTTGTTTTATCGACCCCGGGGATACGGCCCTGGTAACCGACCCCGGCTATCCCGTTTATTCCGTCAGCACCGCGCTGGCTGGAGGCAGACCTTATTACGTGGCTTTAAAAGAAGAGAATGATTTTCTGCCTGATTTGAACAGCATCGGAGAGAGTGTTCTGAAAGATACCAGGATGTTGTGGATTAATTATCCTAACAATCCTACCGCTGCCGTGGCTGACCTGGAATTCTTTAACCGGGTGGTTGAATTCGCCAGGAAGCATGATATCCTTGTCTGCCATGACGGCCCATACTCCGAGGTATCGTACGATGGCTACCAGCCGCCGAGTTTTATGCAGGCTGACGGCGCTAAAGATGTCGGCGTGGAATTTCACTCGCTGTCCAAGAGCTACAACATGACGGGCTGGCGCATCGGGATGGTGGTCGGTAATGCCGAGGTTGTCGGTGCCCTGCGTACCCTCAAGTCCAATCTGGACTCGGGTATACCTCAGGCTATTCAGTACATGGCCATCGAGGCCCTGAATGGCCCTCAGGACTGTATCGCCGAGCATAATAACATTTATCAGCGCCGTCGCGACCTGGTGGTCGAGGTACTGGAGAATATCGGGCTGAACGTTAAGATGCCCAAGGCAAGTCTTTATGTCTGGGCTAAGGTACCCGAGGGATATAACTCCGTAGACTTTACCGCCGACTTACTCGACCAGGTGGGTGTGGCGGTTACCCCGGGAGCAGGGTACGGTCGTAACGGCGAAGGCTTCATCAGGCTGTCCCTGACTATTCCCGACGCGGCGCTGGTCAAGGGCCTGTCGCGTCTTTCGGGGTGGCGTAATACCCGCCACCTCACTCCCAAGAGGTAGCTTTACATAATATATAGCCGAGGAGTTTATCATATCAAGAAATACTGTACTTACCAGAGAATCCCGGGAAAGGGCTCTTTTGCTGGCGGTAACCCAGAAAGGGAAGAGGGAGAGGGAGTCAGCGGAAGAATCTATCAATGAGCTGGCGCGTTTAACCAGCGCCGCGGGAGCGCAGGTCGCCGGTAAAATCATCCAGCAACTGCCGGTGCCGTCCAATCCTTATTATGTGGGTAAAGGCAAGCTGGAAGAGCTGCTGGCTCTCAAGGAAAGCGCTGACTACGGCACTCTCATCCTCGATGATGAGCTTTCACCGGCACAGCAGAGAAACCTGGAAGAAGCTTTAAAGGTAAAGGTAATCGACCGTGCTGCCTTAATCCTGGATATTTTCGCCCGCCGTGCCCGCACGCACGAGGGCCGACTTCAGGTCGAGCTGGCGCAGTACCAGTATCTCTTGCCACGACTCGCCGGGCAGTGGCGGCATCTCGAGCGACTTGGCGGCGGTATCGGCACCCGGGGCCCCGGTGAGACGCAGATAGAGACCGACCGTCGTTTGATTCGACGGAAAATACAGCGTCTCAAGCAGCAGACTGACGATATAAGGAAACACCGCCAGCGATACCGCCAGAAACGGGAGAGAAACCGTATTCCGGTGGTGGCGCTGGTGGGCTATACCAGCTCTGGAAAAAGCACTCTCTTAAATGCTATGTGCCGCGCCGAGGTATTGACCGATAATCGGCTTTTTGCCACTCTGGACCCCACCACGCGTCGGCTGACACTTCCCGACAGGAGCGTCGTGCTGATGACGGATACGGTAGGATTTATCAGGAAGCTGCCCCCGATGATTATCGACGCCTTCCGGGCGACCCTTGAAGAATTATCCGAAGCCGCTCTGCTGGTACATGTCGTCGATTTCTCGTCGTCGCATGCTCCGCAGCAGTACCAGACGGTGGAGGGTATTCTTGGTGACCTTGAATTAACGGACAAGCCTGTAATCACGGCGTTGAACAAGATAGACTGTCTCCTGGACAGCAGTCGCACCTGGGACGAAAAATCGGCGCTGGACTATCTGACCGCCCGGAATGAACCCGCCAGCGAGGTAACCGTGCTTATATCGGCGGAAAAGGGCTGGGGTCTGACGGCGCTGGCGGAGAAAATCGCCGGGACTATCGCCGGGTAGTGCGTTGGGGTAATTGACATAATATCATGGATAACGGAACGGGTCCTCTTTTTGCCATACTCACCGCGATGACCTTCAGTATTCCCCAGATTCTGGTCAGAAGGGCCACTTATCAGTCCGGGGAATCGTTCACGCCGCTGGCGGTATCCATGCTGGTGGGTACGCCGCTCCTTATTTTACTCGTAACTTTCACGGGTGAATGGCATGCTTTTGTAAATCTTGCGTGGCAGCAATATCTCTTGCTGGCGGCGGCCGGACTGATTCATCTGGTTATCGCCAGGTTTCTGTTCTTTACCAGCACCCGTATCATCGGCGCCAATCCCACCGCCGCCATCACCAGGGCCGCCGTCGTATTTTCGGTTATCTTCGGCGTGATATTTCTGGACGAAACGGTTACCGGGGTGCAGGTAGTCGCGGCGCTGTTGATTATGTTCGGGGCGATATTAACGACCACCGAGATAAGCCGCCACACTTTCCGGATATCTACTCGCGGTCTCTTGATGGGACTGGGCACCGCTCTCTGTTCGGCCGGTTCGGCAACCTTAATCCGTCCCGTCATGCAAGAAGTCGATGAGATTTACGCGGCAACCTTTATCATGTACCTGGCGGCTTTCGTGGTAATACTGGTGCTATTGCTGTTCAACCCGAAGCAGCGCCGGGCTGTCGTACATGAAGACCGCGCAACTTTCCTGATGCTGTCGGTCAGCGCCGTCTTTCTGGTTATCGGGCATCTTTTCCGGTTTACCGCTTTGAAGTACAGCCCGGTCAGCGTTGTCCAGCCGCTGGTGGCAACGATAGTTATTTTCGTTTTGATATTCTCCTGGATAATCAACCGGAAGATAGATATCTTTAACCGGCAGGTTCTGGCCGGGATTGCCATGGTGCTGGCGGGTGTTTTTATGATTTACGGCTGGTTTGCCTGATTTTTAGCCTCGCGACGCGCTGAAATCAAAATCTGGGCTTTTTTTGGTCATAACCAGAGGGGAATAATACCCAGAAAAGAAAATAGCAGGCTAAAACCAGCTGATTTTCTGGTATTAACACAAAATAGTATAAAGCAATATAATCATCTATTGAATGAATTGTGTTAATCAAGTAAATTAGCGTACACTAGGACGGTGTTGGACAAAACAATGAAAAAATCGACGGTATCTATAGCTAAAGCCAGCGGATACGACTATGATGAGGTTTACCGGGCTGTTGAGAACTGCATAGGCCTTATCGGTGGTGTGGAAAATATCATAAAGAAAAATGATAAGGTTCTAGTTAAAATCAACCATCTTTCACCGGCATCTTTACCAGAGAGAGGAATCATCACTCATCCGGTATTCGTTAAAGCGGTGGTGGAGAATCTCAAGAAATCCGGTGCTGAAATTACCGTTGGCGATGATATTCAAAATGGAACGAATGATGGATATGGGTTATCCGGAATACGTAAAATATGCGAGGAATCAAAGGTAAATCTAGTAAATCTGAGAGAGGGAGGATTTGTCGAAGTAGAGTGTGAAGGACTTATTTTAGACAAGCTATACATTTCAAAGATAGCTCTGGAAGCAGATATCCTGGTAAATCTCCCCAAATTTAAAACTCATTCTAGAGCCGTATTTACCGGCGGTATAAAAAATAGCTATGGTCTGATACCAAAAGGTTCCCGGAATAAATATCACTATGATTACAAAATAATAGAAGATTTCAGCAAGGTATTAACGGATGTATTTTCGGTGATTGTTCCTGACCTGACGATTATTGATGGTATTGTTGCTATGGAGGGTAAAGGACCGGCCTCAGGCACCCTCAGAAATCTTGGTTTAGTTTTAGCCAGCCGGGATGCTGTAGCCCTAGACGCAGTTGCCGCAAGAATAATGGGAATAGAGCCTTTCGATATCCTGACAACCAAACACGCTACTGAAAGAGGCCTGGGAAATGGCATTCTACAAAATATCGAAACCGTTGGCGAAGAAATCGACAGCGTTGCGGTACCTGATTTTGCTCTACCGTTAAATTACTCGAACATTTTGGTAGACAGGATGCCGGCATTTTTAACCAATTTCATTTCCAGGCAACTTGAATTAAGGCCGAAGGTAGTTAAGAATTTATGTGTTGGCTGCCAGGAGTGCCAGAGGAATTGTCCTGCTGATGTTATATCTATAATAGATAAAAAGGCGTCGATTAATATGAGTAAATGCACGCATTGTCTTTGTTGTCATGAGGTTTGCCGTTACGGCGCTATCGATACGGAACGCTCATTTCTCAGGCGGATGCTGTATTATTCTGCGCGGAAGGCAAAAAAGTTAGGTAAACGCGTGACATTTAAACGTTAGTGTAATACAACCATCTGTTTTTATGATTTACGGCTGGTTTGCCTGATTTTTAGCCTCGCCAAGCGCTCAAATCAAAATCTGAGCGTTTTTACGTGGTGGCTAATGATATTATATTCATGAATCGGTTTTCATGACCAAAATCCCACCGTTTTCCATCTTTTTTATAGTTTTTACCCGACCCCTTTTCCCCCGGATATTTTTTCCGGCATTTATTCCCCCACTGGCAAACTTTTACAAAATAATCAATGAGAGTATAATGGTTGTACTATTAAGAAAGGAAAGGTAAAACATCATGGAATACATTCTTATCCACACGCCGAACAATAATCTCACGGCGCAAACGATGCCCGCTATGGTTGAAATGGGGAAGAAGGTCGGGGCGAACCCGGGACAGTTTGTACCCGGCGGCAAGCTGCTGGCGTCGTATTCGGCTCAGGCCAAAATGTTCATTGTTTGCCTGTGGGAGGCTCCCAGCATCGATGTCCTTATGCCGACTCTGCAACAGATGTCGATGATGGGCTTTGACACTGAAGTCATCCCGGCCGTGAAGATGGAAGTAAAGCTTGACCAGATAGCCAAGGCCTTGGCTGCCATGAAGTAAACATCTTAAAGACGTTTGATAATTCTGGCACGTTGATTTTATTATATATTGCCCTGTTTTATCTCTAAAATTGTATTATAAAAGACAATGGAGTATTGTTGCGCTATTTTTTAGTGAACCCACCCCCTTATCCCCCCGGGTTGTTTTCTACCTCACCCCCTGACCCCCTCTCCTTACGAGGTATCAAAGGAAAGGGGGCAATTTATATAAGAGGGGCTGGCGCCCCTCTACGCAAGCTACTCCCCGGTTAAATCCCTCTCGGTCTCCCTTTACAAAAGGGAGATGACCCATTTTCAAATAATATTGTCCCCCTTTGAAAAAGGGGGATTAAGGGGGATTTACACATGACATAATAATATTGCTGAAAAGTGCTATAATGAGGGTATGGATACTGATAATTGTATAAACCTTATTGCGGCAATCATTGTAGGCGGCGGTACACTTTTCCTTGGTATTATGGCATGGAGGACTATTCGTCAGACTCGCAGCATACAAAAAAGAGAAAGAAAAGAACGCAAATTGATTACAATTGTAGAATGGGCTACCGATATTGCGAAGTGTGAAACATCAGTTCCACTTACTCCGCTTCCTATTGTAGAATTGATCAAGTCTTTACCACAGCTAGATAAGACAAAAGTAGATATGATTTTTGAATACCACAACAGAAATCCCCGCATAAATCTGATAATGAGATACCAGAATCTTGACGCTATGGGGAAACGCATGGTCTTGATATCCAAATCACTTGATAAACAGTTCAGTTGTAATCTTGAAAACTTAGCCCAAAAAACTACTAAGAAGCTCCAAACGCATATTAAATTAGGATATAAATGGGTAGCGGAGGAAGTGTCTGACGATGAATATCAAAAACACTGGAAATTATTATTAAGAAGCGCGATGTCTTTAGCAGAAAAAGCTGAAGCGGCTACCGATTGAAAAAAGTGCATATCAATTTTAATATTTGCTATAGGTAAAGTCTTTCCACTCCCTCGATTATGTCAATCCCCCAAACCCCCTCCGCTTTGGGGCGCACAATATATGTTATGTAAGATTAGGCATGTTAAAGCCTTTTACATAAACATCGCTCCCCTGCTGCTGCACCGTTTTTAAAAACAGAGAAAATGAGACCTTGTGAAAAATTACGGTAAGAAAATTTGGTGGGCTCGGTAGGTATCGAACCTACGACCAATCGGTTATGAGCCGACCGCTCTACCACTGAGCTACGAGC
>CAZCZJ010000060.1:10905-14616 GCA_964503235.1 uncultured Dehalococcoidaceae bacterium | reverse complement strand
ACGAACATCTCGTGTTCCCAGCCGTGGGCATGGTGAGGCGTGCTGCTGCCCGGCTCTATCTCGAAGACTCGCATCACGAAGGTCGGTGCCCCTTCAGCAGGACCGGCCACGACGCGCCTGACCACTCCCGGGACGACTTCGGTGCCTTTTACTTCTCTATAATTCTGGATTTTCATTGCTTCTCCCTGTAACGGAATAATGTATGTGACAATGTATGTGACAATTATTACCGACTGATATTCCCCTGTCAAGAAATTGTCTATACTTTACCCCTCCCCCCTTTCTTAATATCTATTCCCACCCACTGCCCTGTATCATCGGCGTCTTGTCCGATAAAATTACCCCAACCCCCACAAGGGAGTGGGCAGCAGAGGAGGCGAAGCCCCCTCTCATAATATCACCCCCTCTCCAATCAATTAATATTCAGGATTCGTCCCATCTCGCTCATTGGAGAGGGGGATTAAGGGGGTGAGGTGAAAAAGGAGAAGGTTAGAGTTGATACAAACCCATAATCAAGAGATTGACCGATATTAGTATGTTTGTTATCCTTTAAACAATAGGAAATATATAGAGCCCGGAGGGTGATTAGATTGGACGACTTCGGCAAGCAATGGCAACGCTGGTTCCCCGAGGATAAAGAGAAAAAGGCTGAAAAGCCAACGCGAAGAAAGTCGGTAATCTGGAAAGTACTGGCGATACTGGCCGGTGTGGTGGTGCTCTATATCTTCTTCAATATTTTCAAGGGCATATACACGGAATGGCTCTGGTTTGACAGCCTGGGTTACGGAAGCGTGTATGCTACCATTCTCAAGACGAAGGTACTCATCTTCTTCGTGGCTGCCTTTATCTTTTGCCTGCTGTTTCTGGGTAACCTGGTACTGGCGACGCGGCTGGCTCCCCAGACCGAGGTGAAATTCTGGCCCTGGGCACTGGTGAGTCGAATACAGAAAATGCTCCGGTGGAATGTTATTCTGGGGACGGTGGTTCTGAGTATTATTTTCGGTGCCGTCGCTCAGGGAAACTGGCTGACGATTCTCCAGTTTTTTAACTGGCAGCCCTTCGGCATTACCGACCCGGTTTTTAATAATGAAGTCGGATTTTATGTCTTTTCTTTGCCTTTTTGGCAAGCTTTGAAGGGATGGTTCATCGGGGCACTGATTGTTGTTTTCCTGGCTACCGCAGCCACCTATGTTGTTGCCTACGGCGTCCAGCGGCTCAAGTTCGACTTTTCCCGGAGAGTTTTATTTCATCTCGGTGGGCTGGTCATCGTTATCCTGGGATTTTTTGCCTGGGGTTACTGGCTCGGTATCTGGGAGCTGGTCTTTTCCGACCGGGGTGTGGTCTTCGGCGCCAGCTACGCCGATATAAATGCCAAGGTACCGGCACAATGGTTCCTCCTGGTACTGGTGGTACTTTTCATGGGAGTAATCGTATTTTCTATCCTCAGGCGCAAGACACGCTGGCCGCTTTACGGTATCGGCGCCTGGGTAGTGGCGATTATTGTCGTCGGCGTGGCATATCCGGGGCTCATCCACCGTTTTCAGGTGCAGCCGAGCGAGCTGGCTAAAGAGCGACCCTATATCGAATATAATATTGAATACACCCGGGCAGCCTTCGGACTCGACCGTATTGAAGAGCAGTCGTTTCCCGCCGAAACATCACCGACCGCCCAGGATATCGTTGATAATGAGGTAACGATTAATAATATAAGACTCTGGGACCACCGTCCGTTGAAAGACACGTATAATCAGATCCAGTCCATCCGGCTTTACTATGACTTTAATGATATAGATATTGACCGTTATATCATCGACGGTGAATATCGCCAGGTCATGCTGTCCGGGCGGGAACTGTCGGCGGATAAGCTGGCTGGCGAGGCGCAGACCTGGGTCAACCGCAAGCTACAGTTTACTCACGGCTACGGGGTCGTCCTCAGTCCGGTCAATGAGGTCACCATCGAGGGATTGCCCAACCTGATATTGAAAGACATACCCCCCATCGGCGATTTTCAGATGGCCCGGCCTCAGATATATTACGGCGAGAAGACGGATGACTATGTCATCGTAAAAACGAATGAGCAGGAGTTCGACTATCCCAGCGGCAATGAGAATGTCTTCGGCGAGTATGAGGGAGAGGGAGGCGTCAGCCTGGACGGATTTTTCCGTCGGCTGGTCTATGCCTGGCAATTGGGTGATTTTAATATTCTCATCAGCGGCGAGTTGAACTCGGAGAGCCGGGTGCTTTACTATCGGAACATACAGGAGAGGGTCAGCCACCTGGCGCCTTTCCTGGAGCTGGATGCCGACCCCTACCTGGTCATCGCCGACGGTAAACTGCTCTGGATACAGGACGCCTATACCACCACCGACCGCTACCCGTATTCCGAGCCGTATGTCGCCTTCAATGGCCGGATAAACTATGTCAGGAACAGTGTCAAGGTGGTCGTCGATGCCTATGACGGCAGTGTCACCTTCTATGTCATCGAACCGGATGACGCGCTGATTCGGACCTACCAGGCTATTTTCCCAAATCTTTTCGTCCCCTTTGAGGAAATGCCGGACTCCCTCAAGGCACATATCCGCTACCCGGAAGATATGTTTAATATCCAGGCATCGGTGTATCGCAAATACCATATGAGGGATGCCCGTGTCTTCTACAACTCGGAAGACCTCTGGGCTTTACCCAAGGAAGTCTATGCCGGTCAGGAGCAGCTCATGGAGCCCTACTACGTTATCATGCGCCTGCCGGATGAGACCGACGAGGAATTTTTACTGATGCTACCCTTCACGCCGGTAAACAAGAACAATACTATCGGCTGGCTGGCGGCACGCTGCGACGGGGACAATTACGGCAAACTACTGGCGTACGATTTCCCCAAGGACCGTCTTGTCTACGGTCCCAGCCAGATTGAAAACCGTATCCAGCAGGACACGGTCATCACCGAACAGTTCGCTTTGTGGGACCGCGGTGGTTCCCGCGTTATCCGCGGTAATCTATTATTGATTCCTATCAGCGATTCAAATATATATGTTGAGCCGGTCTTTCTGCAGGCCACTTCCGGCGGATTACCGGAACTTAAGCGGGTTATCGTAGCTGCGGGGGATAAAATAGCCATGGAGCAAACCCTGATGGACAGTATTGAGGCTATCTTCGGGGGGGGAGGTCCGCCCGTAGAACCGCCAACTGAGCCCCCAACCGGGCCACCGACTGAGCCTCCAACCGAACCACCGACCGAACCGATGTCTCCCGAGGTTATTCAACTCATTGAAGAAGCCCAACAGCACTATGAACAGGCTCAGATTAAGCTGCAGGCCGGCGACTGGGCCGGCTTCGGCGAGGAATGGGATGCCCTCCAGGCTGTCCTGGACGAGCTGGCGGAGATTATCGCTGCGGAGGAAGGATAGAAAGAGATACCGACTTGGACTACGAGATTCGTGAAATATCCGATGCGGCGATTGATGAAAGTGTCGATATCATCCGGACAGCTTTCGGGGCGGTAACCGGGGAGCTGGGTATCACCGAGGAAAACTGCCCTCGTTTCCCCGCTTACACCAACATCGCCCGGCTCAACGAGATGCGTGACCGCGGGGCAAAATTCTTCGGGGCTTTCGCCGACGGGCGGCAGGTGGGCATTATCCTCGTGGAAAAAGAAGAGGACGGTCGCTATTTCGCCAAACGCCTGGCGGTACTGCCCGAATACTGGCACCGGGG
>CAZCZJ010000060.1:0-10805 GCA_964503235.1 uncultured Dehalococcoidaceae bacterium | reverse complement strand
TGATGGCACTATTCCTTGTAGGTTTATTGGTTGCGGTAATGGCGCTTGTCTTCTCCGTTTCCTGCGATAATCAGCCGAAAGAAATTTCAGCGGAGCTGGGACAGGAAGTCGAGCTAAAACTCGGGCAGAATGTTTTTATTGAAGATGAACAGATTAAATTCAAGTTTACCGAGGTGGTTGGCGACAGCAGATGCCCGACCGGTGCTACCTGTATCTGGCAGGGCGAAGTAACCTGTATTCTGGAAATCACCTATCTCGATGAGTCATATACCAAAACAATCGTACAGCCCGGTCTTACCCAGCAATATTCAAAGGATGTATTTCAGGAATATGTAATCAATTTCAATGTTCTACCATATCCTGAACTGGATAAAGAAATAAAAGCCGATGAATACCGGCTGCAACTGGTGATTGATAAAAATCCACAGTTATCCGGCGGCATCCTGGTGACCTTCGATGTCGAGGGTGAAGAATACAAGATATTTGTAGAAAATGAAGAGACGATTGCCGATATACTGGCGGTCGATAGCGGCGAAAGCCAGGCAACGATTCCATCTGGAAAAATAATCGGTGAGCCGGTGTTCTACAACGAACCCTGGAGCTGGCATATCGATCCATTGGATATTCACATGGCTGAATTTACCATCGAGGTATGCAGCGGTTTACCGTCTCATGTAGAAGATGACCTGGATTACTGGGTCAATACTGTTGGCCGTTTCTGTCCCTGGAGCGCCGAGATAGTAGAAATCCGAGATTTCAGGTAATCGTCTGCGTAATAAACCGGTGTGTTGTCTAAAATCCCCGATAAGATATATTGGGACGTAGTTAGCTTAGCTTCACACCTCTCTTTGACAGGTTTGTTGATTTCTATAATCCGAGAGTATAGAATAAACCAACATCTGGTGAGAGGTATATAATGAATGATGAGAGTGCACGACCAATCGTTCATTTTCTCTACGAACCTTATGAAAAATTTTATGATACTCTTAAATTTATCCACAAACCTGCCGAGCGGCTGATTGCATATGCCAAGCTGGCTCCGGGACAACAAATTCTTGATGTGGCCTGTGGTACCGGTCTGGCTACGATGGCAGCTGTAAAAGCTGTGGGCGATGCTGGAAAGGTTATCGGCATCGATATCTCTGGTAAATTTTTAAATGTGGCGAAAGAAAAGGCTGCATCTGCAGGTTACTCAAATATTGAATATCAAATAGGAAACGCTGAGGTATTGGAATTCGATAGTGAAAGTTTCGATGCAGTTATCTGTGCGTCTTCGATATTCTATTTCAGGGACATCCCCAAAGCTCTACACGAGTGGTACCGCGTTTTGAAGGTAGGTGGAACGATGGCTTTCTCCAGTTTCGGCGCGGGGATGTGGCAGCCCGTTTTAAAACCTTTGGGGGAGTGTTTATCTAAATATGATGGTCAACCGCCACCAGTTACGTTTTTCGTTGAGCCTGCAAGCACACCGGGAAAATGCCGGGAATTATTAGAAAACGCAGGTTTTGAGGATATAGATATTATTACGGAGCAATTAGACTGCCAATATCCTGATACTAATGTATATTGGCAGGAAATATCTCTTTCGTTTATCAGCCCGCGGATGGCTCGTTTAAGTCCCGATAGTCTTGAAAGATTTAAAGCCGAGCATCTTTCTGAAATAGAGTCTATGTATGCGGGTCGGGATATATTGATAAAATTCCCTACACATATCAGCGTTGCTAAAAAAGAAGTATAGTTATCCCGGCACTTTCAATTGATTAAACGGGCGGTGATGGTTACCTAGTTGCTGCCGTTTCCGCCGCCGCCCGCCTCACCTTCTCCACCCTTACCGCCGCCACTTTATACTCCGGTATCTTGGATATGGGGTCGAGGGCGGGATTGGTTATCTCGTTGGTCGGGCTTTCCGCAAAGTGGAAGGTCATAGCTATCGTGCCCGGCGGTGCCGCATCGGTTAACTCAGCTTTAGCGGTGACCTCGCCGCGGCGTGAAATCACCTTTATGGTATCGCTGTCCTCGATACCCAGGGCGGCGGCGTCTCCGGGATTAATCTCCACCAGTTCTTCACCTGCGAAGATGTTGAGGCCCTTGACTTTACGCGTCATTGTGCCGGTATGAAACTGGAACGCGCTGCGGTCGGTGGTGAGTACCAGCGGGTATTCGGCATCAGGGAGTTCGGCGGACGGCCGGTATTCCAGCGGCACGAAGTGACCTTTACCACGAGCGAATATTTCAGTATGGAGGATACAGGTCCCAGGATGGTCTTCGCTGGAGCAGGGCCACTGAAGGCTGCCTTCCTCCAGCCGTTTATAATTGATGCCGCCGTAGCTGGGGGTGACACTGGCAATCTCGTCCATAATTTGGGAGGGGTGGTCGAAGTCAAAGCCCGTGGCTCCCAGGCGGCGGGCAATCTGGCAGGTTATCCACCAGTCGGGCTGGCTTTGGCCGGGCGGCTCGATGGCCTTTCTTACCCTCTGGACGCGCCGCTCGGTATTGGAGAACGTGCCGTCCTTTTCGGCGAAGCTTGTCGCCGGCAGGACAACATCGGCCATCAGGGCTGTCTCCGAGAGGAAGATGTCCTGGACGACGAAGAAGTCCAATCTCCGGAACGCCTCGCGGGCATGTTTGGAATCCGGGTCGCTCAGGTAGGGATTTTCGCCCATGAGGTAGACCGCCTTGACCTTCCCTTCGTGGGCAGCGGGAATGACCTCGGTAAGCGTCATGCCGACGCTCGGATTCAGTTCGACACCCCAGGCAGCCTCGAATTTTTGTCTGATATTTTCATCGGCTACCGACTGGTATCCGGGGTAGACGTTGGGCAGAGCGCCCACGTCGCAGGCACCCTGGACGTTGTTCTGTCCCCGCAGCGGGTTTACCCCCGAGCCGGGCTTGCCGATATTACCGGTAAGCATCGCCATATTGGCTACCGCCATGACGTTGTCCGTGCCGTGGGTATGCTGGGTAATCCCCATGGTGTAGAGTATGCTGGCGGGACTGTTCATGGCGTACATACGTGCCGCTTGTACGAGCTTTTCTCCGGGCACGCCGGTGATATCCGACACCTTATCCAGGGGGTAGTCGTTTAACGAATCTTTAAAGGCATCGTAGTTTTCACATCGTTCCTGGATAAAATTCAGGTCCATCAGGTAGTTATCGACGATTATCTTCATCATTCCCATCAGCAGGGCTACGTCGGTGCCGGCACGGTGCTGCAGCCAGATGTCGGCGTCCCGCACCAGGCCGATTTCCAGCGGATTAGCGACGATGAGCTTGGTATTGCCTTTGCGGACGGCTTTGCGGATGTTCATACCGATTATCGGGTGGGCTTCGGTCGTGTTGGTGCCGATGGCCAGGATGCACTTGGCGTCGTTGATATCGTCGATGGAGTTGGTCATGGCTCCGCTTCCTAAGGTTGTGACCAGACCGGCCACGGTGGGGGCATGTCAGAGGCGGGCGCAGTGGTCCACGTTGTTGGTGCCCAGCACCGCCCGGGCGAATTTCTGCATGACGTAATTGTCTTCGTTGGTGGCTTTCGCTGAGGAAATTACCGCCACTTCATCGCTGTTGTATTTACCCAGTCTGTCGGCGACGAGAGCGAGGGCTTCTTCCCAGGAGGCCTCGACGAGTTTGCCGTCTTTCCTGACCAGCGGACTGGTGAGGCGCTGGGAGCTGTTGACGAATTCGGCAATGCCGAAACGGCCCTTGACACACAGGCGTCCCTGGTTGGCCGGTCCCTCCGGGTCGCCGCGCACACCGGTAATCTGGCCGTCCTTAACACCGAGATACATCGAGCAGCCGACCCCGCAGTAAGGGCATACTGTTTTGACCTCTTCTTCCGGACGTATTGTGTCCTTGGGCGTCAGCGCGCCGACCGGACAGCGTACCATGCACTCGCCGCAGGAGCGGCATATCGAGTCCATCAGCGGTGTATCGCCGAAGGTAGCTACCTTCATGCTGTAGCCGCGATAGGCCATATCTATCGCGCCGACGCCGGTTATCTCCTGGCAGGCGCGCACGCAGCGGGCGCAGAGGATGCAGCGGTTGCGGTCGAGGTCGAAAAACGGATTGCTGTTGTCCACCACTCGCGGCGTGGTATCCCTGGCAATGCGTAACTCGTGTACGCCCAGGTAATCGACCACCTTCTGTAGCTCGCAGTCCTCGTTGGCGGGACAGACGACGCAGCGGTCGGTCACGGCAACGTGGCGCAGGCAAATGTCGTAGGGACCGCACCGTTCGCGGCGGTGGCATTCCAGGCACTCGCACGGGTGGGTGCTTAATATAAATTCCAGCGCCATGCGGCGTGTTTCGTTAACGGCTTCAGATTCCGTGGTGACCACCATGCCTTCGGTGACAGGTGTCGTACAGGCGGTGGGCAGTCCGCGCATGTTTTCAATTTGGACGATGCAGAGACGGCAGCCGCCGTAGGGTTCCAGGTCGGGGAAATGGCACAGGGTGGGGATATAGATATCCGCCGACCTTGCCGCTTCGAGCACGGTCATACCTCTGTCTGCCTGTATTTCCTGGCCGTTAATCGTTAGAGTAATTTTATCCATTTTATTGACTTAAGTATGTCATTGCGAGCGAAGCGAAGTAATCCGTTGTTTCGGGTTGGCGGATTGCTTCGGGCTCTCGCCCGCCGAAGAAATTGTTCGGCGAGCAGGTCGCCCTCGCAATGACATTCAATTTGTTAGACAACTCCCGTATTTTACTTACAATTTATTTTATGCTGCGGCGGCTTTAGGTTTTTCCTTAACCGGTACCGGTTCTCTGGGCACGTCCATTGTCTCCGCGGACAACTTGGTCACCGCGCTGAAGCGGTCCGGACATACCTCTAGACAGGTGCCGCATTTTACACACCTGTCCTGGTCGATGACATGCACCATTCTCTTATCGCCGGCAATACATTCAGCAGGGCAGCTGCGCAGGCATATCCCGCAGCCCTGGCACTTGTCCGGGTCGATATAGAACGTAATCAGGCTGGGACAGGACAGTGCCGGACACCGCTTCTCGTTGATGTGAGCTTCGTATTCATCCCGGAAATAGCGGATGGTCGTCAGCACCGGATTGGGAGCGGTCTGCCCCAATTGACATAAAGAGCCAGCTTTAATTTGAGTTCCCAGTACTTCCAGCAGGTCGATATCTCCGGGTTCACCCTCACCGCAGCAGATTCTCTCCAGGATGTCCAGCATCTGCTTGGTACCGATGCGGCAGGGGACGCACTTTCCGCAGGACTCCGCCTGGGTAAAGGAGAGGAAATAGCGGGCGATATCAACGATGCAGGTCTCCTCGTCCAGGACGACCATGCCGCCCGACCCCATCATCGAGCCGGCCGCCGCCAGTGATTCGTAATCGACCGACTGGTCGAGATAGGTTTCCGGCAGGCAGCCGCCCGAAGGACCTCCGGTCTGCACCGCTTTGAATTTCTTACCGTCGGGGATGCCGCCGCCGATTTCATAGATTATCTCCCGCAGGGCGATACCCATGGGAACTTCAATCAGACCGCTGTTGGCTATCTTACCGGTCAGGGCAAAGACGCATGTCCCCTTGCTTTTTTCGGTGCCGGTAGCGGCGTACCAGTCGGCGCCTTTATTGATTATTACCGGCACGGTAGCCAGCGATTTTACGTTATTGATAGTGGTCGGTTTGCCCCACAGTCCCGAGGTAGCCGGGAAGGGAGGCCTAGAACGCGGCATTCCCCGCTTGCCCTCGATGGATGCCATCAGCGCCGTTTCTTCGCCGCAGACAAACGCACCGGCGCCTTCCTTGACGTGGATGTGGAAGTTAAAACCCGACCTCAAAATATTGTCGCCCAGCAGGTTTCTTTCCTCGGCCTGCTCCAGGGCAATCCTGACGCGTTTGACCGCCAGTGGGTATTCCGCCCGGATATAGATATAACCCTCGGATGCGCCCTGGGCGTAAGCCGCGATGGTCATCCCTTCGATGACGGTATGCGGGTCGCCCTCCATGGTGCTGCGGTCCATGAAAGCGCCCGGGTCGCCTTCGTCGGCGTTGCATATCATGTACTTCTGGTCGCCGACGGCGTTGCGGCAAAACTCCCACTTCGTCCCGGTGGAAAAACCCGCCCCGCCGCGGCCGCGCAGGCCGGAGCGTTTTATCTCGTCGATAACCTGTTCCGGGGTCATTTCATTGAGGACCTTGGTTAAAGCCTCGTAGCCCCCGGTGTTGATGTAGTCATCGATTCTTTCCGGGTTGATGTGCCCGCAGTTACGCAGGATGATTCGCTGCTGTTTACTGTAGAATTTAATATCCTCGTACTTCGGTACCGCTTCTCCGGTAGCGGGGTCTTTATAGAAGAGACGTTCTACCGGTTTCCCGTCCCGGATATGCGATTCGATGATTTCCCGGGCGTCGTCGATACCTACGTGAGTATAGAAGATACCCTCCGGTTCCACGATGGCGACGGGTCCCTGTTCGCAGAAGCCGTGGCAACCGGTGAAGTCTATTTTAACTCCCGTCAATTTCAGCTCGCTGACGGCTTTTTCTAAGGCTGCCGTTATTTCCAGTGATTTCCCGGATACGCAACCGGTGCCCTGGCATACTAATATTGTCTGTTTATTTTTGTTGCTTGGCTTTGTTTCTGTCACCTAAAACCTCCGCAACTTTTTTCGTCGTCATCTTACCGTAGGTTTCGCCTTCGATGGTCATAGTCGGCGCCAGAGCGCAGGCGCCGATACAGGCGACCGTCTCCAGCGTGTATTCCAGGTCGTCGGTGGTCTCGCCCGCTTTGATGCCCAGCTGTTTCTCCATCTCGCTGAGGACCTTGGATGCCCCGCGTACGTGGCAGGCGGTACCGCGGCATACCCTGATGATTTTCCTGCCCAGCGGCGTCAGCTTGAACTGGGCGTAAAAGGTGCTTACACCGTAAACGGTGCTTTCCGGCATACGTAAAAACCTGGCTATTTCCTTCATGGCGGCGGCTGGAAGATAGCGGAACTGTCCCTGGGTTTCCTGGAGGATGGGAATTAGCTCCTGCTTCTCACCGTTATGCCGCGAGAAAAGGGCTTTCATTTTATCTTCGACATCGGCTTTAGTTAAACTATCAACTGCCAGGACTATCACCTCCTGTCTTTTAGAGCCCTGACCATTTTCCAGGCTATGCCTTCGCAGAGCGCGTGGATATCGTCGTTGGTCAGGTATTCGGAAACGGTGCTGTCGAACAGGATACTGCCTTCGGGTCCGAATTCGTCGTCGCCGCGCCATAGGGCAATCGTTATCGGCACCCGGCTGAAGGCCTCAATCATGACGGCAGCATCGCCGTAGTCCGCTGGCTGCCCGCCGAAAATTTCGGCTATCTTAAGAAGCTCTGAAGGTTTATCGCCGAAGAATGTCACGAAAGGCTGTATCGCCCTCTTGTGGAAGACGGCAAAGTAGTTCAGGCCGTCGTGCAGCTCCTTGTAGGTAATGAGCTTACCGGTAAGCGTATTCCCGCTGGCGCGGGTGAAATAGTCCAGTATCAGGATTTTATCTTTGATGGGAACGGTTTCCTCACCGGTTCTGTAAAATACTTCGCCGTCGGGGTAGCTTATTTTATATGACTGATTAAGAAAATCGATATGTATTGCTTTTTCGGAGGCAAGATACTCGGTGCCGCTGTTCCGGCACTGCTTTTGTATATCTTTTATGGCGGCCAGTTGCCGGCGGGCGAGCGTATGGGCAAGCTCATGCGCGTAATCCCGTACGTTTTGTTCCGGTAGCGTTAGGCGTTCTCTTGCCATATCAATACACGCTTTTTATTTTTTTAACAACCTGTCGTAGCGAGGGTGCAACCCGAAGCAATGACATATTACACCTCGAGCCACGAGGCGGAATAGAGCGATTCTCCCGTGAGTACTCTCACCGTCCTGGCGTAGTTCGCCATTTCTTTGGGCAGCGAGGCGATATCCGGGGTATCGCCGTCCATTATCTTATGTACCAGTTCCACGATGTCCGGTCGCTCTCCCCTGGCTATTTTTATCAGGTCCTCGTCAAAGGCGTCGACAATCGCCGAATACAGCCCGTTACGCATCAGCATTATCATGTAGGTCCGGTTCAGCCAGCACCTGAGCTTGTCGGGAGCGCCGTTGGAAACATTAGAAAGACCTACCGTAGATTTACATCCCGGAGCAATCTCTCCCAGCATGCCCATGAACTCCACGCAGGCTTTGACCTGGTTGATTTCCACCGATATCGGGCTGGCAATCGGGTCTATCCATATCCTCTCGTTGGGTATGCCCGCTTCGTTGGCTTTATAGACGAAGTCCACCGTATGCATGGCTCTTTCGTTAACGTCGCGCGGCATCCCGTCATTGCTCCAGAGCAGTCCGATAAGGTCGGCGTCGTATTTCAGGGCCAGTTCCAGCCCCCGGTCGACGCGACTCGTCTGCAGGGACACCGAGTTCATCAATACGTTGTTTTTCTTGACTTTAAGTCCGGCCTCCATGGCATCCAGGTTGGTGGTATCTAGGGACATCATTTTATCGGTAACACCCTGGACGGTATCAACCACCCAGGACATCAGCTCGTCGCCGCCCCTGCGGGCCGGCCCGATGTTGAGGTCAATCAGGTCAATCCCGGCCGCTGTCTCGGCTTTAGCCATTTCCTCTATCGGTCCCGCATTCTTCTCCCTGAGAGCGGGACCGAGGGTATGGGACATAACGTTTAGGTTTTCCCCGATCAGGATCATCTTTCCTCCTTATTTTTCCCTTATGGTTGCCATGTTTTCAGATAACCCGGGATATGGGCGCCCTCTCTGGGACCTACCATGATTTCCCAGCCCGGCAGCTCTTCCTCCAGCCCGCCGCTCTCGGCGGCGATGTATCCGGGTATTATCAGCTTGCGGTGCTTTATTTTATCTACGATTCCGCTCTTCTTAATAGCCGGCCCGATGATATCCGCCGAGAATTTCCCGGCCGCCCAGGAAGTCATCACGGAAAGTCCTTCCGTATCCTGAACGAAAAGATAGCTGGGCACCTTGCTGTTCTCTATCTCACCGGAGACGATGAAGTAGGTCAGGGAGAAGTTGGAGGTGACCATCAGCGGTGAATTCTCCGTCGGATTATTAATCTCATAAATGCCCTGCTTGGTCGCCAGCGGTCGCTGCGGGTCGGTATAGATATTCAGCCGCTCCACCAGCAGCGGAAACAGGCTCTCTCCCTGGAAATCGGAAAGGACGATGATGCCGGCGTACTTGGCAATGAATACGGAGGCAATGAGCGCTTCTTTCATGGGATTGTCGGTCATCTCGGCGGGGAAGACGATGGTCGGGTAGCCCAGCGGTTTGTATTTTTTGTTCAGGGCGGCGCTCCTGATGACTATCTGGTCTTCCAGCGCCTGTTTGACCGTTCTGGACCCGGAATCAATGACCACGTTTTTCAGTCCTGACGCATCCAGTTTTTGGGTAAGGGCGGCCAGTTCTTCCAGTCCGTCGGCTTTGGCGGCTACCGGGCAACCATTCTCCTTGGCCAGGGCTGCCAAAGCGTCCACGTTATCCTTGGTGGCGGCATACAGCAGCGGCTTGCGGTCGGCGCAGGCTGTAAGCCCGGCCGCCAGGACATCGGCGTTATCGCTCAAAAGTATCAGGTTGGCGTCGCTGCCGTCTTTGACCTTGGTGACCAGGGCGGTAAACTTGGCGGCGTCACCCGATTCCGCTTTCAGGGCTACCAGGTTGGTGCTCAGGGTCATTCCCACCCTCTCGTATTCCAGCGTTCGGGACTTCTCCAGCCTGGCTTTTACCTCGACGTCGTCCATGGCGTCGCTGATAAGGATGGCGATACCGGGCGGATTTTCGAATCGCTTCTCGTGGCGGAACATTACCGTCTCACCGCCGATTTTCAGCGCTTTGTCGCCCGTGCCGATGGTTACCGGCAGGATCGGCGGCGCTGAGGCCTCCGATAGCTGTGCCTTGGCTTCCTCGGAAACATGCGGGCATTTACTTAACTCGGCTTTACCCGCCGCCAGACTCATCGCGAAGGCAAGGCAGGTCGGTACGCCGCAATCGCCGCAGTTGGTCTTGGGTAACAATTTAAAAATCTCAATTCCAGATAGTGCCATAACTGGTCTCCTTTCCCAAGATAATCTAGTATCTTATTATTTAACCCCTCACCCTTTATCCCTCTCCCCTTAGCAAGAGGAGAGGGAAGATCTTGATGAGAGGGACGAAGCCCCTCTCAAACTCTCCCTGTAATTGTTTTATCCCAGTATCGGATCCATGGTAACCGCGGGATGACCCTTCTCCTGCAGGAACGGGAGTATCTCTTCCTCGGTAACTCCTACCGTTTCATCGGCAATTTTATCCAGGAGGTCGGGTACGCCCAGTTCGGTGGCTCTGGCGTTAAACCGTTCGCCGATTTCCTCTTTAAGTATCTTGGGCATCCAGACCATCCTCAACAGTCCGCCCTCGGCAGCGATGAATTTTCTCTGGGTTATATTGTATTTTCCGTGCCCCACGAACCCCGGCGTGCTCAATCCTCCGCCGATGGTCCCGGCCAGTGTGGTGAATTTCATGCCGCAGGGAGTTTCGCCGGTATAGTCGCGGTTGACCGTCATGATGCCGTTGCATAGCGGCAGCACCGCGGCAATAGCCTCGCAGCAGCCGCAGGTTGTCATGGGGTCGTTGACGATGCTGTAGAAGTTATAGTGGTCTATCTTTCCCCGGGAAGCCTGCTCTACGAATGCGTTGACGCCCTTCCACTGTCCCAGCTTGGCATCGATGGTATCGCCCTTGGGCACCGGCTGGTTGGGTCCGGTGGGATTGATTTCGTAGGCGGCCTTGCAGTCCATCCAGTTGTAGGAGCCGCACAGGCCGG
>CAZCZJ010000059.1:0-14972 GCA_964503235.1 uncultured Dehalococcoidaceae bacterium | reverse complement strand
TCCAGCAGGTAATGCGGCAGGGGGTATCCGTCCATATCATATGTATCTCGGTGCCGCCTTCTTCTTTCGGTAACGGATAGGTATATTTGATGAACTGGTCTTCGGTCGGTGTCTCGATGGCGCCGCTGCCGTAGAATGTCAGCGGTGGCTCATCGATGGCCTGCTGTATCCAGGTCTTGGGGATGAGCTGCTTCCCCCAGGCGAGGATGGTGGTAGCGACGGGCTTGGTGATGCGCTCGCTGAGCTCGGGATTGAAGAAGCGAGTGCTGCGCAGGCCCTCCGCCCGGGGCATACCGGTATAGGTTATCTGGCTCTGGTGAACGCCGGGCCCGCCCAGTCCCTGCATGCCGAGCAGGATACACTCCAGTCGACCTGGCTCGTGGGAGAAGGGGCCGCGTACGTAAGAGCCGCCGAAGTAGTGGGCGATGGATACAATCTTCTTGGCCCAGTCCCTGGCCAGCGCTTTAATCGTCCACTCCGGTACGCCGCACTTACGCGAAGCCCACTCGGGTGTCTTGGGTATGCCGTCTTCTTTACCGAGGACATAGTCCTCGACCTTGTCCATGCCGACGGAATGTGTTTCGACGTATTCTTTATTATAGGTGCCTTCGGTTACCCAGATATAGATAATCGCCAGCTGTAGAGCAGCGTCGGTGTTGGGCAATATCGGAATCCATTTATCGGCGTGGACAGCGGCGCCGTAATTAAGGTCGGGGCAGATATAGACCTGCTTGATGCCGACCTCCGTCCAGAAGTAGCAGAGGCGGGTGGCGCACTGTCCGGTGAATCCCCAGGGAGTGGTCTCGGGGTCGCCGCCCCAGAATAAGACCATGTCGCAGTTTTCGGTCATGTCCTTGATAATGTTATTGGCGGGGTCCATCATACCCTGAATACCCTGTCCCCAGACATGCTTGGAGCCCCAGTACCAGCCTTCCCAGCTATCGGGATTCCTCACCTGCTGGGTGAAACCGCCCATCATATCGAAAAGCCTTCCGGAATGACCGTGCGGGGTGTTAATCGTCTTGCACTCGCCGTGGCCATCTCCCTGTACCAGTATCGCCAGCGGCCCGTACTCTTTATGTACTCTCTTTACCTCGTCGGCCAGCAGTGTAGAAACCTCTTCCCAGGAAATTCTCTGGTACTTGCTCTTGCCGCGATTCTGCGGATTTCTCTCTCCATTAGGGTCCCAGTCGACGCGTTTGAGTGGGTATTTGATACGGTTGGGCGAGAAGGTCCTTTTCTTGTAAGCCAGTGAGAACGGCGATGGAACGGATTTGAAGAGGGGTTTGTATTCCTTACCGTTGCGGGTAATTTTCCACGGTCGGAAGGATTCACGGTCGTACTTCCAGTCATAGTGAAACGGTCTGATTCTGATTACCTTGCCGTTTTTAACATCTACGGCACACTCACCCCCGCCGCCCAGCAAACCCCCGAGGGCTAAAGCTTTGATTACTGTTTTATCCGGTTTCACATCGACTTTCTTGCCACTTCCATCGGACATTTCAATTATTCTCCTTCAAAATATTCGGATGCGTAATTAATAACCGTGGTTACTATCTATTGCGTATTTATTGGACGTGCCAAGCTGAAAAAATAGCTGAAAACTTTGTTTGAGACACTTTGATATTATGCAATCCCTTAAAAATCTACACCAGTATGCTCATTTTTGTCAAGTTGAAGCCCGACTATCTACCCGCCGTGCAGGCTCCCGATAGGCGTTTCCGACCTGAATAACGACTGATTCTAGTAATGTAAATGTCTCGGTTATTTTTTTTGTATCGTTCTTGTGAGGTTTTTGATAGACCTGTGCCGTAAATTGTGATGTTCTTTTGAGGTGATATTCCTAGACTTAACCTGAATAAAGGGGTAAAAATGAGCAGAAAAAAAGGCAGTCCCGATATCTCCCCAAAAAAAGGGGGGCTGGTACCGGGTGTCCGGTTTCCGATGATTAAATCGGAGTACGACCGGGTATGGATAAAATACTGCGGCTTTCTTGATATTGATATTGATCAGTTCATGTCAATCCAGGAATCGCTGCTGCTGCAACAGCTCTCTCAAATCACCAACTGCTCTCTGGGGAGAAGGCTGCTGGGAAAAAGGGTACCGGTAAGCGTTAATGAGTTCCGGGGTATCGTCCCGTCAACCACATATAAGGACTATTTGCCGGAGCTGGATCCCGGTGACGAAACAACCCTTCCCGAGAAACCGTATCTCTGGGCGAATACCTCAGGTTCTGGTGGTGTTAGTAAGAGAGTACCCTATACTCACGAAGCCTATAACCGCACCATGGATAACCTGATGTCGGTGCTGATACTGGCTTGCTCCAAACAAAGAGGGCAAAGCTCGATTATGGAAGGCGACCGCGTCCTTTTTAATGTTGCCCCCGCCCCCTATCTTTCGGGAATTCTGGCTTCCGGGGCCAGCCAGCTTTTTAATCTCAGGCCGGTCATGTCGCCCGATACACTTGACGGCATGGATTTCAGAGAAAAAGTCACTAAAGGCTTTGAGATGTCCTTACGGACCGGCATGGACATCCTCATGTCCATGACCAGCGTTCTCGTTAAAACAGGAAATGAATTCAACAAGATGTCGAAAGGGGGTAAAATTTCTCGTCACCTTGGTCATCCCGGGGAATTTATGCGTCTTTTCCGGGCATTTCTGAAAAGCAAGGTTGAAAACAGGGGTATTTTACCCAAGGACATCTGGACGCTGAAAGCTCTTATCGGCTGGGGTATAGATACCAGCATTTACCGCGACCTGGTATATAAATACTGGGGTGCCTACCCGTATGAGTTCCATGCTTGCACTGAGGCTGGCATCATGGCTCTTCAAAGCTGGAGTCGCCAGGGAATGACTTTTCTCCCTCATTCCAATTTCTACGAATTTATACCGGAATCGGAATGGGAGAAGACTAAAGAAGATGCTTTCTACGAGCCGCGTACCGTTCTTCTGCCTGATGTTCAGGTCGGTCAGTGTTATGAAATCGTCATCACAAGCTTCTACCGGATGCCTTTCATCCGCTACCGTCTCGGGCATCTCATCCGTATTATCGCGCTGGAGGATGAAGCAACCGGGATTCACCTGCCGCAAATGCTCTTTGAAGCCAGGGCTGATGACCTGATTGATATCGCTGGCTTCACCAGGATAAGCGAAAAAACGGTCACCGCCGCCATTGCTGGCTCAAATATTGATTATGAAGACTGGACTATCCGTAAGGAAATAAAAGAAGGAAAGCTGGCACTTCACCTCTATATCGAGTCCAACAATGGATTCCGACCGGAGCAGCTCGCTCTGGCGGTGCACGACGAACTGATGAAAGTCGATCCCGGTTATCGTGACCTGGCAACCACTATGGATATTGAACCGCTTGAAGTCACGGTATTGCCTTCCGGGGCATTCAATAACTTCTATCGCCAGAGACGGGAAAATGGTGCGGACCTGGTACAAAGCCGGCCGCCCAGAATGAATGCCCCCGACGACGTTATCAGCGAACTCACGAGTGTAAAAGAGAATACACCAATAGCTGTATCGTAGCTATAAGTTGTTCTGCAACGTAATTGAACAGGTATTTAGAGAGCTATAGAAGTTATGTATTTAATCATCCCGATAATTGAAGTAGTCTTCTGCCTCGCTTTACTGGTAATCCTGATGGTAAGCGGCAAGAAACACATTGCCCGAAGGCCATTTGCTTTATTCCTTGTCTTTATGACTTTGTGGGGCTTCTGCATTTTTATGATGCGTTTGGCTTCTGATATGACCAGCGCCTTAATCTGGGAAGAACTCGTCTTTTTAGCCATGTTGAGCGGTGCCCTGTTCTTCTATCGGTTTACCAGTGCTCTCACCGGTACTAAACACAGCAAGCGGATTATGTACCCGGTTTATATATCATATCTAGTTGTGCTGTGCCTTATTCCCACGGGGCTTATTGTTGAGGGTATGCAGTCGATGTGGTACGGGAAAGCCCCGGTTATCGGACCTCTCTTCCCGCTGTATCTTCTCTGTGCTTACGTGCCTATTATTTTCAGCGCGATTATGCTGGTAAAGCACAGTCGGCGTGCTCGCATTTTTGATGACCGGGTACGCGCTCAGTATATCCTCGTCGGTATCGGTGCGCTGTTCTTTGGCGTTACTACCGACTATCTGACCACCCTTGGGGTTCATATGTATCCTCTGGGTATCATCGGTGTTATTCTCTTTTGTGTCGCCGCTACGGTGGCGATGCTCAAATATAACCTCCTGGAAATCAAGGTAGTCCTCAGGAAAGGCGCTACGTATTCACTAACAAGTGTAATTATCTTCGGTATAATCGGGAGTTTCTTTTATCTGGTAAATCATCTCTTTCAGGATTTCATGAGCCCCCTCTATCTCACCCTAACACTCGTGATGGTCTTTTTTACCGCCTCTGTCTTTCAGCCCGTTCTCACGAGGTTGCAGTGTACCGTAGACAGGTGGTTCTTCGGTGAAAGGTATGACCATATCCAGACGTTAAGGCAATTAAATCAGAAAATGAAAAGTGAACTCGACCTGGAACATCTCTCCTCGTCGCTGGTCACGGCTATTGCTAACGGTATGCAGAGCCAGGGTGTTTATTTATTACTACCGTCGCCTATAACTGGTAATTATGCCACTTATGCCTACTGCGGATACAAGGGGAAAGGGAGGCTCTTTTTCTACTCCAGCAGTCTTCTGGTATCGGCCATGAAGCAGCAGGATACGATATTCGATAGCAATGATATGAATGTCATTCCATCGCTGGTAAGTTTGAGCGCTAGTGACCGTCAGGCTCTGGAGAAAAATAGTATCGAAATGCTGGTGCCCCTGAAAGGCGAAAGGGATTTGGCCGGTATGCTGCTTCTCAGCAGTAAAATATCTCACGCGTCTTACACCAATGAAGAAAGGGGGTTACTGCAGGAAGTTGCTGACAATATCGCGAACAATGTTGAGAACGCCAATCAGTATGCCAATATAAAACAGAGACACAACGAGCTGCAGCAGGCTTTGGACGGAGTAATTCACGCTGTATCCCTGGTAGTCGAAACCAGAGACCCGTATACCGCCGGTCATCAGCGGCGGGTGGCGGAGCTGGCGCGGGCTATTGCCCGCGAAATGGGACTTCCCGAGTGGCAGGTAATGGGGATTCATGTCGCTGGACTCCTTCATGACGTCGGCAAAGTCGCCGTACCCGCCGAGATTCTCAACAAGCCTGGCAAATTAACCCCGAATGAGTTTAGCATTATCACTAACCACTGCCAGGTGGGCTATGATATCCTCGAGAAGATAGATTTTCCCTGGCCGGTAACCAAGGCTATTCTCCAGCATCATGAAAGAATAGACGGCTCGGGATATCCGTACCATCTGTCCGGAGAGGAAATCGTTATCGAAGCCAGGATTCTGGGAGTAGCTGATGTTGTTGAGGCTATGTCTTCTCACCGTCCGTACCACCCGCCGCTGGGTTTAAATAAAGCCCTGCAGGAAATATCACAGACGAGTGGCGTTCTTTACGATTCCAAGGTAGTTCATGCCTGCCTCAGGTTATTAAGGAGGAATGAACCTGAATTCGATAGACTTATGGCAGCCGCCGAGGAACCTCAGGAGTTAATTCTGGAGTCGGCCGATTCATTGACCGATTGAATATTTCTGGCTCTGGTTCAATCGAGGCCGGCGTATATAATAACATAAGGTAATACTATATTGCCCGTTGTTCTGTCTTCTACCTTAAAAAAGAAGCTACAGGGCAGCGGGCAATACCAATGTAGCGCCAGGCTGACGCCGTAGATAAGACCTGGTATACGTTGCCGGAAAAGAGTAAATTACCTGTACCCCGCGATGTTCCGTCCAGAAAAGAAAGACCCCGATAACCTGTGACTTCGTCCCGAACGGCCCTATAACCATGTTATGTGAGTCCTTTATCTCGGCGTGGATAGACTTTAGTACATCGCGGACGACCTGAGGATTATCCGGAGGCGCGTCTTGCACAGTTACCGAAGGCAGCGAAAGCAGTTCGGCGTTATTTTGTCGGGCGTACTTCAGGTAATCGGTGTTTCCGTGTCGCGGCGGATTGGTAATGAGGGCTATCGTCCTGGCGGGATTATACTGCTTCCATACCGAAAGGGCTCGGTCTGGCTCAAATCCCAGAAACAGTACCAGGGCCGTCTCCTTGTCTAGTGAAGGACTTCCGTAAAAATTCGGTATGGTAGTTATCTGCTCTATACCGCGGGTCAGTTTGGTAGGCAGGTACTTCTGCGTGGTATGCAATAAGCGTGGCATCCCCATTTTCTTTTCGGTTACCAGGTAGTGCAGCAGTTCCAGCAGGTATATCTTGGTCATTCCGCTGATATCTACGGTAATGAAAGGCCCCTTTTCGGTGTTCAGTTTGCACTGGTTGAGGATGCCCTCCAGCTGGTCCACGCCTTCAACAGGGTTCCCTTTCTGGCAGGTAACGACGAATATCCCCTCGGTGGTCTTTTTCCTCAGTTCCGTCTGTAAACGGAACATATTATGTTCAATCTGCTTTTTAAACTGGGGGTCCTCGACCACGAAGATGACGGCATACTTCGTCAGAAAGTCAACACCCATGGTGGCGGCGCTGGAAAGGCATCTTTCTTCGAAACTGGCGCAGCAGATAAACAGGTCATCGGGACTCTGCTCATTCAGCCTGGGAAGCGATGTTATCTCGGTTGGTTCCGTAGTCGTATTCATCACCATCTCCCTCATTCCTGCAATCGGCAGAATTTCATACTATTATTTGACACTATAATCAGCCCGAAGGCTATTGTCAATTCCGCTTACAGCCGTATAATAAACCATGTTATTCGGGGGTACTGGACATAAAATACTAAAATATTCCTTTTTCTTAACTTCTCTTTAACTATTTTTATGGTATAATATATGCGGTAGAAAAGTATTTTTACTCTTTGAGGTATGGTATGAAATCGAACTGGAAGCGAAATAGCTTGATATATATTACCGTTTTGGTGGCGTTTGTCGTCCTCTTTTCATTTCTTCTGCCCGGTTCGGAAAGCCGTGACAAAGTACCGCTGAGTCAGGTTATTACGATGTCGCAGAACGGCGAAATCGATAAGATAGAGGTAGATGAAGAGAAACTGCTTATCACTCTGATTGATGGTACCAAGCTGGAGTCGGTCAAGGAGGCTGGTACCAGTATCCTCGATATCAACGGATTCGTTCCCGGCGATATAGTAATAGACGTGGACCCCCCGTCGGGGTTCGGGTGGAGTGTATTGATTAACTTCATCCCGCTGCTGATATTCGGCGCATTACTGTTCTTCCTATTCCGCCAGGCACGCGGTGCCAATAACCAGGCGATGAGCTTCGGGCGGAGTAAAGCCAGGCTGTTTCCGGCTAACCGGGTTACCGTTACCTTCGATGACGTTGCCGGTGTGGAAGAAGCCAAGCAGGATATGCAGGAAGTGGTGGAATTCCTCAAGTCCCGGGAGAAATTCCAGTCTCTGGGAGCGCGTATACCCAAGGGCGTACTGCTGGTAGGTCCGCCCGGTACGGGCAAGACATTACTGGCGCGTGCCGTAGCCGGTGAGGCTGACGTGCCTTTCTTCAATATCAGCGGCAGTGAGTTTGTCGAGATGTTTGTCGGCGTCGGTGCTTCCAGGGTACGTGACCTTTTTGAGCAGGCTAAGCGTAATACCCCCTGCATCGTGTTTATCGACGAGATTGACGCCGTTGGACGGCAACGCGGCTCCGGACTGGGCGGCAGTCACGACGAGCGTGAGCAGACCCTTAACCAGATTCTCGTGGAAATGGACGGCTTTGATACCAATACCAGCGTTATCGTCATTGCCGCCACCAACCGCCCCGATATACTCGACCCAGCTTTGCTCCGACCCGGACGTTTTGACCGGCGTGTCATTTTAGACCAACCGGATATCACCGGGCGAATAGCCATTTTGAAAGTACACTCCAACGGGAAACCGCTGGATAAAGATGTTAACCTTGAGGTTCTCGCCAAGGGTACGGTCGGTTTCAGCGGTGCCGACCTGGCGAACCTGGTGAATGAGGCGGCTATTTTAGCAGCCAGGCGTAACAAGAAGTCGATAGAGATGAGAGACTTCGAAGAGTCCGTTGATAAGGTGATGGCCGGGCCTGAGAGGAGAAGCCGCAAAATCAGTCCCAAGGAAAAAGAAGTAATTGCCTATCATGAAGCCGGGCACGCCATTGTTGCCAGAATACTGCCTCACGCCGACCCGGTTCATAAAATTTCCATCGTAGCACGTGGCATGGCGCTGGGTTATACCAAGCAACTCCCCGCGGAGGATCGGTATTTAACAACCCGTTCGCAGCTCAAGGATACCCTGGCGACTTTGCTCGGCGGCCACGCCGCAGAAGATCTTATCTTCAAAGAGAGGACAACCGGAGCCCATAACGATATTGAAAGAGTAACCGCTTATGCCCGCCGGATGGTAATGGACTTCGGGATGAGCGATAAACTCGGCACAAGGACATTCGGAAACAAGCAGGAAATGGTCTTCCTGGGACGGGAGATATCGGAGCAGAGGGACTATAGTGAGCGGTTTGCCCTGGAGATAGATCGTGAAATAAGCAAGCTTATCAGCGATGCTTACAACGTCGCTATGAAGACTCTGACCGAGCACAAAACAGAACTGAAGAAACTGGCTGAGAAGCTAATCTCGGAGGAAACCCTCGAGGGTAAAGAGCTGGAAAAGGTTTTCAGTGATATGGGAATGCCAACACCTGACTATGAAATTGCGAAGAAAAAGATACCCGCACCGGTAAAGCCGGTCGGTGAAGCTGAAAAAGCACCTAAACCCAAGAAGGCACCGGGAGTCCCGCGGCTCGTGCCCAAGCAGACACCGACGGGACCTGATTAAAGACTTCTAGAATATAGCTTATAACTTCTTTAATAGATAACAGTTAAGTCTATGCCTGTTGTCAATTGCTGTAATCCGGTGTATCCGATTATGGATGAAGCTAAATTAGTCCAAATAACCAGTCAGCCCATCTCTCCCGATACGGTGGTCAATCTGGCCGGGACTGCCAGCAGCGGCTGTGTCGTAACCTATGTCGGGTTAATCCGTGAAGAATCGCGCGGCAAGTCTGTCCTCTCGGTGGAATACACTGATTCCGATGGTAAAGCGCAGGATAGACTCCGTGATATCGCCGATGAGATTCGGCAAAAATTCCCGGTGAACAATGTGGCCATCTACCACCGGGTGGGCAAGCTTGACGTGGGAGATATCAATCTCGTGGTGGCAGTCGCTGCCGCCCATCGCGGCGAGGGATTTGCTGCCAGCCAGGCAATTATCGACCTGTTCAAAGAGAAACTACCCACCGCTAAAAAAGAGACCTATCTTGACGGTAGTATCTGGACGGGGGATTAATCTTTAGGCAGTCTATTCTTTCCGCTTGACAACGTATTCGCCCAGCCCGTAGAACGCCTGACGACTCTCGGTTTCCGGGAGTAGGTGCAGGTTCCGGCAGCCGGACTGACTGTATTCTCTGGCTACCTCGTAGCAATCATCGATAATAGATGAATTCAGCACCATATCTATCGCCTGGCTTACGTATTTCTTGTCTCTAGTCTCAAAATGCTTCTTTACGGGATTATCATCGGGATACCGCTCCAGAAGCATTAATGCCGGGAGGGTAAGTGTGCCCTGGAGCAAGTCCGAGCCCACAGGTTTACCCATGGCGGTTTCCGTGCTGGTAAAATCGAGGATATCATCCACTATCTGGAAGGCTATGCCGAGATTATCGCCGTATTCCTTCATTATGGTTATCGATTCCTCGGGTGCCTGGCTGAGGATAGCGCCCGACTGTGTTGAAAGCGAAAACAGCGAGGCTGTTTTTCCGTAGATACGGTGAAAGTAATGGTCGCGGTCCTGGTTAATTATGAAAGCCCCCCGGAACTGGCTTATCTCACCGCTGGATATAGTCCCCAGGGTATGTGAGAAGAGTTTGATAACCCGCGGTGTCTGTGTATCCGAGACGTATTCCCCGGCCCGGGCAAAAAGATAATCACCCATGAGTATGGCAATTTCATCACCCCAGATACTGTTCATCGTTGCCTGGCCGCGGCGCGTCGATGCCTTATCGATGGCGTCGTCATGGACTAGAGTAGCGGTATGCATTAACTCTACGGAGACAGCCATGGGCAGCAGGTAGGTTAAATCGTAGTGATAGAGCTGACCGGATAGCAGCGTCAGCGCCGGGCGGATTCCCTTGCCGGTTTCCTTAACGATATAGCTTAATTGCTCGGAAAGCCAGGGCATATCTATCTGGCTGATTGACCTGAGCGTATTTTTAACCTCGAGCAGGTCTCCCTGGACGGATTTATAAATCTCGTCAAGTTCCAATTCGACTTGTCTCCTCTTGAATAATGCTCTCATCGAGTTTGGTGAAGAGAGGCTTGGGCTCCCGCAGCTTTTGACCTGGTTCGGGCGGATGGGATTCCCAGCCATGCTCCTCTACCTTGCCGTCGAAACCGAGGTATTCGTGCACTTTCTGGGAGCTGAAAGGCAGGAAGGGATAAAAAGCGGTCTTCAGGCACGATATTGCGTAAAGGGCTACGTAAAGAGAGCCGGCGGCTGCCTGCCGGTCCTCTTTAATTACCTTCCAGGGCGACTTTTCATCCAGGTAACGGTTAACTTCACGGGCTGCCGCCATCGTTGAAGTTATTGCCTGCTTGAAATTGCATTTTGAAATATACTCACCTGCCTTTTCGAGACTGGAGTCTATATTATTCATCAGGTATTTATCGGCTTCATCGAGTTCGCCGTGCTCCGGCACTTTCCCGTCAAAGTTCCGGTATACAAAGGTCAGCACCCGGTTCACCAGGTTACCGTAGGCGGCTACAAGCTCATCGTTGTTACGCCGCACGAACTCGCGCCAGGAGAAATCCGTATCGCTGGTTTCAGGCATATTGATGGATAGTATATACCGCAGCGGGTCGGGGTCATAACGTTCCAGGTAGTCGGGCAGCCAGACCGCCCAGTTTCGACTGGTGGATATCTTATTACCCTCGATGGTCAGGAACTCGTTGGCGGGTACGTTATAGGGCAGAGCCAGGCCTTCGTAACCCATCAGCATCGCCGGCCAGATGATGGTGTGGAAGACGATATTGTCCTTGCCGATGAAGTAGTAGCTCTTGACGCCGTCCTCCCAGAACGGACGCCACTTTTCCGCATCACCGGCTATTTCCTTCGCCCACTGTTTGGAAGCGGATAGATAGCCGATAACCGCCTCGAACCAGACGTAAATACGCTTGTTTTCATAGCCTTCGACCGGCATAGACACACCCCAGTCGATGTCCCGGGTGAACGCCCGGTCTATCAGGCCGTCCTCCAGATAGCGGGTGGTAAAATTCAACACGTTCGCCCGCCAGGAAGTCTTCGTTTTTACCCAGTCAAGTATCCTGTCCCTGAAAGCGGGAAGCTTAAAAAAGAACTGTTCCGAATCCTTATATTTGGGTGGCGTTCCACACAGGCGGCAGCGCGCTTCGATTAACTCTGGGGCATCCAGCATTTTGCCGCAGGCTTCGCACTGGTCACCCCGGGCGTTCACCGAGTTGCAGTGCGGGCAGGTGCCCTCGATATAACGGTCCGGCAGGAAGCGCTGGCACTGGGGGCAATATGCCTGCGATACCGTATTTTTGTACAGATAGCCCTTTTCCAGCAACCTCAGGGCAATATCCTGGGCTACTTCGGTATGGTTCTCGGTGCCGGTGGTGGTGTACAGGTCGAAGGAAATCCCCAGCTTCTCCCAGCATTCGAGAAATTCCCGCTGGTAATAATCGGCTATCTCTTGCGGAGTTTTCCCTTCCTGTTCGGCTTTAATCGTCGTCGGTGTGCCGTGCTGGTCGGAACCGGATACCATCAAGACGTCGTTGCCCTTGAGACGGTGGTAACGGGCAAAAATATCCGCGGGCAGATTGGCGCCGGCAATCTGTCCCAGGTGAAGTGAGCCGTTGGCGTAAGGCCAGGCAACTCCGATGAAGATTTTTTCGCTCATGTTCAGTAATTATCAGGGTAAGGCATCTGGCCTAGAAAAAGGTCAGCACCCGCTCACCTTTCTCTTCTTTATAGTGGGCATAGCCCTTTTTCAGGCAGCACTCAACGCAGTAACGCCGGGTCTCGCCCTCTTCGTCCTCTACCCCATCTTTTTCGTCGATAGCCAGGTAACGATTGGGGTAGGGGATGGTATTATGGCATTCGTCACATTTGATTTCGCCTAAAGAAACACAGCCTCGCCGCATTTATTTACTCCTCTCCGCGTTTTTACACGAGCCCCGCTCTCTTTCCCAGACCTTGTCCAGTTTGAGCCAGGCTTTATAAAGCTCTTTCTTTGAAAGCCCCGTTTCCCCGGAAACCACGGCGATGGCTTCTTTGGCTGTGGCACCGCCGAGGTACAGTTCGTGGAGCTGTTTTTCTATGTCTTTGGTTAAAACAGGTTTCTCTTTTTTATCCCTGCCTTCGATAATCAGGGTAAATTCTCCCTTCGGTTTTATAAAATATTTTGTAGCCTCACTTACCGTTCCCCGGAAAATCTCCTCATGGAGCTTGGTAAGCTCACGGCAGACCGCTATTCTCCTATCGCCGAGGACTGTTAGAATATCATCGAGCGCCGCTGGGAGCCGATGCGGCGTTTCCAGGGCAATGATAGTCCCCGTCTCATCGATAACCGATTTCAGAGTCCGCTTTCTTTCGTTGGCTTTGTGTGGCAAGAACCCGATGTATACGAATCTGTCCGTCGGCAGTCCTGATACAGCCAGAGCCGTCGTTACCGCCGAAGGTCCCGGCACAGGGATAACGGGAATACCACGCTGGCTGGCGGCGGCAATCAGTTCGTAACCGGGGTCCGATATGCCCGGCATTCCCGCCTCGGAAACAAGGGCTATATCATTCTTTAGCAGGTAGTCCAGCTTTATCATCTTGTTATGCTCGAAGTAACTCGTCATCGGGGTCTTGATATCGTACCTTAAAAGCAGGCGTTTTGTCTTGCGGGTATCTTCAGCCGCGATGAGCTTTACCTCACCGAGGATGCGCAGCGCTCGCAGTGAAATATCCTCGAGGTTTCCTATCGGGGTGGCGACAACATAGAGAATCGGCATTATTCTTGTCCTTACCTTGATTATTATAAACTCACGAGCCTGAACCTGTCCAGCCTGCACGCAGTTGAGTTTCGTTTAGAAAAGGTGGTGGGAATAGTCGTACGCGGGATTGTCTAGTCGAATTCTGTGTTGAAAATAGCCATGAACAGCAGTATCAAGACACCCACGACGAGAAAGACCGAGAAAGTAATATTACCGATAATCCAGGTGTGGTCGCCTACTATCATGTTGATATTAACTATGAAAAGCCCCACCCCACCAGAGATGAGAAAGACGAGTCCTATTATCATGAACAGGATAAACACTATACTCTACCTGTAATTTAATAAATATTCTTGTGGCAAAATTATATAAAGTATCGGGTCACTTGTCAATGGTATTTTCGTTTCGTGGCATGCCCAAACGCCTTGAAAAAAAATCGTTTCCTTTTTTTGTTGCAATGCTATAAAAATATTTGTTATAATAAATAGCACAGATGTGCAGTGAAAAGGCTACTAACAGATTCAAACAACTCAGGCAGTCCTATGGATTTGATGAAGTAGCCATCGTGCCCGGAGATGTTACCCTCAACCCTGACCAGACTTCTACCGATTTCAGTATTGAAGACTTTACCTTCTCCTTTCCTATTGTTACCTCCGCTATGGACTCCGTCGTAGATGTCGATTTTGCTATCGCTTTCGGTAAACTGGGCGGACTGTCTATTCTCAATCTGGACGGAATTCAGGCGCGTTATGAGAATCCTGCGGAAAAACTTGCTGAAATATCCCGGGCGTCTGACGATGAAGTAACCGCGTTGATGCAGAAAATCTACACCGAGCCGATTAAAGATAACCTCGTCGGTGAAAGAGTAGAAGCTATCAAGAAAGCTGGCGTAATCTGCGCCGTGTCGCTGATACCCGCCAATACCAAGCGACTCGCTCCCATTGTATCCGAGGCTGGCGGCGATATTCTGGTGGTGCAGTCCACGGTTACCAGCGCCCGGCATATCTCCAAGAGTTATCGCGGTCTCATCTTCTCCGAGCTGTCCGAGCAGCTTAAAATGCCTATCGTTGTCGGTAATTGCGTCAGCTATACCGCCTGTCTGGAGCTGATGGAGACGGGAATATCCGGAGTATTCGTCGGTGTCGGTCCCGGTGCCGCCTGCACCAGTCGTGAAGTACTCGGTATTGGCGTACCCCAGATAACCGCTACTATCGACTGCGCTGCTGCTCGTGATACCTATTACGAGGAATCGGGCAGGTACGTACCCATCATTACCGACGGCGGATTGAAAAAGGGCGGCGATATATGCAAGGCTGTCGCTGCCGGTGCCGACGCCGTAATGATTGGCTCACCGCTGGCTCAGACGAAAGAAGCCCCCGGACTGGGTTATCACTGGGGTATGTCACATCCCCACCCCGCCCTTCCCCGCGGTACGCGTATAAAAGTAGGGACCACCACCTCATTACAGCAGCTTCTCTTCGGGCCTACCTCACTTACCCACGGCACACAAAACCTCGTCGGCGCCCTGCGTACGGCCATGGGTTTCTGTGGGGCGGCTAATATCAGGGAAATGCACCGGGCCGAGATGGTTATTGCCCCGTCCATCGCCACCGAGGGTAAGTCCTACCAGATGACCCAGGGCGTCTAAGGGCTTTTTCTGTAGAATAACCACCGTCTACTCACCTTTCCCTATATACAATGACGGGTCCGGCACCAGGAAAAGCATATTAATGCATCATTCATTACCTGAAGCCTGCGTGTATTCCGTACCGTTGCCTGTGGTACCCTCCGCCTTACTTACGCTCGGGCGGTTTATCCGGCATTCCGGCAGGATTCCATATGCGGGTGAGAGAAACCTCCAGAAACACTATGGGCTTGGTCACCTTTT
>CAZCZJ010000058.1:0-14997 GCA_964503235.1 uncultured Dehalococcoidaceae bacterium | reverse complement strand
CATGTCCGCCCGGGTAACCACCGCCACCGAGGCGCCGTCACTGACACCACAGCAATCGAAAAGCCCCAGCGGCCAGGCGATTATCGGAGCGTTGACCACCTGCTCTACCGTAAGCTCGTTCTGGAAATGCGCCTTGGGATTAAGACTGCCGTTGTGGTGGTTTTTCACGGTAATCTGCGCCAGCAGCCTCTTGCCCTCTTCGGGCTTGATATCATAGTCGTGGAAGTAACGCGTGGCCAGGTAGGCGAACGAAGCCGGGGCGCTGTAGCCGGGGCCGATACCCGAGCTGCCGTCCTGGTTGTCCCCGACGACGCTGGGTCCTTTCACCCCCGTGGTGCCGGAGTCCTTGAGCTTTTCCACGCCCACCGCCAGGGCAACGTCACAGGCACCGGCCGCCACTGCATAGCAAGCCCCGCGTAAAGCTTCCGAGCCGGTGGCGCACATGTTCTCCACCCGGGTCATAGGGATATAGGGAAGCTGCAGCGGTGAGAGCGTAATGGCGCTGAGACCGGAAAACACCGTGCCTATCCAGGCCGCCTGAACGTCTTTGGGCTCGATGCCGGCATCCTCGAAAGCCTCGTAGGCGGCTTCAACGATGAGGTCCTCAACACCCTTATCCCAGCGCTCCCCGAATTTGGTGCAGCCCATGCCCACGACGGCGACTTTATCCTTGATTCCGTCCATTAATATGCCTCCATTTCGTGTCATCCTGAGCGTAGCGAAGGATCTCGGGGCGGGGCATTTTTACCCGTCCTTTCCCGGATTCTCACGGTCGCTGCGCTCCCTCAGAATGACAGGAACCGAGTTAATCTACCGGTTTCGCCTTCCAGAAATAATTATTGATACCACGACTGCGGAACATTTTCCTGAAAGTCATCTCCACCGGCATACCCACCTCGACTTTATCAGGCTCGCAGTCGGTCAGCTCGCAGATAATCCGGCCGCCTTCATCAAAGTCAATAACGCCGTTAACGCCCGGGGGATTTTGCGTGGGCTGCAGCTGGTCGATGGCGTAGCTGAACAGCTTGCCCTTCTTATCCGAGAACTTGTAGTCCTCGAACTGGTCCTTTGCCTGGCAGTTGACGCATACCCGGATTGCCTGTCCTATCTGGTTAATCTGCGGCGTGCCGCATTTCTTACACTTCACACCGTACAGAGCCGATATTGCCCGTCTTTCCCGCCAGCGGCTGGGCAGAGAAAGCGCCGAACGCTCCGGCAGGGTCGAAGCCTCCACGGCGACGAGGTTTTTCCAGGTCAGGTACTGCCCGTAATTGATGGCTATCTTCCCCGGTAGTTTATCGGTCACGAGCGTATTATTTTGAAATTTTTGTATGTTTTCAGTAACTTTTATAATAAAAGCGTCAGCGCCGTCGCCATAGCTGACGAAGAGAATACGGTCTCCTGCCCTGGCTTCTTCGAGGGTGGCAATGAGCAGGAGCAGTGCGGCTGCGGTACCGGTATTGCCGATGGATTGATAAAGAGGGTCCTGCACTCTGTCTTTATCTAATTTCATCTGCCTGGCCAGGGCGGCGTGCTGCCGCGCATCGGCCGCATAGTAGACTATCTTGGAAAAATCATTAATATCAAGCTTGTATTTCATTAAAAGACCGGAAATAGCTTCCTGCATGGTCGGCAGATAGCCCACCTCGTCGATGAAGCGCTGTTCGGTAGTACGGATATAGGTATCATCCTCAGCCCGCCAGTAATCGGTGAAATCGTTAAAAATGGAATAGCTGCCCTCGATTTCAGCGATAACATCGTTCGAGCCTATCATCAGCGCCGCCGCGCCGTCGCCCAGCGCCTGTTCCAGCGTACCCTTGGCGGCACCCAAACGGCAGTCGGCAGCGGCGACGACCACATTTCCTAAAGAACCCGCGCTGACGGCATCAATGGCTGATTTTAAGGCTATCGTGACACCCCGAAGAGTGTTAGTAAAATCGGCGGTACGGGTCTCTGGCGGCAGGTCGACAGCACCGGCCACGATGGCGGCAGACTGCTTTTCGCGGTAGGGAGCCGTGGTGGTAGCCAGAGAAAGCCCGTCGGGCTCAATACCACCCCTCGTCATACAGTCGAGAGCAGCCGCCACCGCCATGGTAACGGTGTCCTCGTCGTAACCCGCCACCGCTTTGGTACCGCGGGTACTTCTGCCTGCCCACACTGCCGCTATCTCGTCGCTACTCAACCTGTATATGGGTAAATATATCCCTATCGATGTAATACCGACCATTTGCCCTTTTTCCTTTCCTTTAGCGTCCGAAGTACCGATTAACGTAGCCGGGGAAATACGGATATGATTTCCGGTTTATCATGAAAATACCCGAGTTAGAACGACTTCTCTGAGAAATATCCCCAATTATCATATTCCGTACGTATCCGAGTGTCAAATAGCCTGGTGTTTTGTTGTTTCTGTTTGGTTTTGGTCAATTTTGGTTGCTCTCCCCCCTTTGTCCCCCTCTCCAGCCAGCAATACTTACGTTGTCCTATTAGTGTTTCCGGCTGGAGAGGGGCAGGGGTGAGGTAAGTAACCACCAACCAAATGCAATAAAACTCTTAAAAAAGACTCTTGACATTTAGTAAATAATAGTTTATATTATATACTATATAATATATAAACTATTAAGTAAGTATATTATTTATTATGTATACCAATATCCGGCTAAAAATCAGGAGGATTGAATATGGGAAGCGACATCCCGGAAAAAGTAGCCGTAGATTTACTCTCAATACCACCTCTTGTCTTCAGGATAATACGGAGTAAGCTGATTAATATTACCCTGGCTGATATCGACATTGATATCAAATTTCCACATATTGAAATTATGACGTTATTAAAGGAAGACAATACACTGCATCCGGCAGAAATCGGTGGAAAGCTGCAGATTGCCAAAGCCCAGATGACCCACCTCATAGACAAGCTGGTCGACCTGGAACTGGTGGAGAGGAATGTTGATGCAGCCGACCGCAGGACGATTAAAATCACGCTTACGGACAAGGGTAGAAGCTTCCTGGAAAAACACGAGGCTGTTATTTTTAACGCTGTTGGGGAATATATCTCCGACCTTAATGAAAGTGAATTAGAGACTCTTTCAACATCGCTGAGAAACCTGCGCGATATACTCTTAAAACTGTAAGCAACCGTTCTACAGCGTTTTTTAGAATCTCAGTATTATAAAAGGATTATGCAACTATATCTATGGAAAACAGGAATCATAACGTTTTAAATACCGACCGTATCGGCCCGCTGCTTTTGAAACTTACCATGCCGGCGTTCTTCGGAATGTTCGTCCAGACACTGTATAACGTTATCAGCACGATATTTGTCGGTCACTATGTCGGACCCGAGGGAATCGGCGGACTTTCCATCGTCTTCCCGTTGCAAATGCTGGCTTATGGCTTCGGGATGATGGTGGGTATCGGCGGAGCTTCACTTATTTCAAGGCAATTGGGTGGCGGAGATAATACTAACGCGGAAAAAACCCTTGGCAATGGTTTCAGCATCAGTATTATACTTTATGTAATCGTGGCGATTGCCATTCTACCCTTTATGGATTTCTGGCTCAGGCTCATCGGTGCTTCCGACGCCGTCCTCCCCTACGCCAAGGACTATCTGGTTTTCATCATCGCTGGTTCGTTTTTCAGCATCTTCTCCATGGCCCTGTTAAGCTTCGCCCGGGCCGAAGGTAATGCACGGGTCGGCATGACCGCCATGATACTTGGCGCCGCGCTCAGTATTGCTCTCAGCGCGCTCTTTATCATTGTTTTTGATTGGGGTGTCATGGGCGCTGGCCTAGCTACCATAATATCACAGTTCGTGTCCATGGCTTACCTGCTGGCCTATTATCTCACCGGCAGCAGCTATCTGAAACTCCGTATCCCTAACCTCAGGCCCGATTTCAAGATACTCAAGGATATGTTCGCCATCGGGATTGGCGCCTTTACCCAGACGGTAGCCACCAGTCTATCCATGATGATACTTATCAAACTGGTCATCTTTTACGGCGGTGATAACGCCCTCTTTGCTTTCGGCATAGTCCAGCGCCTCATGATGTTCGCTATCATGCCGGGCATGGTCATCGGGCAGGGAGCACAGCCAATCCTCGGCTATAATTACGGCGCCAAACACTACCACCTGCTTCTGAAAACAATCTCTATAGCCGCAATCACTTCGACCGCTTTGAGCATTCTGGTGTTTCTGGTACTCTATTTCATCCCGGAACCATTGATAAAGGTATTTACCAGCGATCCCGAGGTAGTTGCTACCGGAGGCTATGTAGCCAAACTCATGTTCCTGTCCATGCCGCTGATGGGCGCCATCAACCTGGGCCAGCAGATGTTCCAGGCAATCGGCAAAGCGAAACAGGCTTTTATCACCGCCATTGTCAGGCCGGTGGTATTCTTAATCCCGCTGGTGTATATAATGTCCAATGCCTGGGAACTCGACGGCGTATTTCTTTCATTCCCCGCCTCGGACTTTCTCACCTTTATCCTGATTCTTTTCCTGATATCACCCATTATCAGGCATTTCCGGAAAGCTGCCACATCGGAGCCAGAGGACAAGGAAAGTCCCCTGACACCGGGTCAGCTGGTGGAACCGGTTAAAGTGGAAGCAAACGACTGAAAATACCCACGGGGGTAATGATTAGAAAATGATGGGCGACCGACGACAGAACGTGCTGAATGACGACCATATCGGCAGGTTACTCTTCAAACTAACCCTGCCCGCCTTCATGGGTATGTTCGTCATGACGCTGTATAACGTGGTCGATACTATATTTATCGGTCATTGGGTTGGTCCCCTCGGTATCGCCGGACTTTCCATCGTCTTTCCCGTTCAAATGCTTTCCATGGGCATCGGGCAGATGATGGGGATGGGCGGCGCTTCACTTATCTCCCGACTAATCGGTACCGATAACATACCCCGAGCCGAACATGCCCTGGGCAACGCATTCAGCGGCACCGTCATCCTCTCCGCCGTTGTCATGATTATCGGTCTGTCCAATCCCGACTTCTGGCTCAGGCTGATGGGAGCATCGGTCACCATCCTTCCTTACGCCCACGATTATTTTACGATTATTCTTTACGGGATGTTCTTCATGACCTTCTCCATGTCGATGAACACCCTGATAAGAGCCGAGGGGAATGCCCGTGTCCCCATGATTGGCATGATTATCGGCGCCGGATTAAACATCATATTGGATGCTATCTTCATCGTACCCCTGGGCATGGGCGTGCAGGGAGCCGCCCTGGCGACGGTAATAGCACAGCTTATCTCATCGTTATATTTCCTGAGCTATCATTTTTCCGGTAAGAGCTTCCTGAAAATCCATTCGCGGAACCTGATTATCCAGTGGCAGATAATGAAAGATATCATGGCTATCGGCATCTCTGCCCTGGCGATGGTCCTCACCGGAAGCATCGCCTCCATTTTCGTCAACCGGCTGCTGGTTTTCTACGGTGGAGACCTTCACATAGCGGCTTTCGGTATCATTCATCGTATCATGATGTTCGCCCTGATGCCGGGCATGGTCATCGGCCAGGGACTTCAGCCGATTCTCGGCTTTAACTACGGCGCCAAGCGTTTTGACCGGGCTTTAAAGGCAATCAGGATTGCCATTACTTACGCGACTGTCATAAGCACTCTGGCCTTTTTTGTCCTGTATTTCTCTCCGGAACCGTTCCTCCGTATCTTCACCGATGATGTTGAGCTTATCGATGTTAGCATTTACGCCGCCAAGCGTGTCTTCGCCGTCATGCCCATTATCGGCTTGATGATGGTCGGTCAGGTCATCTTCCAGGCACTCGGTAAGGTAATTCAGGCAATTGTGAGTTCCCTGGCGAGGTCGGCTATTTTCTTGCTCCCCACCGTCCTTATATTCCCGCACTTCTGGGGCATCGACGGTGTCTGGGTGGCGTTCCCGATTACCGATATACTCACCTTATTTTTAACCGTTGGACTGATGATACCGATTTTACTCGACTTCAAAAGAAAGAGCAAAGAGCCGTACTACAACGGGGGAAAACCGGATTTAAAACAGAACAAAACCTAGAGGATTATTCTTCACGACTGCCGGACTAATTATCTCATTTTTCTATAATATCAAAGCGCCATAAGCAGGTCGCCCACGGCATGGTCTCTCTCCAGCTGATGACGCATCGGCAGCTCGGGATGGACGATATAACGGTTACAGCGGCCTTCCTTATGTCTGGCGACATAGCCCGCCTTCTCAAGCTCAGCGATTATCTTCTGTACCCCCCGCTGGGAAAGGCCCACTTCCCGGGAAATAGCCTCGGTGGTACTTTTAGGGTGTTTGTTTATATAGCCAAACACCCTGCCGTGATTTGTAAGAAATGTCCACTGCCCCTTTTCCATTTTCCTCCAGAGAATAATACCTTGACACTATAGAAAATATTAGTTATAATTACGTACGGTAATACACGTATTATAGTTCATATATTAGCATTGCCGGTCACACATGTCAATACGAATACTTGAGTAGCTCTACTTTCATTTAAATTTCAAATCAGCTACAATGGTACGGTCTGTCCGGCATTCGTATGAACAAGGAAGGATATAAGCGATATAAATGGGTATATTAATTACTGATACAACGCTAAGAGATGCGCACCAGTCCCTCATCGCCACCAGGATGCGCACCCGAGACATGCTCCCCATTGCCGAAAAACTTGATGAAGTGGGATTTTTCTCGCTGGAGGTGTGGGGAGGAGCTACTTTTGATTCCTGCATCAGGTACCTCAATGAAGACCCCTGGGAGCGACTCCGCAGTCTCAGGGAAAAAGTAAAGAACACCCGACTGCAAATGCTCCTCCGCGGACAGAACCTGGTCGGCTACCGTCACTACGCCGACGACGTATTGCGGGAGTTCATCCGCCTCTCCGTGAAAAACGGCGTGGATGTCTTCAGGATCTTCGATGCTCTCAACGACCTGCGTAACATGCAGCTTTCGATAGAGGTAGCCAAGGAGTATAAAGCCCACGTGCAGGGGACCATCAGTTATACCACCAGTCCGGTGCACTCCAATGAGAAGTTCGCCGACATGGCCAAGGATTTGGAAGACCTGGGCTGCGATTCCGTCTGCATCAAGGACATGGCCGGGCTTATCTCCCCGGCTGCCGCCATCGACCTGGTGACCACCGTCAAGAAGAAGGCAAAAATCCCTATCAGTCTCCATTCACATTGCTCCAGCGGCATGGCTCCTTCCAGCTATTACGCGGCCGCCACCGCTGGCGTAGATATGCTCGATACCGCTTTCTCTGCTTTCGGCTGGGGCACCTCGCAGCCGCCGACCGAAAGCGTGGCGGCCTTCTTTAAGGATACCCCCTACGATACCGGCTTCGACCTGCAACTGCTGTATGAAATCGGCGAGTACTTCGCCGAACTGAGCGGAAAATACCGGATGCTGTTCACCGCCGAGACCACCCGTCCCAGCGTTAACGTTCTCCTGCACCAGATACCCGGCGGCATGCTGTCCAACCTGGTCAGCCAGCTTCGCGAGCAGAACGCCATGGATAAATATAACGAGGTGCTCGAAGAGATACCGCGTGTACGCGCCGACCTCGGCTACCCGCCTTTGGTAACGCCAACCAGTCAAGTCGTGGGCATCCAGGCGGTCCTGAATGTACTGGCCGGAGAACGCTACAAACAGGTAACGCAGGAGGTAAGAAATTACTTGTTGGGTCAATACGGCCGACCGCCCGGTGAGATAAACGAGGAGGTCAGGAAACAGGTAATCGGCGACGAAAAACCCATCGATGTACGCCCGGCCGACCTGCTTGTGCCGGAACTGGAGAAGCTCAAGGCCGAGGCGCAAAAACTGGGTATTCTTAATAAGGAAGAAGACCTTATCACCTACGCCCTCTATCCCCAGGTGGCGGAGAAATTCCTCAAGGGAGAAATGACGGAGGAGAAGCTTCCCTCTGTGGCCGACATGGTGCCGGCGAGCGGCGGTGGCGGTGGAGATTTACCCGTGGAATTCAGCGTGGACGTTGACGGCGAGGTGTTTAATGTCAAGGTTGCCGGGGTAATGGGCAAGACTGTAAGCGCCCAAAAAGCGGCGCAGCCGGTTGAGCTGCCGCCCGGCGCGGTAACCTCACCGATGCAGGGCATGATACTTTCTGTTAAAGTAAAGGTGGGCGACAAGGTAGAGACCGGGGACGTGGTGATGACCATCGAGGCGATGAAGATGCAGAACGACGTTAAATCGACTCATGGTGGTGTGGTCAAAGAAATTATGACCTACCAGGGTGAGGTCGTTAACAACGGAGACTTATTGATGGTGGTGGAGCCCGATGATGAATAGAATACTGGTAGCCAACCGCGGTGAAATAGCCATCCGTGTCATGCGCGCCTGCCGGGAGCTGGGAATCACCTCTATCGCCGTGTATTCGGAAGCGGATGAGGACGCCCTGTTCGCCAAATACGCCGACGAAGCCTATTACCTGGGCCCGGCGCCGGCAACGGACAGCTATCTCAATATTAAGAAGGTCATCAATATAGCTAAGGAAAGTAAAGCCGACGGGATTCATCCCGGTTACGGTTTCCTGGCGGAGAACCCCAACTTCGCCTACGCCTGTGAGAAAGAAGGCATTAAATTTATCGGTCCGTCCAGTAATGTGCTCGCTCTGATGGGCAATAAGATAGAAGCCCGCCGCGAGATGAAGGAGGCCGGGGTGCCGGTGGTTCCCGGTACCAACGAACGCGTTACCGAGTATGAAAAAGCCCGGGATATTGCCAGCAAAGTAGGCTATCCCGTTATTATAAAACCTTCGGGCGGCGGCGGCGGTATCGGGATGATTATCGTTAACGCCGAGAAGGACCTGCGCGAGGCTGTGGAATCCTCGCAGAACATCGCCACCACCACCTTCGGCCTTGCCGATGTCTATATTGAAAAATACGTGCCCCACCCCCGCCACATCGAGTTCCAGATACTGGCAGACTCCCAGGGCAGCGTTATCCACCTGGGGGAGCGCGAGTGTTCCATCCAGCGTAGGCACCAGAAGTTAATCGAGGAATCGCCTTCACCGGTGCTGACACCGGAGCTCCGTGCCGAGATGGGAGAAGCCGCGGTCAGGGCCGGCAAATGGGTCAACTACGAGGGTGCCGGGACGATTGAATTCATCTACTCGGACGGCAATTACTACTTCATGGAAGCCAATACCCGCATCCAGGTGGAGCACCCGGTCACGGAGATTGTCACCGGCATCGATATCGTTAAAGAGCAGATACGGATAGCCAGCGGGCAGCCCCTGAGCGTGAAACAGGACGAGGTATTCGCCCGGGGCTGGGCGATAGAGTGCCGCATCAACGCCGAGGATCCCCTTAATAATTTCGCGCCGTCACCCGGCAAGCTGCGGGGCTATCGTTCCCCCGGAGGCATCGGCATCCGCGTCGACAGCGGCGTTTACACGCGCTACACCATACCTGCCATCTACGACCCCATGATATCCAAGCTCATCGCCTGGGGCCGGGACCGCCCGGAGGCCATCGCCAGGATGCGGCGGGCCCTCTACGAGTACATTATCTCCGGCGTGAAGACCAATATCGACTTCCATAAAGCGGTCCTGGAAAATCCACGCTTCGTCGATGGCGACTTCAGCACCCATTTCATCGCCAACGAGACCACCCTGCTGGAGGACACGCGTAAAATAATGGAACGCGAGCAGCCGCTGGAAGAGAAACTTACCGAGATATTCGACCAGAAGAGGAAGGTAGCCGCGGTAGCGGCGGTGGCTGCCGTCACCCAGGCACAGCACCTCAAGAAACAGCAGAACGAGGACTGAACCAGAGCCGGTTTATATCGGCAGCTAATGGCTTAGAGCTACAGAAAACGCTCGAACCGCTCTTTTTTAGCCTTGCAGATGGGGCAGACCTCCGGCGGACCTTCCCGGGCACAGAGGTAACCGCATACCCGGCAGCGCCAGATGGGTTGAGACAGTGATGAAAGGTTGGCTTCCTTCTCTTTCGCTTTCATCTGGCTCCTTTTTTTACGTGCGGGACGGCGTTCGGGAATAGAGCCGATTTTTACCTTGCCGTCAACGACGCCCTGAGACACGTAGAGACCGCAGTAACAGGTATCGTATTCGGCAAGGTCGGGGTCGCGGTAATCACAGGGGCAGATGATATCGAGGTCTTCATTCTTATCGCCGGAAGCCAGGCGGCAGGGGCAGGCGCGGTACCCGTACCTCTTCTCATTTACCAGAAGTCCCTTCACCAGCTCCCCGGTTATTTCATTATCGGGATTCAAATGATAGCCGCCGGACTCGGCTTCTTCACTCAGGGTCTCGTTTAGCCGTTTTATTTCAGCGGCAGGAACATCAGACTGGCTGCTCATTTCAAAGCCTCCCTTATCTCGTCCTCTTTATAGCCGACGATGCATTTTTTATCGTTGATTGCCATCGTCGGGAAGTTACAGTCGGGATTAAATTTCTTAATTTCTTTAACGACCGATTCCTGTTCTGAACCGCTCAGGAGGTCGACGTCGATATAATCATAGGCGACGCCCAGTTCTTTAAGCAACGCTTTGGTCTTCTTACACCAGACGCAGGTGCTCAGGGTGTACAGCATAACCTTTCCCGCGTCTTTACCGTCAACATGGGTTACGTTCATTTTCCCCTCCCTGGTAACTCTACCGATATTTTAGCACATCCTGATTTTATATTTTTATCAAGTCCCGTTTGATTTTGGGAAATTTCTTATGCTCACCCCCTATCCCCCTTTAGGTCTTGCCTTTAAAGTAAACGACATATGTCGTTCTGAGCGTAGCGAAGAATCCGTTTAAGTCACGTAAGACACGGATTCTTCGTCACTTCGTTTCTCAGAATGACTTTTAGAGCAAAGCTTCCCCCTTGACGAAAGGGGTGGACGGGATGGGAGAAACTACCGGACAAGTAGTGGATGATACTGGGCGGCCCGGGTGGGAATAGATAACTAAAGGGGGGAAAAGGGTGGGGTAATTCAACGGACATACCGTTGATGATACGAGGGCGGTCGGGTGCGAAAAGATAATTCCCGCTGGGGGGCGGGGTCACCGAAAAACGGATTGCCACGTCGCTAGGCTCCTCGCAATGACACTTATTTACAGGGGTAACTATTGACCGGGTTGCAGTTTGTATTTCTCCACCGGCACCGGCAGGGTAGCCAGGTGAGGAGCGCCGTCCCGCGACTCTACCGTTATCCACTTGAACCAGTTCTTATCGTCGCGCTCTGGGAAATCCTCTCTAAAGTGACCGCTGCGGCTTTCCTCCCTCATCAAAGCGGCTTTATACGTAAATTCTGCAGCCATAGCCATGCTTTCCGCCGAATGGTAGCGTGCCAGGTCGTGGAAGTCGGCGGCGCCGACCCTGCCCAGCTTGTCCCGGGCGTCCCGGACGATGCCCAGCGCTTCGTTCATCCTGCCCGCTTCCCGCAATCGATTGTACTTCATCGGAACGACCGCCTCGTGTACCTGATAAGTAACATCGGCGGCATCAAACTCACCGCGACGCTGCATCGGAGCTTTTATCCGGTCGATAATCCCTTCGGCATAGGCAACATCGATATCACGTCGCTGATTAGCCGCCGCGTAGGCTCCAGCGTTCTCTCCCGCCACGAATCCGGTTATGGCTGCCGACTGTACGCCCAGGCCTGCCTGACCGCCACCCCCTCCCGACCAGCTGTTGCTAGAAGAGCCACCGGCCGCCCAGAGTCCATCTAACGTTGTCCGTCCACCGGTATCTATCCTGAGCCCCCCGCCGCTATACAGGTACCGGGGCCACATTTCCATCTTCTCCACGGCAGGGTCGATGCCTGCTTTTTCGTTCAAGAGCACAATGGTATCGTTAGCCATGAGTTGCGTCAGCCCCTCGACCCTGTCCTCGGCCAGTTCGGCAATCTCGGCAGTAGTAAGACCCTTCAGGTTCAGATAGATAGGACCTAGTCCGGCTTTTACCTCCTTGTACATGGCGTCGATAACGCGGGGGTCGAAGGTATAGACCGAGTGGTTGCCTACCATCAGCTCAGGGTAATGCTTACCCATTATTTTCTCACCCCGGGCGTTCTCCAGGTACAGGTAGAAATGTATTCCCATGAGCTCCTTACCGAGCGTTTTGATGCCCCATACATAGCCGCTGCCGAACTCGGCGTTCACCAGCTGCGCCCCGGCCCGGTAGCCCATGGCCGGACCCTCGCCGAGGACAGAGGAGTAGGTCTTCTCGTGCATATAGCCGCAGTTGCCGGTGGCGACAATGGTCGCCTTGGCATTAAAGATATAGGTCTTGCCGTCGACGAGTCCCAGACCGACGGCGCCGACTACCTGTCCGTCGTTTTTCAGGAGGTCGATAACGTATATCTTGTCCATCATCCTGATGCCCCTTGACTCCGCTGTCTTTTTCAGGGCTACCAGCGACTTGGGAGCGTCGAACAGGGTGACGTGGATGTTCGGTCCCCAGGTGAGGATATCTATCTCGCCCTTTTTATTCAGGAAGGTCAGCCCCATGTCAGCCAGGTCCATGGTCGATTTGTGCATGTACTGCCCCATGATATGTGTCCAGTCCTGGTTATTGAAATACCTACTGTCCCGAGTGACCTTCTCCGTCCATTCTGGAACATCGTCGGGATAGATATATGCCAGGATGCCCCCGCCGATGGGCACCTGTCCGTTCCAGCCGATACCGCATTTATCTATCAAAAGCACATCCACCTTGCTTTCTTTAGCTTTGAGGGCAGCGCACATGCCGGCGCCACCGGCACCCAGTACCAGAACGTCGGTGGCAATTACCGTTCCCATATCTTCAAGCTTTTGCATCTTATTCTCCATTTCATAAGAATCTGTGATTCCAGCTAGTAGGGCGAGACCATCTCACCCCGGCCCCGCTCCGGCGACACATCGAAGCAGCCCTGCGGGCAGAACGACTCGCAGCCCCAGCAGGCGACGCAGTCGTTCGGGTATTTTACTACCGCCTTGCCGTCATTTTCGTCAAGTCGCAGCACGTCCATCGGGCAGGCGGCCACGCAGATACCGCATCCGGTGCATTTCTCGCGGTCAAAGTTCCTGATTGTCATAAGCGTCACTCCTCGCAGTATTTACCTTTGTTAAGACGTACCCAGCCTGATCCACTGCCCTACCATGTAGCTGCACACGTCCGAAGCCAGGAAAGCCACCGCCGGGGCGACATCCTGGGGCGTGCAGAGCCTCTTCAGCGCCGACATCTGACGGTTTCTTTCCATGAACTCTTCGGTGTTATGCTTGACTAGATTGGTGTTGCCGAGACCGGGCGATATGCCGTTGACGATTATCCCCAGGGGCGCTACCTCCAGCGCCAGAGCGTGAGTGAAAGCCTCCACCCCGGCTTTAGCCGCGCCGTACACCGAGATAGTAGGGATGCCCTGCCCTCCGGAGGTATTGATGATGCGTCCGTATTTCTGCTTGGCCATGTGGGGAACGACCGCCTGGGCGACATTCATCTGCCCGTAGAGATTGACGCTGATATCCAGGTCCCAGTCGGCTTTGGTCATCTCCATAAAGGGTCTTTCACGACTGCTGGTGCCGGCGTTGTTGACGAGGATATCTATCCTGCCGAATTTCTCGATAACGTCCCCCACCATGGCATCCACCTCGGCGCGGTCGGCGACATCCACCTTCACCGCCATTGCCCGGCAGCCCATTTTTACGATTTCCGCCGCCGTTTGTTCCGCCCATTCCGGATTAAGGTCGGCGGCGACAACATCACAGCCTTCTTCCGCCAGCTTCACGGCGATAGCCCGGCCGTATCCTATCTGGCTGCCGGCTCCGGTTACCAGCGCCACCTTGCCTTTTAATTTCAGGTCCACGGTTACCTCCTAAAGTGCTACCGACTCAGCAGTATTTTTGATATGGTATCTTTTACTAAACGGATTTGTCAAAAAAACGATACCTAGGAACAAGCGATATTTTATACACAATGAGGATGGCAGGCTGGTGGAGCTGAGGGGACTCGAACCCCTGACTTCCTCCTTGCAAAGGAGGCGCTCTCCCGGCTGAGCTACAGCCCCAGGCTGACCTACAAATTATAGCACACTAATAGCTTTACTATCTCCTCGATATCATCCGGTTGCACCGGGCCCCCGGCTATCTTATTGACCCTCTCCTCGCCGCACTGGACACAACGGTGTATTATCTGAAATCCCTTACCTGACTTATATTTCAATCCTACCGGTTTCATCAGCCCGTCGCATTCGCTTTTCCGGTCTCCGGGTCTAATATCCACATGCCTGGAAAATAGACAGAAAGGGCAGTGGTTACGATAGCTACCGTTGCGTAGCGGCAAGACCTCTCGTCCGCAATAGCTACATGTGAACTTGGTATTTTCCTGGCGTCTGCTCATGCCCTGAACTCCTCTGTTTGAATCTCAGTCAAACTAAGGAGCCAGGGTTCCGTTTCCTCTCCCTTACGGTTCCAGGCTTGGTTGAACCAGTGATAGATTCACCGCCGTTCCTCTGTGGTTAGCGGTTACTTCCGGTTCCTGCTTCATCAGGGCTTATTTCATCCCCGAATCCGGACCTCGACCAGTTTTGTGGATTTGTACTGGCCACTGTAAGGCGAGTCTAACCACCTTCCACCGGTAAATGTATGTCCAACCTCACTGGCATTGGCGTCGTCCCCTGCAGGTCATAGGCAGCGTAATAACAGTACTTCCAATGCGGCATTTCCCCCTTTTCAAGATTATGAAAAAAGTATAATCGACTCCCTACCAACCGTCAATCGGCTATAAATCCCCGGTTTTATTTTCATTTGGTTAATAGGTACTTACCTCACCCCTGACCCCTCTCCAGCCGGAATCACTGGCAAGAAACTAAAGATATCGGTGGCTGGAGAGGGGAGTTGAGGAGAGAGGGGGCTTCGCCCCCTCTCAAATTCTCTCCCCCTCTCAAACATAATAGAAATCTAGTCCTGAAGATATACCTGTTTGAGAGGGGGACAAAGGGGGTGAGTAAGTAAAAACAACCATGAGCAAACAGAACCG
>CAZCZJ010000057.1:0-15091 GCA_964503235.1 uncultured Dehalococcoidaceae bacterium | reverse complement strand
CCCGCATTCTGGGCGAAAACCACCTGCCGACTGTGCTTGGCGGCTTCGACTTCCATGCCGGTGGCAACCAGCGGCGCTTCGGGACGGAGCAGTGGTACCGCCTGTCGCTGCATGTTGGCACCCATTAAGGCGCGGTTGGCGTCGTTATGCTCCAGGAAGGGGGTTAATGCCGTAGCGACACTTACCACCTGCTTGGGTGAAACGTCCATCAGCTGGATATTATCCGGTGTCTCCAGAATGTACCCGCTGCCCATCCTGGCTTCAATTTTCTTTTCCAGAAACTGCCGGTTCTCATCGAGGGGGGCATTGGCCTGGGCAATGGTATATTTATCTTCTTCATCGGCGGGGAGATAGATAATCTCGTCCGAGACGAAGGGCACTACCTTTACCGTTTTCTTTTTCAGCTTGGCGGCAATCTGGGGTGTGATTACTGCATTGGCTTTTACCAGCGTGGTGCCTTTGGAATCGGTGACTGCCTCAGTAGCTGTCTTGCCAAGTAGCCGTTCGTCATTACCTTTTAGTTCGTGGATAACCCTCCGGTAGGGTGTTTCTATAAATCCGTACTCGTTGATAATGCTGTAGGTAGCCAGAGAGCCGATAAGTCCGATATTGGGACCTTCCGGTGTCTCGATAGGGCATATCCGGCCGTAATGCGAGAAGTGGACGTCGCGTACCTCGAAGCCCGCCCGGTCGCGTGAAAGACCCCCGGGGCCCATGGCGGAAAGACGTCGCTTGTGGGTGAGTTCGGCCAGCGGATTGGTCTGGTCCATGAACTGCGATAGCTGGGAACCGCCGAAAAACTCCCTGACGGCCGCCACAATCGGTCGGATATTAACCAGAGCACTGGGCGTGATTGCCTCCGTGCTGATAATACTCATGCGTTCCCTGACCACCTGTTCCAGCCGTAGAAATCCAATACGGAACTGGGTTTGAACCAGCTCACCGATGGTGCGTACGCGCCGGTTGCCGAGATGGTCGATATCATCGGCGCTGTCCTGTCCGGCATTAATCAGGATTATATGCCTGATTATCTCGATGATGTCTTCATTGGTCAGCGTCCGCTCTTTCAGGTCGACATCCACCCCGAGCCGTTTATTGAGTTTATACCTTCCCACGCTTCCCAGGTCATAACGTGCTGCATCGAAGAAGAGGCCGTGCATCCATTTTTTAGCATTATCGAGTGAAGGAAGCTCTCCCGGATGCAGCTTGCGGTACATATCGAGTAGCGCTTCCTTTTCGTCTTTGATTAGCGGGTCGCGTTCCAGTGTCGTGTCGATGAACTTATGGTCGGTTAGGCTATCCTCTTTTTTAAACAGCTTGAGTAGTTCATCATCGCTTCCGAAACCCAACCCGCGCAGTAATGTCGTTACTGGTATCTTTCGCTTGCCGTCTATTTTGGCTGAAAGAACATTCCGGTTACTGGTCTCGAATTCCAGCCAGGCGCCGCGGGTCGGGATAAGCTTGGCGCTGCACAGCAATTTACCGCTTACCGGGTCTTCATCGCAGGTGAAATATACCCCGGGGGAACGGAGTAACTGACTGACGACCACCCGTTCGGCACCGCTGGTGATAAAGGTGCCTTTCGCCGTCATCAGGGGAATATCCCCGAAGAACAGGTCCTGCTCCTTGATTTCCCCGGTATCTTTCACCAGTAATCTTACTTTCACGTAGAGGGGGGCGGAATAGGTGAGGTCTCTTTCGTGACATTCCTGTTCGGAATGCCCGGGACGTGGCTCCCGGTATTCGTAAGCTACAAAACTGAGTTCGAGTCTGTTCCCGGTCAGATCTTTGATAGGCGAGACCTCTTCCAGTAGTTGCCTGAGTCCTTCTTCCTGGAATCTCTGGAAAGAATCGAGTTGTACCTTAATCAGGTTGGGCACATCGAGAACATGTGGTAGCTTTGCATAAGATTTTCTGGCGATTGAATGTGATGTCTTGGGAACGGGCGCTGCTGATGAAAAAACCATCTCTACTCCTTAGTAAAGCACATGAGATTCTTGTGTCGTTCTAAGCCAACCGTTTCTAATGAAGATATATATGCGCATACACACGCAGCTATACAACGGATAAATATATATCTGGGTGGGTAGGATTTAAAAACACTTGGGGCATTATTACAGTAATAAGAATACCACTAATTTGTCGGTTTTGTCAAGTACCATAGCTATTATTTTCCTGCATTATGGGATATTTTGGTGTATTATTTAAAATTGGCTGTTATTAATGCTGGCATTATACTGCTATAATATATGATAAGTTATATGAACAAGCGACTGACGACCAACAGGTTGATTCTGGCGGTTATTACCACGGCACTGGAAGAAATAGCTATATATACTATCTGGCGCTGGGCACTACCGGAATTTGATATCTACTTATCGGTATCCGCCCTCATCGGTATGATGGTGGGGTGGGGTATCTTCAGCGTGTCTCTTTTCATACTTACGTCTCGGATATTGAAGAAGCAGGTGCCGGTCGGTCTTCCGTCTATGATTGGTACCCGGGGGAGAATTACCAGTAGCTTATCACCGGAGGGAATGGTCAGGATAAAAGGGGAGCTTTGGGCTGCGAAGTCGAATGAAGATAACCTCGCTGTCGGTGACGAAGTGGAAGTCGTGGGGGAGGACGGTTTGAAGCTGCTGGTGCATAAAATAGGCGAAACCAAGCCTATACGTTAAACAGGAAGGTAATCACATCACCGTCCTGTATAATATATTCTTTACCCTCGAGGCGTAATTGCCCCTGCTTACGGGCTTCGGCGATACTCCCGCATTTGACCAGGCTATCGAAACTTATTCCCTCGGCGCGGATAAAGCCCTTTTCCATGTCGGTATGTATCTTTCCGGCCGCTTTGACCGCTACTGTTCCCTTTTTTACCGACCACGCCCTGACCTCGTTAGAGGCGATGGTGAAAAAGGAGATGAGGTCGGATAGCTCGTAGGATATTTCTACGGTCCTGGCCAGGCCGGATTCTTGTAGTCCGTATACGTCGCGGCATTCCCGGGCGGCGTCATCATCCAGCTGTGAAAGCTCCATTTCCAGCTTGCCACAGAGGGTGATGGCGCGGCATTTCGCCCCGGAATATTTTGTATTTATCTCGGTTTCCAGCGATGGGGCTTCCGGTAGCTGCTCTTCGCCGATGTTTATGACGATGAGAAGCGGTTTTGCCGTGAGCAGCTGGTAGTTGGCGATTATCCGGGAAGCGGTGGCCTCGGGATGCAGTTCCCTGATGGGCTTGTCTTCTTCTAAATCGGCTTGAAAATGAAGTAAAATATCCCTTTCCAGCGTGATTGCCTGCCGCTCTCCAGCCTTGGCGGCTTTTAGGGTCTCTTCCAGTTTCTGAAGCCTTCTTTCGATGATAGCTAGGTCTGAGAAAACAAGCTCCATGTTCAGGGTAGCGATATCCCTGGCGACATCGAGGCTGCCTTCAGGGTGAGGGATGCTGTCATCGGCGAAAGCCCGGACGACGACGATGAGGGTATCGACGGTATTTAGTTGATTGAGCAGTTCACCGCCGATGCCCTTGTCCTTGGCTAACGTCTTTATGGAAGCTCCGACGTCGATATATTTCACTTCGACCGGGACCAGCTTCTTGGGATGAAGCATTTCATTGAGGACATTGAGGCGTGGCTCCGGCACCCTGGCGATGCCTACATGCGAAGAGACGCCCTCAGTGATGTGGGAGGTAGTATCGGCCTGGCCACCTGTTAACGCGTTGAAAAGGGTGGTCTTGCCGCTTTGAGGTAGGCCTATAATACCTATATTAATACTCATCGGTTAACTCACCTGATATTCAAACGACTCGGCAATCTTCACCAGCTCTTCTTTGGAGAAATGCTTGCTGGCGGCAATTCCTATCTGGAATATCGGGGCGTCATAGGAATCATTGGGGCGCCATTCCCACCAGAGTTCGTTATGGCTTTCTTTGTCGGCTATCAGACAGCCCATGAGGTTTCCCCGGCTTGGAGTAATTACTACGCTATCGCTGCCGCCACCGGTGAATTTCAGACCTCCCGGTATGCCCTCGCTTTTGTAGAATATCTCTATTGTCATCGGGCATTGAAACTCGTATACCTGGTATTCGCTGGATGCGCCGCTTCGCGTTACCAGCTCTTTCTCTATCTCACCCTTCGAGATGAGAAGCCTGACTCTGCCATTCTTATGATAGACTGCATTTAGAAGATAGACCTCTTGAACGCTGTAGTCTTCAGGCATGTAGTCAGGCGTAGGTATAATCACACCAAACGTATTGGCGGCTTCTTCCAGGGTCGTCTCTTGAGCGTCAATTTCGATGGTATCGGTAAAAGTACCGGCGTCGGAATCAATCCGGCAGCCGGTTAATAATGGTATCAAGGCAGTACTCAGGATTGTTATTTTTATAATCCTTTTCGTTTCCTGTTTATCTCCGGTAATTTATCAGCGGCCCTTTTTCACTATATCCCGGGCTCTTTTCAGGGCAAGCTCTCTGTCTTCGGTGATATTTTTTTCGTTGGCGGCCAGGGCGAGAAGGGCTTCCAGCGCTTCGTGGGTGTCCATGTCACCGAGCAGGTTGATGGCCTGGGTCCTTATCTTCTTATCAAGGTGCGTATCCGTGGCGATATTGGCTAACTTTTTCAGTTCCTCGTCCTGAATGGGTTCTTCGGGAGTATCCGGCATTTTACTCACCTCTTGATTACAGCAATGTGGTCTGATTGATTATCAGGTGCTCTCTGTGCGATTATTCCCTAATACGGCGGTTTTGTCAACCTTAAATTATATATCTACCTCACCCCCTTTATCCCCCTCTCCTATCAAGAAGAGGGGGAGGTTATAGAAGAGGGGCTTCCGCCCCTCTACGCAAGCTACTCCCCGGTGTGATTTGGAGATTATTCTCTTTCAGTGGCAGGGTGATTATCTTAGAGAAATCCCCCTTAGTCCCCCTTTACGAAATGGGGAAGCGGAGTGGGAAAACTACCGAACACAGGCAAGATGATGCGGGGTGGCCTGGGTGGGAAAAGATAACTACGAGGAGGCGGGGATGCGGGTGATTTACCGGACGGACCAGCGATGATACAGGGTGGCCTGGGTGGGAAAAGATATCTAAAAGGGGCGGCGGTGGGTGAATGTATGCAAGAGGACTTTGGTATAACTACGTAAAATGCCCGAATATGGTAAAATGGTACGACTGATACAAGGAGAAGTAAAATTGCTGCACGTACTTATCGGCGAGGATGACTTCTCAATCCGCCAGGCGCTCGAAGAAATAAAGAAAACTATCGGCGACGATACCGCTCTGTTGACCAATACCACCGTACTCGACGGACGGCAGGTGACTATTGAGCAGCTACGGAATGTCTGCGAGACGGTCCCGTTTCTATCGGAGAAACGCCTGGTCATCGTCGAAGGTCTCCTGGGACGTTTCGAACCTGCCGGTAGAGTCGTTAAAAAGAAAGCAAATCATCGGTCCGGTGAAGATGATATTAAGGCTTTTTCCGACGGCATGAAACAGCTCCCGGAATTCACGGAACTGGTGCTTCTTAATGGCAAAACAGGCGGGAATAATCCCCTCTTACGGGAGCTTATGACTATCACTAAGGTGCGGTCTTTCCCGCCGTTGAATGATTCTCAATTGCGACAGTGGATTACTCAGAAGGTTGCTTCAGCGGATAGCACCATATCGCCTCAGGCAGTGAACTCGCTGGTTGGATTCGTCGGTAATGACCTTTGGCTCATGTCTAATGAGATTGAAAAGCTCTCGGTCTACACTGCAGGACGTCGTATCGAAGAAGAGGATGTCAAAGCCCTGGTCGGTAATGCCCGGGAAGCTGGTGTTTTCGCCATGGTGGATGCCATCATCGAGCTCAGGGCAAGTAAAGCTCAGGAGTTTTTACAGCAGTTGCTCCGGCAGGGTGCTGCTCCCGCCCAGTTGCTGGTAATGATATCGCGGCAAATCAGGATTATCTTTCAGATTAAGGAGTTGCGGAATCTAAAGAAGACTCGTACCGAGATTCAGAAAAAACTGGGGCTGACCTCCGATTTCGTTCTACGGAAGGCCTGGGAGCAGTCTGATAAATATTCGTCGGTCAGGCTCAGGGAGGTATACCACCGACTCCTGGAAACTGACCTCTCCATTAAAACAGGTAAATATGATGGCGACCTTGCCCTCGATATACTCATTGCCGACCTTATGCAGAAGGGCTCCGTTCGTTCTTGACAAATTAATCAAATAGGATAAAGTGGTATTAATATGACACAAAATGATTCACCGGTTGTGGCAGTAGATATCGGCGGTACCAAGATAATGACCGCCGTTTTTTCTACTGATGGGCAGATGCTGGCTAAGGACGTATGCCCGACCATTGCTAATGAAGGCGTTACCGCCGTAGTTGAACGGCTCAAGTCGGCGATTGACAATCTCCTCAGCCGACATAGACTCAACACCTCGCGGTTGGCTGGTATCGGCATTGCCTGCGCTGGTGGGATAGACTCGGCAAGTGGGGTTGTCGTGACTCCCTCCCCCAATCTCCCGGGCTGGTCTGATTTGCCCCTCCGGGACATTATAGAGGAAAGATTCGGTGTTGATACCTGTGTGCTGAATGACGCCAGCAGCGCGGCGCTGGGCGAGCAGCGCTTTGGTGCCGGACGGGGCGTGAAGAATCTGGTATTAATCACGCTGGGCACCGGCATCGGTGGGGGTCTTATCATTGATGGTGAGTTATATCTTGGCGCCAGCGGTAGTGCTGGTGAGATAGGCCATATGACTGTCGATGAAGGAGGACCGGTTTGCGGTTGCGGTAATACAGGTTGCCTGGAAGTGATGTCATCCGGCCGGGCGGTGGCCAGGGAAGCGGTAAGGCGTCTAGCTCAGGGTGAGAAGTCATCATTGACAGAAATTACTGGTGGTAAGGTGGCAGATATCACCAGTGAGCAGGTGGCCGCCGCGGCCGCCGCTGGTGATTCCCTGGCTCGGGATGTTTTTACTCGTGCTGCCCATTACCTGGGTGTGGGTCTGGTGAACACTGTGAATGCCTTCAATCCGGAGATGATAATTCTCGGTGGAGGGATGGCGGAACTGGGCAGCCTCTACATCGAACCGGCTAAAGAGTTGGTGATGGCGAGGGCTTTTTCAATTTCGACTCGAACGCTGAGCTTCGTCACGGCCCAGCTCGGCAATGAGGCCGGGGTGTACGGAGCGGCGGCTTACGCGATTGAGCAAAAAACCGGGAGGAAAGCATGAAGATTCGTAAAGCGGTTGTTATTGCAGCCGGTTGGGGAACAAGGTTTCTACCCGCTACCAGGTCTCAGCCCAAGGAGATGCTACCTCTGGTGGACAAACCGATTATTCAATACGACGTAGAGGAAGCCATTAACTCCGGTATTGAACAAATAATATTCGTCACCTCCCGGGGCAAGCATACTATGGAGGACTATTTCGACGACTGTTTTGAACTTGAGCAGGTTCTCGAGCGAAAGGGTGATGAAGAACGTTTGCAGCAGATGCGTGAGGTATCCGGGATGGTGGATATCTGCTATATACGGCAGAAAAAACAACTGGGTATCGGCCACGCTATCCTAATTGCCAGAGACTTAGTCGGCAACGAGCCCTTTGCAGTGATGTTGCCCGATGATATTATCGACAGTAAAGTACCGACTTTGAAAAGCATGATAGACACCTATGAAAAGTATGGTGCGGGCGTTATTGCTGTCGAGAGGGTCAGTAAAGAAGATACCCGTAAATACGGCGTTATCGAGCCTAAACAGGTTTCACCGCGTGTTTATGAGATATTAAGTCTCGTCGAGAAACCGGAGCCGGAACAGGCTCCTTCGCGTCTGGGTATCGTGGGTCGCTATGTACTCACACCGGAGATATTTGAGGCTATTGAGGTTACACCGCCTGGGGCGGGCAATGAGATACAGATTACCGATGCGTTACAAATCCTTTTAAAACAGCATAAGTTATATGCCTACGAGTTGGAAGGGATACGTTACGATACCGGTTCGCCCCTGGGCTGGCTGAAAGCTAACATAGCCCTGGCGTTAAAACGGGACGATATCGGGTCGGAGCTGCGTAAATACCTGAAAGACTTTTCCGGTTAGCTGAGTATTCCGCCGCCCCTTTTTAGTTATCTTTTCCCACCCGACCGCCCTCGCGGCATCGTGAGGCATGTCCTTAGAATTCCTCCACCCCTTTCCCCCCTTTTTTATATCTATTCCCACCCAGGCCGCCCTCGCATCATCCGCAATATAACCCGTTAAATCTACCCACCACCATTGTCCCCCTTTTGTAAAGGGGGATTAAGGGGGATTTAAACAACACGTCACCCCCTCATTGACAGCTACCACCCCTTGAATCTAAAATGACAGGTAAGCAGTAGACTGTTTTTATCTGGAGTTTTAAGTGAACAGCGACGAAATACGTACGGCATTTCTGGACTTTTTCGAGGAGAAAGGGCATAAAATTATACCCAGCTCTTCACTGGTACCCAAAGGTGACCCCACATTGCTGTTGACCAGCGCCGGGATGGTGCAGATAAAGCCTTATTTCCTGGGCGAAGCCAGGCCTCCCAGCCCGCGTCTGGCGTCGTGTCAGAAGTGCTTCCGTACCACCGATATCGATGATGTGGGTGACGCCACTCACCTGACCTTCTTCGAAATGCTGGGTAATTTCAGCGTTGGCGATTATTTCAAGAAAGATACCATAAACTGGGCGTTTGAATTTATTACGCAGACTCTAAAAATAACACCTGAACGTTTATGGGCGACGGTTTTCCTCGATGATGACGAGGCTTTTGACTATTGGCTTCAGATTGGTGTCCCCGAAGAAAGGATACTCAGATTCGGTGAGGAGCATAACTTCTGGGGGCCTGTCGGTGATTCCGGTCCCTGCGGGCCGGATGTTGAGATTTTTTACGACTTCGGAGAAGGGGTGGGGTGTGGTAAAACCGGTTGTCAGCCGAACTGTGAGTGTGGTCGTTTTACCGAAATCAGCACCCTGGTATTCATGCAGTACAACCAGGATAAAGCGGGCCAGCGCTCTCCGCTGCCCAGTCCCAGCATTGATACCGGTATGGGCCTCGAAAGGACCGCGGCTATTATGCAGGGCAAGCTCTCTATCTATGAGACTGACCTGTTCTTACCGCTTCTGGAATGTATCGGTAATCTGACCGGTAAAAAATATGGGGCCATCCCTGAAGATGATACCGCCATGCGGGTGCTGGCTGACCACGGTCGCGCCGTAACCTTCCTTATCGCCGACGGCGTTATCCCCGGCAACGAGGGGCGGGGCTACGTGCTGCGGAGGTTGCTGCGGCGGGCGACTCTATTCGGGCAGAGATTGGGTTTGGATAAACCATTCCTTTCGGAACTGGCTCTGACGACGATAAAGCAGATGGATCACGTCTACCCCGAGCTCAAGCAGAGGCAGGAGTTTATTATCAAAGCCGTTCAGCAGGAAGAGGCCAGGTTCGATGAAACGTTAAAAACGGGGATGGAGGTTATTGAAAACATCATCTCTCAAAAAGCCAACCGGGAGAAAAAACAAATCTCCGGTGCCGATGCCTTCCGCCTCTACGATACCTACGGCTTTCCGGTAGAGCTTACCACGGAAGTGGTGGCTAGGTCCGGCTATACGGTGGACATGGATGGCTTTGAGAAAGAGATGGAGCAGCAGCGGGAGAGGGCGCGGGCATCCCACAAGTTTGATGTAGAAGTGAAAACCCAGATGGGTTTAGAAGCAAGTGCACAATTACAGTATGAAATGGGAAACACCGAGTTCGTCGGCTATCATTGCCTGGAGCAGACGGCCCGGGTTATCCGGCTTCTGGTTGATGGTCGCCAGACCGATAAGGTGGCGGCAGGACAGGAAGCCAGTGTTGTACTGGACGTAAGCCCGTTCTATGGTGAAATGGGCGGTCAACTCGGAGACACCGGTGAGATAGTCGGTGCCAGTGGTCGCTTTTCCGTTACCGATACGGTACGAGTAGAGCCGGATATTATCGTACACAAGGGCAAAGTAATAGAGGGGCATCTGGCAGCTGATGATGAAGTTAAGGCAGTGGTGGATGTTGACCGCCGACTTGACATCGCCCGTAATCACACGGCAACGCACCTTTTGCAGTCGGCCCTCCGTGAAGTGCTTGGCGAGCACATCCAGCAGCGCGGCTCGCTAGTGGCTCCGGACCGGCTCCGCTTCGACTTTTCTCATCTGGCTCCGGTAACGCACGATGAAATAAATCGGGTGCAGCGTATCGTCAACGAAAATATACGCCGCAATTTACGCGTGTATGATGAAAATACTTCTTATCGGGAGGCTGTCAATGCTGGCGTTATTGCTATCTTCGATGAAAAGTACGGCGACGTCGTTCGTGTCCTCAAAATCGGTGAGCCCGCGGCCAGCGCCGAGTTATGCGGCGGTACGCACGTTAGCTCCACCGGTGAAATCGGCTATTTCCACATCGTCAGCGAGGAAGGTATCGGCGCGGGACTGCGCCGCATTGAAGCCGTCACCGGCCGCGGCGCCGAGGCTTTCGTTGACCGGCGTTTTTCCGGCCTGGAGAGTATAGCACGCTCGCTTGAAGCCACACCGGAGAATGTCCGGGAAAAACTCGACGGTCTTATAACTGATTTGGAACAGGAGCGTAAGCATGCTCTCTCTCTGGAAAGGGAGCTGGCTAAAAAAGAGGTGGAATCACTGCTGGGCAGGGTTGAAGTGATAAAAGATGTTAATGTGCTCTCGGCCAGGGTAGCCTCTTCCAACCAGCAGGTCTTGCGGGAGATGGCGGACACTATCCGGGACAGACTAAAGAGCGTCATCGTTATACTGGGAGCGTTGAGCGGTGAAAGGCCGGTATTTATCGCTGCCGTAACGCCTGACCTCGTTCAGAAGGGTTATAACGCGGGCGAAATCATCAAGCAGGTATCAAAGGTTACCGGTGGCGGTGGTGGCGGTAGGGCTGACTTTGCTCAGGCGGGGGGTAAGAATAAAGAGAAGCTCGATGAAGCCCTGAGCCTGGTCAGGCAGTTGATATAAAAATGGAAGAAAAAAAGCCTCGTATCATGGGCGTTGACTTCGGCGATAGCCGTATCGGCGTGGCCCTCAGCGACCCCCTCGGGATTATGGCTACCCCCCTGAAGATTATTAATAGAACAGAAGAAGAAAAGGACATTAGTGCTCTTATTGACATAATAAATGAGAACGAAGTTGGCAGCGTTGTGATAGGATTACCGATATCCATGGACGGCACCCTCGGTAAGCAGGCGGAAAAGGTAAAAGAGTTTGCCGGGGAACTGGGTAAAAAGATTGATATCCCCGTGGAATTCAAGGACGAGCGGTTATCGACGGTAGTCGCTAAAAACCTGGTACGGGAAGCCAGAAAGACCGACCGCAAGACCAGGTACGATGCGGCGGCGGCGGCGCTTATCCTGCAGAGCTACCTCGATGCTAACCCCGGACCCTCCGCACCCCTGGATGGACCCGATTCTTAGATGTAATAGAATGCCGGTGACTCGCTATTTATAAAACTTTCAGTTTTTTTGTTGATTTACGGCGCTCTTTCCCGGACCTCCTCTCAAACGTGCATATATTCATTATCTATTATTAGCCATTTCAACAGGGGGAGTTTTATTAAGAGGGATTTGTAAACGCAATAGGTATCCCATAAGACTACCTATATGAAAGGCCACCATGACATGACTTTTAATCAGGGTGTCAGAACACTAGATCAACCGACACCGTGATTTTATTGTTTTTAGGAGAAACGGTCAATCCATAGGACGGGGAGTTCGAGTAGCGTCGAACTCCATCGTACCGTATATCTACACCTTATCGTGGTATATCATTACTTTTAAAACAAAGGCGAGCATACGTTATCAACTTCAGTTGATAGCCACTACACAAATATTGGGATATTTACCTATATAAACATCAATACTGCCATGATGAAAGATGTAGGAAAAGGTAGAAAATGATATTGACATAGCATAAAAATTTTATTATACTCTCGCTATCAGAAATATCGCGATTTTAGGTTAGAAGGTTGTGTTGGTTGGGGAAGACAAATTAAATACCTTAAAATCCCGCCCCTTTTTCCTTCTGTTTACTATAGTAATTATTTTAGTATTACTATTCGGCAACATCGTGTCAACTTTAGAACCAAAGGCGATGGCTGCCGAAGAGCCCACCGAAATATCTCTGGCCGGATTACCCTCTAAAGGAAATCCTAAACTTGATTCAGCTTTAAACTCAGTGCTTTCAGCAAAAACCTCTGCATCTAAAGAACTCCTTATAGCTCAAGAAGATTTTTACATCGATGAAGATACCGTCCGGATTATCATTGAGAGCATAACGGGCTACTCCGATGAAATATCCGCAATCGTAAATGCTCTGGGTATTATTGAAGGCAGCTATGGCGATTACATCCAGATGGTTGTTCCCGTATCGTGCTTGCTTGAAATATCAGAATTTGAAGCAGTAAAACAAGTAAGAACACCGATGCAGCCCCTGCCTGATATAATCAGTGAAGGTGTACCCCTGATTAACGCGGATGGCTGGCAGACGGCCGGATACGATGGTGCCGGAGTTAAAATCGGTGTTCTCGATGTCGGCTTTGACGGATATATTACCCGGCAGGTAGAAGGAGAACTCCCGGCCAGCATTACGACATGGTGGGCACCAAGTATCGGAAATCAGGGAACCGAGGTCCACGGAGCCGCCTGCGCCGAGATAGTCTATGATATTGCACCAGCCGCCTTCACTACCAGCTCGCTGGAGATATCACCCGATGAAGTAGATATCGGTGAAGATGTGAGCATTACAGTCAGCGTTGACAATACAGATGAAACCGAGGGTGTATGCCAACTGGTATGCAAGGTCAATGGTGTTGTCGTAGATGAGAAGGAGATTACATTATCAGGAGGCTCAGCAGAATCGGTAGTCTTTACAACATCGTTTGATGAGGCCGGAAAAAAACTAATAGAAGTCAATGAAACAATCGGCAGCCTGATTGTTAAAGGTGATACATCAGCCCCAGAGCAGATTCCATTACCTTCAGGAGAAGAGCTAGGTATACTCTCGGGTGAAGTAGCTGATGTATCTAATCCTGATGTAATTGAAGAATCCAATCCGACTTCAGGAAGAAATCAATGGCTCATCGGCGGAATTCTCGGTGGTTGTCTCATCTGTGCCGCCGTATTGGTTTACTTATTCTGGTGGCGTCGCCGCGGTATATCAAAACAATCGATATAACTTTATTCTCCCACCCTCATTACTATTTTCGTGACGAATACCTTTTAGACTCAGAATGGGTCCTAATATAGTGAAATGAAATGCTAGAACTATTACCTTACAACTATTAAAAGAAACATTTTTAGTAAAGCGAATCTTCTACTTCTCATTATTGATGCTATATAGATTGGTTGAAAACAAAAGAATGATAGTAAAATGGTTACTAGCGTTCTTACTCACAGACTGGAGACGGGGGAGAGTCGAACTCCCCCTGAAACAATGTTGTGCTTTGTGTAATTAGCCTTCTTTACTTCGTGTTTTCACGTCTATCCTTTAGGCGAAATAACTGGAGTCCCTTTCTATCACTATTAACAAATTAGATTTATTGTACTGTGGAACTACATCGCTTAAAATATAAAGGAGACAATTGTGAATTGGGACGATGGGTAGCAGGATTCAGAGTACTGCTGAAAATTTCCCCAGTTGATTAATCGATAATGTAAAGGGTACAATTTATACTGTTATTGAGCTACCTACATATATTCATGAGTTTATCATCCAACAATTATTGAATTAGTTGCATCCCGGTCAGGAAGGAAAGAGCAGGACAGCGTCAACCTTGTTCTTCTTGAGCATACCAGCGACTTCTCTAATCGGCTCTGTAGAATCCTCTTTAGCACGGCTGCTGTTGTAGGAATAGTGAAAATCGGCCACGCTGCCGATAATACCTTCAGCCGCCATCTCGCGGTGCCTATCAAGGGGAGAAACGACCGTATTTTATGCTACCATGAGGGATTTTTGGCGCGTTTTGACCAATTTTTTCGTTAACACGTGCCTCTTCAAAAATGCCGTATTTAACCCCCAACTCCCCACCCCCGGGGTGCGGCATTAGTTCCACCATTCCCAGCATCATCGCCCCGGCGCAGTCCTCATTATCTTTATCAATGTAAAATGGGCTATCTCTGTGCTGGGCTTCATTAATCATTTCGCATAAAGCCATGCTCTTGTCCAGCCGTTCTATTCCTTCCGGTTTTACAGGCAGGAAACTTACCCCTACAGGCGGGTTAAACAAGAACCTTGACAAGGGTAATTCAACCAGTTAAAGTGTCCATGTCTCCATTGTGCCATAATCGTTGATGACGCATAGAAGAAATCGAGAATGAGGATGAGCGTATTTATCTACTTTCCAAAAGAGTTATGTACAAATACCGAGATAGTGAGGTGCTGATATAGTGGAGCAAGAATTTAAGAATCTATTTTCCCCTATCAAGATAGGCAATGTAACCTTACCCAACCGAATAGTGCTGACAGGGTCTTTTCCCAGACTCACCGGCGACACTAAGATACAGTATTTTGTCGCCAGAGCTAAAGGTGGGGCCGGGATGGTTATGTCTACGCCTCATCCTCCTTTTGTCACCAATGAAGCCATGATTCCGGAGTTGAAGGCGTTGGCCGACGCCGTGCACCAGTATCCCACGAAAATTTTCGCCCAGTTATTCCATCATGGCGGCCGTATGTGGGCGCGGATGACCGGTGGCGGTGCGACGTTGGCACCATCACCGGTAAAAGTCAGGTGGCCTCTTAAACCGGGACCCGCCGGTGTGCCGCATGTTATGGACAAGGACGATATCAAGCGTTTTGCCAAGGCGTATGGGGCGGCTGCCTTGGTTATGAAAAAGGCCGGGTATGACGGCATTGAGATTATGGCTGCCTGGTCTCTGCTTCAAGCCCAATTCCTCTCTCCGACTTTGAACATTCGCACCGATGAATACGGGGGAAGCCTGGAAAATCGCATGAGGTTTCTGCTGGAATGCATCGACTCTATAAGAGAAAATATCGGGCCGGATATGCCCCTGGGCGTGAGATTTAACGGGGATGAGTTCGTCGAAC
>CAZCZJ010000056.1:4876-15242 GCA_964503235.1 uncultured Dehalococcoidaceae bacterium | reverse complement strand
GGCCGGGCAAAGAGCCGCTGCCGGTCGGCGTGTCGGCCTATACCGACTGTATCAGTCCGCGTTTCGCTACCGCCGCCCTGATTGCGGCGCTGGACTACCGTAAAAGGACCGGAAAGGGCCAGCTGCTGGATTTATCACAGTTCGAAACTGCCATCTACTTTATCGCTCCGGGCATTCTGGACTATACTGTAAACGACCGTGAGCCGGAAAGAATCGGTAATTCCTCGCCCGATGCTGCCCCTCACGGTGTCTACCCCTGCCGGGGCAACGACCGCTGGTGTACGGTAGCCGTAACCAGTGATGAAGAGTGGACAAACCTCTGCCGTGAAATGGGTAAACCTGAATATATAGAAGACCCCCGGTTTGCAACGCTGGCCGACAGGAAGAAGAACGAGAACGAACTGAATAAACTGGTCGGTGAATGGACGGTTAACCTTACGCCCGAGGAAGTAATGGAACGACTTCAAAAAGCGGGAGTGCCGGCCGGGGTGGTCAAGAATGCAGCCGACATGATAGAGGACCCGCAACTGAGAAAACGTAATATTTACTGGCCCATGGAACACAGCGAGATGGGAATGTTCACCCACCTCGGGCAGAGCTTTCAGCTATCGAAAACGCCGTCGAAAGCGTACTCGCCGAGTCCTCTGCTGGGTGAACATACGGAATATGTTTGTACCAAGATTCTCAATATGCCCGATGAAGAGTTTATCGACCTCATGCAGAAAGGGGTATTTGAGTAGGAAAATGCAACAGCAGTTAAACGCCGGAGGTGAAAAATGTTGAAGTTTGAAAAAGCTGAAGATTTCGAAGATGTTATCTATGAGAGGAGCGGCTATGTGGCGCGCATCACGTTAAACAGTCCCGAGACGATGAATACGGGCGTAAAAGATGTCGGCAAGGCTATGGCACTGGTGAGAGACGCCGATGATATCAAAGTCCTGATTATCAAAGGAGCGGGACGCGCCCTGGCCGCCGGGGCTCCTTTGAACGAGGTCGGCTTCGTTTACGGCTGGAAAGAGCCGAAGCACGGCGAGAAAGCCCCGCGGACACCCATCAGGAACCGGCTCAAGTTCGACCGGAAGGTCTTCTACGAGGGCGCCCTGGATATGTTGAACTTTCCCAAGATTACCGTTGTCCAGGCGCACGGTTACCTGCTGGGGGCTTCCATGGACATGTACCTCGGGTGCGATTTCATCGTCGGCGCCGAGGACTGTAAATTCGGCGAGATTGAAGTCAGGCTGGGTATACCCAACCTCACCATTACACCGCTGATGATACTGCGCTGCGGATTAACGAATGCCATGGACCTGTGCCTGACCGGTCGCATGATTGACGGCAAGGAAGCGGCACGTATCGGCCTTATCAATAGAGCCGTCCCCATCGACCAGCTGGAGGACGAGGTCAACCGGTATGCCGAGGGGTTTGCCAAGTTCCCGCGAGACGGTATCGCCATGGGCAAGGCATCGAAACAGGCCGTCTTCGACCATCTGGGTATTACCGCGGGCATGACTAACTCCTGGATGATGCATACGATGCAAACCAATATCCACTTTGAAGATGATGAATTCAGCTTCTTCAAAGCCAGACGGGACATGGGGGTCAGAGACGCCATTCACGCACGAAACAAGTTCTACGAACTCCTCGATAAATAGTTATTTCAGACGAGACATGCGTAATTTCTTTTTCCGGAGGAGGTAAGTGATGGTCTATCCTCTTGAAGGTATCAAGGTCCTGGACTTCAGTATTGCCGTGGCGGCGCCCTTCGGCGGGACGATGCTGGCCGACATGGGGGCGGAAGTCATAAAAATAGAAAGGGTTCAGGGAGAAGCCCAGCGACTGGGGCTTCCTGCCGGCATGGATGACGTACTGGATACCAGCGTCGTCGAGAAAATGCCCGATACGGCGTCGTGGATGGCGTTTAACCGTGGTAAGAAAGACCTGGCTATCGACATCAGGACAGATAAGGGAAAGGAAATCATCCTGAAGCTGGCAGAAGAAACCGACGTTGTTTTACAGAGTTTTCGTCCCGGGGTGGCGGAAAGGCTGGGGATAGGCTACGAAAATATATCCAAAATCAACCCGAAGGTCATTTACTGCTCTTTTTCGGGTTACGGCGAGACCGGCCCGGTAGCCCACCGCGCCGGAGGAGATATGTGGAGCCAGGCAATGTCCGGCATCGTCAGCCTGTTGGGATACCCCGGTGGCGCGCCGCAAATGCTTCCCTTCCCCGCCTGCGACCATGTCGGCGGTATGCTGGTAGCCTACGCGGTAATGACGGCTCTATTCACAAGGGAGAGGACCGGGGAGGGACAGGCGTTGACCGTAAACAACCTGGACGCGGCGCTGTACCTGCAATTCAGCAGTTTTGCCGAATACCTGACCAACGGAAGTATGCCATATAAGGCAGGACGCAGTTACGGAGCCCCACCCTTCGGGCCCTTCCGGGCTAAAGACGGTGACGTACTGACTATCTTCGGGACCGGACCGATGTGGCCCGACTTCTGCAAGCTGATGGGAGTAGAGCACCTGACGGACGACCCCAAATTCAATACCGACGAAGCCCGGCACGAGAACCGGGAGGAGATAGGGCGGCTTCTGGACGAGGCTTTCAGCCGGAAGACCCGGGCCGAATGGCAGCAGATATTCCGCGAGGCAAGGATGCGCTGCGACCCCTGCCTGACCTACGAGGAGGTGTGCGCCCATCCGCAACTGGAAGCGAATGATATGATTTATACCACCAACCATCCGTCCCGGGGAGAAGTCAAGATGCTGGGTCTGCCGGTAAAGCTAAAGAAAACCCCGGGAAAGCCTCAGGGTCCGTCACCTCAACTGGGGCAGCACACCGAGGAAATTTTACTGGGACTGGGGTATTCGAAAGAAGATATCGCTGAACTTGAAGCCGAGAAAGTAATCAGGACGGCCCGGAAATAATGCTGGAAAACGACCTGGAAATATTCGAAAAACACCTGTTTAATCCCCGTTCGATAGCCGTTATCGGGGCGTCGAACACGCCCGGCTCCTGGGGATTTAACTCCGTGAAGGGACTCCTGGCCAACAAGCGCCGGCGTATTTATCCGGTCAATCCCAACGCTGCCGAAATCCTCGGGGTGAAAGCTTTCCACAGCGTGACCGATATACCTGACCCCATCGACCTGGCCGTAATCGTAGTATCAGAAAGACGGGTCCCCGCGATAATGCGTCAATGCGTAGCTAAGGGGATTAAGGGGGCGGTTATTATTACCTCCGGATTCGGCGAAATGGGTAAACAGGGCCGGAAAATAGAGACCGAATTGGCTAAAATCGCCCGCCAGGGGGGGATGCGTTTTATCGGCCCAAACAGCCTGGGGCACGCCGATACGAAATCACAGTTATCCACGTTTAGCATGCCGGGGAAAATGCCGGTCGGACCCGTAGCTGTCCTGTCCCAGAGCGGGAGTACCTGCGCCAAGATAGTCCATAATCTGGATGAAACCGGAGTCGCCTGCAGCAAATATATCAGCACCGGCAATGAAGCCGACCTGCGGATGGAAGACTACCTGGAATACCTGGCCGGAGATGACAATACCAAAGTCATCACCGCCTATATCGAAGGACTCCGGGACGGGAGGCGCTTCATAAAGCTGGCCAGGGAAATCACGCCACACAAACCGATAGTCGTGGTCAAGGTAGGCGGGACGGAGGTATCGGCAAGAGCCGTCATGTCTCATACCGGTGCCCTGGCCGGCACCGACGCTATCTATACTGCTGCTTTCAAACAATCGGGCGTGATCAGGGTCGAGGACGAAGACGAGCTCTGCGACGTGGTATACGCCCTGCTTAATTGTCCGCTGCCGCGGGGAAACCGGGTCGGTATATTGAGCCTGGGGGGTGGCCCCGGGGCCTTAACCGCCGAATCCTGCGAGAAAGAGGGCCTTACTATCGGTACGCTGAAACCGGCTACCGTGAAAAAACTCGATAGCCTATTATCTTCACGATGGCCGCGACGGAATCCGGTCGATATGGCCGGTCCCAGCGCGGCCGAATTTTCACTCACGGCCGAATTACTCTGGCCGCTGATAGAAGACGAAAACATGGATATTATCTTTCTGTTATCTCCGATAGCCATGGATAAAAGGATTCTCACCGGTCGCATGGGTATGAAAGCCGGGGAAGTCACGGCACGTGTAAAAAGGGACGAAAAGAACATCAAACTGGTCAGGGAAAAATTAGAGGAATACGGGAAGCCGGTGATATTAATGTGGCAATGGCGTGGCGTCAGCAACGATTCCGAAATGGGTTCCCTCATCCGTCGGGAGAGAATGATGGTCTATTCCAATGCCCGTCAGGCTGCCAGGGTAATGCGTCATCTGGTATGGTACCGACGGTATCTAGAACACGTGAAGGCCTAAAGAAAGTATTGGTACATGGTTAAACAGAAGGCGAAAAGCGTAATGCTCAGCGAGGTCGAATCCAAGAAGCTTCTCGAACAGGCCGGGATACCGGTAAACGATACCAGGCTGGCCAGAACTAAAGGTGAAGCTGTTTCTTTGAGCCGGGAAATCGGGTTCCCGGTGGCGCTAAAAATAGTCTCGCCGGACGTTGTCCACAAGAGCGATGCCGGCGGGGTGAAGGTAGGACTGACCAATACCGCACAGGTGCAGAAGGCTTACACCGAGATTATCGCCAGTGTCAAGGAAAAGCTTCCCGGCGCTATAATTGAAGGGATATCCGTGCAGAAGATGGCACGCCCGGGCGTCGAGATAATAATTGGGGTAACCGAAGATGACCAGTTCGGCCCGGTCATCATGTTCGGCCTGGGGGGAATCTGGGTGGAGGTTATCAAGGATGTAGTTTTCCGCGTTGTCCCGGTCAGCGCCTGGGACGCCGACGAGATGGTACGCGAGATAAAGGGATTCGCCGTGCTCCAGGGTTACCGCGGGCAGGAAGCGGTTGATGTATCATTCCTGGCCAAACTCATTACCAGGATATCGGAGTTTATCGAGAAGAACCCGCGGGTCAAGGAACTCGATATCAACCCGCTCATAGCCTACGGCGACGGCGCGGTAGCGGTGGACGCCAGGATAGTAATGAAGCCTTAGGGATTGCCTTTACCGATAATCACCACCGAATCATGAAGGTCAAGACAAAATAACTAAAGCACAGATATAACATGACATCGAATTTCTTAACAGAGCTATCGCCGAAAGACGACAAATATAAATGGTATATACTGGCGATAGCACTCGTGACAGGGACATTCGTGTCGGCTATTCCGTTTTCCTGCATGCCGGTCCTCTTTAAGGAAATATCCGATGACCTGGGCTTAGATCTGGTACAGATAGGATTTGTCTGGGGTATTGCCAGTCTGGCCGGCATCTTCGTCAGTATCATTGCGGGTTTATTGAGCGACCGGTTCGGGGTGAAAAATATCCTCAGCATTTTCTGCATCCTGGTAGGAATAACGGGCGCGCTGAGAGGATTCTCCAACAGTTTTTTTATCCTGGCACTCACGGTGTTTATAAATGGGATTGTCAGGCTGATAATACCGATTACCGTAACCAAGGCGATAGGTATCTGGTTCAGAGGGAAAAATCTGGGCATGGCAGTAGGGATAGGCGCGATGGGCATGGGGCTGGGACTGATGCTGGGGCCGATGATAAGCGCCACAATAATGTCACCGGCCCTCGGCGGCTGGCGAAACGTGATGTATCTCTACGGGGGTCTCTCGGCGGTAGTGGGCATAATCTGGATTATGTTCGGGAGAGAGCCGCAGCAGGTCGGTCTGACTTCCGCCACCTCCGGTACGGTGCCACTTCGCCAGACATTATCAAGGTTAATCCGTCTGAAAGCTTTATGGTTTTTAGGATTAACATTACTGTTCCGCGTGGGTTGTCTAATGGGAGTTACAGGATATTTACCGCTCTATCTCCAAGAACAACGAGGATGGGAAGTTGCCGCTGCCGACGGTACTTTAGCCGCCTTCTATGCCATCAGTACGATATGCGTCATACCGCTGTCTATTCTATCGGACAAAATCGGGTCCAGAAAACTAATACTTTACATTGCACTAATAGTTACTATCTTCTGTGTCGGTCTTCTCCCCGTAGTCGAAGGCGGTACGATATGGGTCTTGATGCTACTGGCGGGTATTTTTATGGACGGCTTCATGTCATTAACCACGACCATGCTGCTGGAAACAGAAGGGGTAGGGCCGATATATTCGGGTACAGCCCTGGGAATCGTTTTTACCATCGTCCACATCGGCAGCGTCAGCTCACCTCCACTGGGAAATAGCCTGGCGAGTGTCAGTCAAGGGGCACCGTTCTTCTTCTGGGCATCTCTTTCCGTTGCAGCACTGGTTATGTTATTTTTTATCACAGAAACCGGATGGAGAAGGGCAGTAACCGCCAGGAGTGAATAAGATACATATACAACATTGAATTCATCAGAGAAAAGGGCTATATTTCAGAGATGACCGATTAAAATAATACCAGGAGGGAAAATGGCCAGAGGATACATGGGAAAACTACTTTTCGTAGACCTGTCCACCGGGAAGATAACGGAAGAAAACCCGGATGAGAGTCTTTACCGGGACTTTATCGGAGGTTATGGAATCGGCGCCAGAATCCTTTACAACCGCCAGAAAAGCGGGGTAGACCCTCTGGGACCGGATAACACACTGGGTCTGATTACCGGAGGGCTCACCGGGACGCCAGCCACTTTCGGCTGCCGCTGGGTAGCGGTAGGAAAATCACCGCTCTCCGGGGGATGGGGAGACGCCAACTGCGGAGGTTATTTCGGGCCTTATCTCAAGTTTGCCGGTTATGATGGTGTTTTTATCACCGGTATTTCCGAGAAACCGGTTTACCTTCTCATCGACAACGGAAAAGCCGAGATAAAAGATGCCTCTCACTTGTGGGGGAAAATTACCCACGAAGTCGAAGAAACACTCGAAGCGGAGTACGATCCGAAGTCTAAAGCAATCGTCATCGGCCCGGCGGGTGAAAATATGTCGCTCATAAGCTGCATCATGCACAATAAAGGCGACGCGGCCGGGCGTTCCGGACTGGGCGCGGTCATGGGTTCCAAGAAGCTCAAGGCGGTGGTCGTCCGGGGTGACATGCAAGTGCCAATTGCCGACCCGGAAGGGGCAAACCAGCTGAGGAAGGAGCACATCGAAGAGGGCAAGGGATGGTTCCCTAACTTCGGCATCTACGGCACCGCGGGCCATGCCATGGAATCGACTCACAGCGGCGATACACCGGTGAAGAACTGGGGGGGTATCGGGGTGATTGATTTGCCCGATAACTCCGGCCTCGATAAAGAAATTATCAAGGCGTACGTGGATAAAAGAGGCGGCTGCTGGCATTGTCCGTCGGCCTGCAAGGCCACCATGAAGGCGGGGCCTGAAGAATACAGGTACCCGGTCGGAGCCCACCGACCGGAATACGAGACTACGGCCGCCTTCGGGGGGATGTGCCTCAACGCCGACGCCCACGCCGTCGTATTGGCCAACCATCTCTGTAATACCTACGGCCTGGACACCATCTCCAGCGGCACCACGCTCGCCTTCGCCATGGAATGCTACGAACACGGCATCATCACCAGAGCCGATACGGATGGTATCGAACTGACATGGGGCAATCAAAAAGCGATGATAGCGATGATTGAGAAAATGGGCAAACGCGAGGGTTTCGGCGATGTCCTCGCCGACGGCGTTAACAAAGCCGCGGCAAAAATCGGCAGGGGTGCCGAGAAATACGCGGTACACATCGGGGGGCAGGAGCTGGGTCTCCACGACCCGAAAGCCGGTTTTATAGCTTACCAGGGCAAACCGATGATGGCTATGTATCACATGGATGCTACCCCCGGTCGTCATACTACCGGTTTCGGACCTACCCAGTTCACGGGATATGTCATCGGGGCGGCGGGAGTATGCATGCACAGCAATATCGGGCTGCCCGACCCCATGAAATATCTGGTAGGTTTTCTCCGCACGGTTACCGGATGGGACCGTTCCCTGGAGGAATTATCCAGGGACGGGGAGAGGATAGGCAATATGAGGCACCTGTTTTCGCTGCGTGAAGGCGATATACCCATCAAACGTTTCGTGCATCCCCGAATTCCCGGTCGACCGCCGTTTGAAGAAGGGCCGCTGGCCGGAGTTTCGATGGACGTGGAACTGCAGGCTTACTGGAATCTCGGCGCCCTGGACTGGGACCCGGAAACCAATAAGCCCAGCCAGAAAAAACTCATAGAGTTAGGATTGAATGATATCGCCGAGGAGCTCTGGCCGGAGCCGGAAGGTCCTTCGGGAATCATGCCCATACAATAACGAGGAGGGACAAGACGATATGAAGGGCCTTGAGGGTAAAGTTGCCATGGTTACCGGAGCAGCCAGCAAGAGAGGTATGGGACGTGCCATCGCGGTAAGGCTGGCCAAAGAGGGAGCCGACGTGGTCGTTCTGGATAAATTCGCCGCACCCAAAAGCATCTGGCCGGGCGATGAAGGATGGGGCGGTCTGGATGAAGTCGTGAAAGAAATCGAGGCACAGGGCAAGAAAGGGCTGGCGGTGGTGGCCGATGTCAGCAACGGAAAAGAAGTTGACCAGGCGGTCGCTAAATCGTTGGAAAAATTCGGGAAGATAGATATTCTGGTGCACTGCGGCGGTATCCGCGGCTCGATGACGACACCGATTACCGAGCTCTCCGAAGAGGAATGGAAAACTATCCTGGATATAAACCTTACCGGTTCTTTTCTGATTTCCAAGGCAGTAGCTAAAACGATGGTACCGGATGGCGAAGGAAAGAAGATAGTGCTGATTGGCTCCAAGGCAGCCACGCAGGGATATGCCGGGAGTGCCGGATACTGCGCCACGAAACATGGCATACTCGGCCTGGGAAAGACACTGGCTATGGAGCTGGCGCAATATAAAATAAACGTCAACATCATCAATCCGGGCGGTTTTGAAACCAATTTAAGAGATGAAGAAATCATCAAGAAGGCAGCAGCTAACGGCGTCAGTCTGGCCGAGGCTATCGAGCAAGAATCCCGGAAGAAGGGCCCGGGTCCCGGTATACCATTGGGAAGACTGGGCAGGCCCGAGGAAGTCGCCGACCTGGTCTTTTTCCTGGTTACCGACCAGTCGCAATATATCACCGGCAAGGCAATCGATATCGACGGGGGCATCTAGTAATAAAGTGTGTTTGTGCAGTTTCAGCCCAGCAGCTCAATTACTTGGCTGATATCGTCAACGCGTTCAAGCTGCTTAATCTGCTCGATTAATTCGTCAATCTGTTTATCAGATAGAGGTTTTACGGAACAGGAAGCGCAGTCACGGAACTTCCTCTCGTAAGCACTGAAAGGTAACTGAGCTCCCGGGGCACCCGAAGGCTTCATTAAGGACTGTTCGACAAATGTCTGTCCCTGCTTGGTGGTTACGCCGATTTTCGCCGCCGATTCTACCTTTGAAGCCGCCAGCCCTACGTCCTTCTCAACTCTGATTTTATCGGTCATCTCCAGAATATCCGGGCTGGCGATAGCCTCCTGAGTAAAATCCTCGACGCCGGCCCGTCCCCGGGCGAAAACAGTAGCTACCGCCCAGGGTATGCTGAACTGGGAATCGACCGGATTCTCCGGGTGTCTTCTTTTCTCCAGGGGATGTACTAGGAAATTGGTCTCGTCCTGACAGAAAAGCGTAATTTCCCGGATATCTTCAGGTTTGATGTGGTACTTGTCGATTAATGACAGGGCGACGTCAACGGAATCATGAGTGCCTTTACAGCAAGGATAGGGCTTCATGGTGACGGTGGTTCCGGCAAACCGCTTGCCGAGGTCAGCCGTAAGAGATTCGGGATTATATTCTCCCTTAATATACAGATTAAACAGTCCGAGTTCCCCCTCGAGGCATTCTTTAGCTCCGGTAATACCCTTCTGCGCCATCATTGCGGCTACGATTCCCCCTCTGGCCGCAAACCCAGGGCCCATCCTCTTGGTCAGAGCCCCTTCGTTGACACATTGACCGTTACCGCTGCACTGGTGATAGGCGATGCCCATAGCGTTAACCAGCGTTTCTTCGTCGAGGCCTAATATCCTCCCGGCAACACCGGCAGCGGCGATATACCCGAATAACGGGGTGAGGTGCCAGCCAGCCCCGGGGTGACCGCCGACGGGCGCCGTCTTCATACCGGAACGGAAGGCCTGTCCCAGCCGACACATCATGTCCATTCCCAGGGTAACGGCCGTGATGAACTCACGACCGTCGATTTTACCCTGACGTTCGGCTACCGCCATGCAGGCGGGAACAATCACCACGGAAGGATGCGTCGGTCCGTCACCGGTATCATCGTAGTCCAGGGCATGACCCATGGAAGCATTCACCTGCGC
>CAZCZJ010000056.1:0-4776 GCA_964503235.1 uncultured Dehalococcoidaceae bacterium | reverse complement strand
TATCGATTGACCTCGTTATCCACCGGGTCTTTCGCCCGACGATAAAAATGTCGCGGCGTGCGATGATAAAGGTTGTCCACCGGCGACATATATTATCTGACCGGTAACATAGTCCGAGAGTCCCGAAGCCAGGAACAAAGCCGGTCCGGCGATATCCTCCGGCGTGCCCATCCTCTCCAGCGGTATTTCCTTTTTGGTCATCGCCTTGAAAAAGGCGTCCCTGGCCGGGCCCGGAGGTTGTAGAGCATCCCAGAACGGCGTCTCGATAGGTCCGGGAACGATAGCGTTGGCATAGATACCTAACGGCGCCAGCTCGAAGGCCAGGTTCAATGTCAACCCCAGAATGCCCGCCTTAGCAGAATGGTAATGGAGTACGGAAACGGAAGGGCTGACGGCACCCATGGATGAAAGGTTAATGATTTTGCCGTACTTCTGTTTTTTCATATGCGGAATAACCGCCATGCAGACCAGAAATGCCCCTTTTAGGTTTACTTTTAAGATTTTATCCCAGTCCTCTTCCGTTGCCGTCTCGGTATCGCCGCCCTTGACGCCGCTAACACCACCGGCATTATTGACCAGAATATCAATTTTCCCGAATTCTTTTACAGTCCTGTCCACCATATCATTAACTTCGGCGCTGCTGGATATATCAGCCTTTATCGCCAGCGACCGGCGTCCCAGAGCCCTGATTTCTTCGGCTACTTTCTTAGCGCCTTCTATATGCAGAGCATTAACCACCACGTCACAGCCCTCGCGGGCAAACATGAGGGCAATACCCCTGCCCATTCCCTTGGCTCCCCCGGTAACGATAGCTACCCTGTTTTCAAGTAACACCCTGGCCTCCTTTGATATTTATAAAGTCCAACGCCAATAATTGTACTCTTACATGAAAGCTACCGTCAAAGTATCTTTGGGGGATAATAAGATGGAACAGTGTAGTTGATAAACGGTGCTGACCAGAAGTATTTAATCCCAATCCTTCAGAGCGGCAACATGTTTTCCGGCAAGTCGGCCGGAAGCCAGCATCTCCCCGGCATTAAGGCCGCCGATGGCATAGAGATTGCCGCAGATAGAACCCATTTCCCCGGCGCTGTATAATCTGGGAATAGCTTCTTTATAGGGGTCTAATACCTGGCCGTGAGCATTACGTCGGGGTCCGCCGCAGGTATTGATGCCACCGGGATAGAGAACACAAGAATAGAAGGGCGGCGTTACAAGAGGTTTCAGAGCCTCTACGCCCCGGTTGAATTCAGGGTCACGGCCCTGTTCGCAATAACCGTTGTACCTGTTCACCGTCTCTTCGAGGGTAGAGGGGTCCATGTCACCGCCGATAAGACGTCCCAGTTCTTCAATAGTGTCGGCTTGTTTAATCCAGCCCTTTTCTATCTCCCTCATGTTGTCATGACTCCAGCCTTCGGGGCAGCCCCCCAGTTCAGCCGGGTAGGCCTGAATGCCGAGAAGATATTCGGTGCCGGAAGCAGAGTTAGCCGCGATGGGCCCCTGTTCTCTCACGGTCTCATCGAAAATCAGATAAGTCGGAACGTCGGTATATCCGGGCTCCTTCAGATTATAATCGGTATGCTTTAGCCACCAGTTGTGGCTTATGATGCGGACGCCCTCATCGGTGTACCTCTTCCCGTATTTATTCACCCAGATACCTCTCCCGAAGACCAGCAGCCAGGCAGCCTTGTATTCGGGGACCCAGATGTTCAGGTAGCCGCACATAGTATTCATATGCCAGAGGTCAGCGCCGGCTTTCTGTGCCATCCTGATGCCGTCACCGGTATTATACGGCCACCCGGAAAATTTCAGCGGGTAGGGCCGGAGATAATTGGCTTTCATCTCTTCATCGAATTCAAAGCCCCCGGTACAGAGGACAACTCCCTTTTTTGCTTTGATGGCTATTTTCTTCCCGTTGCTTTCGGCATAAACGCCCTTTATCTCGCCAGTCCCGCCATCTTGAACCAACCCGATGGCAGGAGTCGAATACAGTACCTCAATGCCTCTCTTGTCCAGTTGTTTTTTCATCGTTTCCAGAAATCGAATACCCCATCCCTTGATAACAACATGACCAAAGGAATCGCCTCCCGGAAATTTGGGATACTGGGCAGAACTTCGCTTTCTGATGGTGTGTTCAACACCCATCGATGCCAGCCAATCATGATTATGAGCCAGCTCTTTCATGAATATCAGGCAGTCTTCTTTGGGTACTACTGATATTTGCGATGACGGGTCGGCGTCCTCCAGTCCGTTCGAGCTTATCGCGTAGAGATGTTCAGCGGCTTTTTCCGGGTCGGTAGCGAACGCCGCCCCGATACCCGACGTCCGTGTCTGACCTCCTCCCGGGAAAGGCGCCTTTTCCAGTATGATAACGCTGGCGCCGTTATCATAAGCGGTAACAGCCGCGGAAATACCGGCACCGCCGTAGCCGGCTACAACCACGTCATACTCTTTATCCCATTTTATTGCTTCCATCATTTTAATCTCTTTTCATCTCTTTAGAATATGTTTTGACATCACAAAGGATACCACCTTTTAAGTAAGTGTTACCAGTATTTTAACTTCATGACATGAAGGTTATCATTGAAGCGCAGGGCTGTAGCTTGGTAGTCTTTACAACGGCTGTATACACCCATATAATTGAAGGGAAGCCGTGCCCCTGTAGCTCAGAGGATAGAGCAGCGGTTTCCTAAACCGCGTAGGGCCATGCCGCCCAGTGTTTTCGGGTGTCGCATGGCCCCATTTTGTATCTAGAGCAGGGTATAACAAAGGGGTTTTATACCGTCCCGTGACACCCCGTCCCGCACAGTTCGTTAGCAAATTCGTTAGCACAAAAGCCGGTGTGCTAATATGAGCAACTTTTGAGAATGGATCAGCTCTTTGGGCAAGTGAACAATCTGCTAAGGTGTAAGGCGGTTATCTTGCTGTGAACATCATGTTCGTGGTTGAACAAAATAAGCTATTGTTCAACGGGGGGTAACAAAACAAATTTTTATTACCCAATCATATACTACTTTATTACCTTTGGTTAACAATCTTGATGTTTCTTATGGACTGCAGAATACAGAATTGAAAACCAACCACAACAGAACTAAAATAGCTGGTAGTGGAGGGGGTATGATTGTCGTTACGGGGGCAACTGGTCATATTGGCAATATTCTAGTCCGGGAACTAATCACACGCAGGCAAATCGTTCGTGCTCTTGTCATGCCAAGCGACGACTACCGGTCTTTGACTGACCTCGAAGTGGAGATTGTCCATGGTGACGTCACCAACCTGAAAAGTCTTGAATCGGCGTTTAGTGGCGTAGATATCGTCTTTCACTTAGCTGGTATCGTTACCATCATGCCCAGCATGAAGAAGGTACTTGAGCGGGTAAACGTGGGAGGCGTGCGTAATGTAGCTGAAGCCTGTCGTGCATCTGGTGTCCGCCGCCTTGTCTATACAAGTTCCGTCCACGCTATTGCCGAGCCGCCCCACGGCACGGTAATTGACGAATCACAGCCCTTCGATCCTGACCGCGTCCTGGGTGACTACGCCCGCAGTAAGGCACGTGCCACTCTTCTTCTCTTGGAAGAAGTACGTAAGGGAGGGCTTGATGCCGTTATATGCTGCCCGACGGGTGTTATTGGTCCCGGGGATTATGGTATATCAAATGTTGGCCAGCTTATACTTGATTTCGCTAGTGGGCACCTGAAGTCATATGTGCGGGGTGCTTATGATTTCGTGGATGTGCGTGATGTTGCTAACGGCCTCATCCTTGCCGCCGAGAAAGGGCAACCAGGACGCCACTACATTTTCTCCGGCGCGCAGGTGCAGGTTCTAGAACTCATGAAAGAACTGGAACGCAATATCGGCTACCCTGCTCCCACCTATGAGATACCACCCGCATTAGCTCGCGCTGCCGGTGTGCTTGCCAGTGTATATTACCGACTAATACGGAGACGACCGGTGTTTACTGCTTATTCAATTGACGTGCTTCGTAGTAACTCTCAAGTGAGTTCAGCACGAGCGCGTGAAGAACTTGGCTTTACAACCAGACCTTGGCAGGAATCTATTCGTGATCATGTCGAGTGGTTTAGGGTTGAGGGGATGCTTCCCATACGCAGCTAGAATGTGACATTATGGATAAATGTTACCTATTAAACAAAGCAAGCGATTGTGCATTCCTAGACATCTGGATGAGAGTCGTTTGACCCAATCGGTTCTATCTGAGAAATGTACCGCGTATCGTGAAATTCTTTCTCGGCTTGCTCCCAAACGTCAGCGAAGACCACCTTGGCTTGATTTTTTATCGCGTCACGGACTTTCCCGGCTTGCTTTATGGCTTCTTTGTAGGCTTTATGGGCTTCTTCCTTAGCTTGTTTATCAACGGCATGTTTCTCACTCTCTTTATAGACTATATCCGCGTGCTTCTTGACCTCATCATAGGCCTGTTGTGCTCGCGTCAAAGCCTCCCACAATACATTACTAGATTCATCTCGAGTTTCTTTCCGATGTTCTAGGTCTTCTGTTTCCATTTCATTCTACCAGTGTGTTTTTACCATTCATTGGTATTATGATGAACGAGAAACTTGGACACCGAGAATTCAATGCGTTTGGTTTTGGGTTTAGGACTAAAATTTAATTCCCCCTTCTTTCTTCTTTTCTTGCTTCTCGCTCCGTCTTTTCCAGCTCCTCTATTCTCCCTTCTTCCCTTTCAGCTTCTCTTCTCTCTTCTGCTCTCGCCTCTTTTCTTTCCTCTGCTGACAGCTCTTCTCTTTTCTCTTGTTTCTC
>CAZCZJ010000055.1:0-15358 GCA_964503235.1 uncultured Dehalococcoidaceae bacterium | reverse complement strand
GCTATCCAGGAAGCCCCTTCTTCACTGCGGGCGATAGAGGCGATGACAAGTCCGATGGCGCTGGCCGCCGCCGTGAAAATAAGGGCGATAACCAGCGATTCGATAAAGGTGAGTGGCGTGAACATCTGAAATACGATATAAGACAGCACCAGGAGAATGAGCGTCTGTACATAACCACGCGACATATTAGCCAGGAACTTACCGAAGAAGAGTTCGCCGATGCTGAGGCGGGTAGTCATCAACCGCTCCAGGGTCCCCTTGCGGCGCTCTTCAACGATTACCCTGGCGCTCATGGCGACGGCGAAGAGGACGTACATGGTGACGATGCCCGGCAGGAACTGATTCACGAAGTCAGGGCTGCCTTCGCCCGGCGTTTCTTCAGTGACAGTTACAATGGGATTTTCACGTTCTTCTTCCAAAAACCTCTGTACGGCGATTTCAATGCTGTCCTGAGTAATCCCGGTATCCTGCAGTATATTTCCGATCTGGCTTCTTACCTCGAAATCTGTGTTCATATACCCGGCAACACCGCGGATTATGCTGGCGATAATCTGGCCTTCATCTCCGGCGTTGCCTCTCTGTTTAAAAAGCAGTTGCGCGGGCGCGCCCGTGGCCAAATTCTCCGAGAAATCTTCGGGGATAAAGAGGACTAGCAACACATCCGAATCATCCAGCTTGGTATCCGCCTCCGATGGCGTCAGCAGCTCGACATCGACGCCGTCCACCGCTTCCAGCTGGTCTATTAACACAGAGGAGTAGAGGCCGTTATCCTCGTCCACCACGTAGGCGGTGCCATCGAACAGCGTGTCTCCGCCGAAGGCGGCGAAAATAAGGGCAAAAGTTACAATCGGCAGGAGCAGGCTGAAGGCAAGGTCACCCTTGTCCCGTAAATAGAGTCTAACCTCATTGAGGGCGATATATATTGCTCGCATAATTTTCTAAATCAGTCTCGCAGGCTCCGTCCGGTCAGATTCAGGAAAACGTCCTCCAGGGTGACCTTTTCCGGCTCGCCTATCTGTTTCTTGAGTACATAGGGCTTATCAATGGCGATTATCCTGCCGCCGTCCATGATAGCAATGCGGTCGCAGAGGCGGTCAGCTTCTTCCATATAGTGCGTGGTGTAGAGGATGGTCATACCTTTATCCCGCAGTCCCTCGATAGTCTCGTAGATATTGTTCCGCGACTGCGGGTCAATACCGACGGTGGGTTCATCCATGAAGACAAGCTGGGGGTTACCCACAAGGGCGATAGCCAGATTTATCCGGCGCTTCATGCCCCCGGAGAACTTGGCTACTTTCCCTTTGGCCCTATCCTGGAGTCCCATCAGCTTCAGGTATTCATCCGCCTGAGCGCGGGCATCCCGGGTATTCAGTCCATCCATTCGACCGAAAAATATCAAATTTTCCAAAGCGGAAAGGTCCTCGTAGAGAGCCAGTTCCTGAGGGCAGACTCCGATGAGAGCCCTCACCTCTTCGGCATCCTGCCGGATGGAATGACCGCCGATGGTAATATCACCGCTGTCAGCTTCCAGCACAGTAGACAGCATGCGTATGGTGGTGGTCTTACCGGCACCGTTGGGACCGAGCAAGCCGAATATCTCACCTTTATGAATAGAAAAAGATACGCCATTGACGGCTTTAAAATCATTGAAGCTCTTGTGAAGGTCGGTTGCGACCAAAAAATCCTCAGCCATAGCCTTGCCTCCGCTTTCTCCTGTGATGATTATGTTGAGTATAGTCGGGTAACATTATAAAGCCACTATACATAGTTTAGCAAGGTATTGTGATTTAGGTTTTATTGGCAATTGATTTACAGGTGCTTACCTCACCCCTGCCCCTCTCCAGCCGGAGACACCGTTGGGAGCCCATAAACATAACTGGTTGGAGAGGGGTGTATATAAAAGAGAGTGGGCTAAACCCCCTCTCATATCCTCTCCCCCACAGGTAACGGGGGCGTTTAAGAGGGGTTTCACCCCTCTTTCTATTACTTCCCCCTCTCAAACACTATGAAATACGGGCACATAAAATTATCCCGTTTGAGAGGGGGACAAAGGGGGAGAGCATTAAATATCAAACAAAACTAAACAGAATTAAAAAGGAACACGGTATCATTTTCAAATTGACGTTGGTATGGGTACGATGTAAAATCAGTGCCAGTTGGGATATTGAAAAAGGTACCAAATCAGTCGATGAGGAGAGTATTATGTCACCGGTTTTACAGGATAAAGTAGCCATTATCACGGGGGCGGGGCGGGGCCTGGGGAAGGCGTTCGCTCTCAGGTTCGCCAGCGAAGGCGCCAAGCTGCTTCTGCCCGATATCAGCCTGGAACGCGCCCGGGGTACGGCCGAAGAAATAAAGGCTAAAGGCGGGGAAGCCTTCGCCATGAAGACCGATATCTCCGAAGAGAAAGACACTCAAAAAATGGCCGATGAAGTGATGCGACTATACGGAAAAGTGGATATTCTGCTGAATAACGCCGCCATGTACTATGGAGTCGGGCGGCGTGAATGGGACGCCTGGAAGGTAGCCGACTGGGACCGCATCTTCGAGGTGAACGTGCGGGGGACCTACCTCTGCTGTAAAGCAATCGCTCCCCTGATGAAAAATGCGGGCAGCGGTAAAATCATCAACATAGCTTCGGACGTTTTTAAATTGCCCGGAGCGGTCAACCTGCTGGCTTACTCCTGTAGCAAGGCGGCTGTTTACGCCCTGACGCAGGCACTGGCCAGAGCCCTGGGGCCTTCAGGTGTCAACGTCAACAGCATCGGCCCCGGTTTTACGGCTACCGAAGCCAGCCTGGGACAGGACGGTAACGAAGGGGCTTTCGACGCCACCGTCGACATGCAGAGTATCAAACGACGCGAGGAGCCTTCGGACTTAGTAGGAACGGCGGTTTTTCTAGCTTCGGGAGACTCGGATTTCATCACCGGACAGTACATCATCGTCAACGGCGGCAGCGTAATGGTGTAATAAATGAAACCATCCAGTATAATTAGTTCAGGAGGCAAGAATCATGTACAGCGGCGGATATACAGGAAAAATACTTCGCATAGACTTGAGCAACCAAACGTCCAGCGAAGAAGCTGTGCCGCAGGAACTGGTGAAAAACTACCTGGGAGGCGCGGGATTTGCTATCAAATACCTGTACGACGAGGTAAAACCGAAAACCCCGGCACTGGACGAAGCTAATAAGCTTATTTTCGCGGTAGGGCCGCTGACAGCCACGGGAGCGAGCTGCGCCAGCCGTATGGCGGTGGTGGCAAAGTCGCCGCTGACCAGCGCCGTCGGCATGGCCCTTTCCGGGGGCCATTTCCCCGCCGAGATGAAAATGACCGGATACGATATGATGATTATCGAGGGAAAAGCAGAAAAACCGACCTACCTGGCGATAAAGGACGGCAAGGTACGTTTTCGTAACGCGGCAAAGCTGAGCGGCATGCTGACCACCGATACGCAGCTTATTTTGAAGGATGAACTCGGCGACCAGAACTACCGGATAGCCTGCATCGGTCCGGCCGGGGAAAACCTGAGCCCGATGGCCTGCATCGTCAACGAGAGACGGGCGGCGGGCAGGAAGGGTCTGGGGGCGGTGATGGGCTCCAAGAACCTGAAAGCCATCGCTATACGGGGACATCAGAGACCGAACGTGGTCGATGCCGAGAAATTCAAGAAAGCCCGGCAGGCGATGAACAAGGCGATGAAGGACAGCCCCGTGCTTTATCCGCAATTTTCAAAATCAGGCACACCGATGGTCGTCGACGCTACTTCGGCGATGGGAATATATCCCATCAATAACTGGTCGGCCACGGGCGAAATCGACATGGTCAAGGGACTCGGCGACGAAGCACAACATAGAATGATAGTGCATAAAGCCCACTGCCACGACTGCCCGGTAGGCTGCAGCCAGATAAAGCTGGTCACGGACGGGCCTTACGCGGGCTATATGAGCGAGGGACCCGAATACGAAACGACATATTCGCTCGGCAGCACGCTGGGGATAGACTACCTGCCCGCGGTCATCGCCGCCGACAGAATGTGTGACGAATACGGACTCGATACAATGTCGGCGGGCGTGGTCATCGGCTTCGCCATGGAACTCTACGAAAAAGGGATTCTTACAAAAAAGGATACCGACGGGCTGGAGCTAAAATTCGGGAACCACAGCATTCTTTTAGAGATGCTGCGTAAGATAACCTACCGGGAAGGATTGGGAAATATCCTGAGCCAGGGCACCAGGAAAGCGGCCGAAATAATCGGCCAAGGCTCCGAGGCGTACGCCATGCACGTCAAAGGGCTGGAATTACCGGCCTATGACGTGCGGGGAGCCAAGGCGCACGGTCTGAACTACGCCACCGCCTATACGGGCGCCGACCACAACCGGGGCTACGCCTTCCAGGAAATATTCGATATTCCCGTACCGGAGCAGGTGGACAGAATGGCGATTGAGGGGAAGGGAAGACTGACCAAATGGAACCAGGACGTCCGCAGCGTTACCTGTGATTGCGCCCCGATGTGTGCCTTCCTGCTGGATATGGCCGTGCCCGGGATTGCCTGCCAGAATACCGCCGACCTGGTCAACGCCGTCGCGGGGACGGATTTTACACCGGAGGAAATCGAGAAAATAGGTGAAAGGATTAATAACATCGCGAGATTGTTTAACATCGGCGAGGGATTCAGCCGAAAGGACGACACCTTCCCCAAGAGATTAATGACCGAAGCCATCAAGGCTGGGGCTTCTAAAGGGCAGTTGATAAGCCAAGCGGACCTGGACACGATGCTCGACGAATACTACGCCGAACGCGGCTGGGACAAGGACGGCAATCCCACTAACGCCAAGTTAAAAGAGCTGGGGATTAAGACCGGTTAAGAAGGGAAAACTTAAATGCCAGAATACGGATACGCCGGTAAAATATTAAAGATAAATTTATCCGACGGTATGACAGCCGAAGCGGACACCGCCGATTATGCCGATAAATACATCGGCGGGCACGGTATCGCCGCGCGGCTCTACTGGGAGATGGTGCCGCCGCAGGCAAAAGCCTTCGACCCGGAGAACTGCTTTATCTGCGCTACCGGTCCCGTAGCCGGATTCTCCGGTTTCGCCGGTTCCCGCTGGAAAATCTGCAGTAAAACGCCCTTCGGTGACCCCGAGTCCTTCTCTTACTGCAATCTGGGGGAGCGGTGGGGGACCTGGCTGAAATACGCCGGTTATGATGCCATTGCCGTACAGGGAAAGGCGGAAAAACCCGTCTATATTTACATCCATGACGGTAATGTCGAGATAAAGGACGGCTCGCATCTCTGGGGACAGACCACCTTCGACGCGACCGACAATCTGAAAACGGAACTGGGTAAAAACGCCAGTGTCCTGACCATCGGCCCCGCCGGAGAGAACCTGATACCCTACGCTATCGTGCTGGCAGAAGGTGGCGCCTCCGGCGCCGGTGGTCTCGGCGCGGCAATGGGGTCGAAAAACCTGAAAGCCATCGTTGTTGCCGCCGGCGACAAGAGGCCGGTGGCCGCCGACCCCGCCAGGGTGCGGCAGCTGGTCGACCGCATCAATGCAACTAGGGCCAAAGCCATGCTGCCCTCGCCATGGGCGGTGCCGGGTCTGACCCGGAACCACGCCTGCTACGGGTGCGGTATCGGCTGCTCCCGCCAGCTATACGACGCCGAAGACAGCCGGACTTACAAGGCGCTCTGCCAGGCGTCCATGTTTTACGCGGTGCATGTTATGAAATACGCCGGTAAAGACAACGGGGAACGCCTGCTGGCAACGAGGCTCACCGATGGCTACGGCATCGATACCGCCGTGCTGAACGGCATGATTCTTTGGCTTCAATCCTGCTTCGAAGAAGGCCTCGTTAGCGAAAAAGATACGGGGCTCCCACTATCGAAGGTCGGCAGCCCCGAATTTATCGAAGAAATCACCCGGCAGATAACCTACCGGGAGGGCTTCGGTGAAATCTTGGCCCGTGGTACCACTGCTGCGGCTGCCGCAGTCGGACCGAGGGCTGAAGAAATGCTGAACCTGTATATCGCTACCCGAGGGGGTGAGACCAAGGACTACGACCCCCGGTTGATAATGACAACAGGTCTCCTCTATGCCCTCGAGCCGAGAAGGCCGATACAACAGCTCCATGAAATCGCCATGCCGCTGCTGACCTGGCTTCGCTGGGCGGAAGGGGATAAAAATATCCCCTTTTCCTCCGAATCCTACCAGCAACTCGCTGCCGGGTTATGGGGCAGTGAGCTCGCCGCCGATTTTTCCACCTACGAAGGCAAGGCGTTGGCGGCCAAAAAACTCCAGGACCGTGTTTTCGCCAAGGAAAGTCTCGTCGTCTGCGACCTGCGCTGGACGATGGCCCAGACTTTCCGTTTCGGAGGCGGTGACAGCGGCCCTCTCACCGAAAGCGACGTTTATACAAAGACCAGGGAAAGAGAGACGGGCGAAGCGGGACTACCGCGAAAGCCTCGCGCCGCTGCTGGCGCCGACGCACCCGTGACGGAAAGCGAGATTTATGCGGCGATTACCGGAAAAGAGACCGACGAGGCGGGACTGTACCGGAAAGGCGAAAGAATTTTCAACCTACAAAGAGCGATACTGCTCCGGCAGGGATGGCCGGGACGAAAAGGAGACAAATTACTGGATTACTACCACAATGTGCCCCTCCGAAAGGGCGAGCTGCACTTAAACGTTGATGGCCTGGCGCCGGGTCATAACGGTGAAGTGATGTCCAAGGTGGGAACGGTCGTCGACATAGATAAATTCGAGGATATGAAGAGCGAGTACTACGAACTGCGCGGCTGGGACGTCGAGACCGGACTGCCGACCAGGGCCAAACTCGCAGAGCTCCAACTTGACGACGTCGCCGACGATTTGGACGGGCGGGGACTCTTGGGGTGAGTTGTATTTATAAAGAGAATATATTGAGGATGCGGGGTCGGTAAAGCAGCCGAGTAAATTATCCTCACCGACCCCGCCTGGTATTCTATTATCGACGTCTTCTACCGACCGCGGCCAGGGGGGCGACAGCCAGCCAGAGAGTAATGGTAACCGCCATCGATTGGACATAGGTGATGGTTACTATACCCAAATCAGGTGCAATGGCTCCCCAGAGGAGCATCAGGAAAAAGGAACTCAGGAAGAAACCCGGTATAGCTGCCAGTATTCTGAAATAACCTGTCATTTTCACTCCTTAATAAGTTTTATTCGACGAATACCTTGACCTTTTCGCCGCGTCCGCTTTCGACATCCACTTCCAGCTCACTCAGCGCGCCGATCAACTCTTCGATATCCTCCGGTTTTACACTCTTCACATCGAAGTTAATGCCCTTGTCCCGCAAAGCGTCGTTGACCTTGTCCATGGCATCGTTAGGTATCAGAGAGGTGAGTTTGATTCCGGCGCGAATCAGCCCCATCGGCACCCGGATGTTAACGCGGTCGGCATGTTTCGGGTCGGCGCCCTCTTCGGGCATAACGGTAACGCGCAGGTACTTGGGTTTTGCTACCGTACCCGTCGGTACTTTCGGCATTTCTTTCTGTCCACCCTCGTCAGAGCCCAGGGCATTGAGCAATCGATAGGCTTCATCGGTGCTTATCTTCTTCTCAGCCAGCATTTCCAGTATTTTCTTCTGGTTATCGGTCATAGTAATTTCCTCCTTTATCCGCTATACAAAAGCGATTTTCACAATTTCCCGGGGGCCTTGAACATCAACCTTGAGGCCGCGGGTGGCGCAGAAACAATTCCAGGCGTACCAAGGAGCCAGCAGCGCCACTCTACCCCAGCCAGTCGGCCAGAGAACGATAACGGCCAGTAATATCAACGGCGATAGTATGATGAATACTACCAGGGCAATCGGTATGAGCAGGAACAGCGGCAGCCATAGCCCGAATTTGTGTTCCGGATTCCTGATGCGTAGATGCATTAATAATGGCGGTCGGTTCATTTCGATAGCCTCCTTAACGCTTCATCGGGAGTTATTTCACCCTTCTCCAGTTCAGCGATAACGTCGTCCTGAGATGGAGAAGGTACAACCATCTCGACGAACTGGAACTGGTCGGCAATGCGGTTGATACGGTTTTTCACGGTGGGATAGCTTATGCCGAACATTTCTTCCATGTCCTTGATAGAGCCATGACAGCGCACGAACGCCATGACAAAAATCTGGTCTTCGGCGGAGAGGTTCGCCAGAGGGGGCAGTACAAAACTCCCCTCAATGGCGATATCACTTTCGACCAGGCGAACGCGTTCTACCGTTACCGGCTTGCCGCGGGTAATTTCGGTCAACTCTTGCCATTCCTTTGCCATTTTACTCAACCTTCCTTTGCTTAGGATTATCAGTATTATTAATATTATTAACTTGATTATTAATTATTTTAATATATTATAATGAGTTATATTGATTTTGTCAATACCTTTCTCAATTACTTTTATAAATATTTCTTAAAAAACTAATATCATTAAGTTTTTACACTCACTGACCACTCTCTGCCATGTGATATTTTTCCCCACCCGCTCAATATTTTAGTCTTAACATGCGTAAAGGAGCATTGACGCAGTTGCGCAATTACTCTATAATCTACATTAACTAAAGGGGTAAATATGCCGGTAATCTGTATCGCCAACCAGAAAGGCGGGGTGGGTAAGACGACAACCGCCGCCGCTTTTGCCCAGGGGCTCAGTGAGCATAACAAGCGTATCCTGCTTATCGACTGGGACCCGCAGGGAAGCCTTACGGTTAGTTTCGGCATAAATCCGGATAATCTGAAACTTACCACCTATGATATCCTGAGAACCATAATGCTGAAAAACGGGGGGCCTTCTATCGAAGAGGTAACCTTACCTACCGATAATCCCGCTATCGATATCGTCCCGTCAAATATCGAGCTTTCGCAGGCACAGCTGGACCTGGTGGACACCATTACCCGTGAAATGATACTGAAGGAGATAATCAGACCGGTACGTTACGCCTACGATTATATCCTCATCGATTGCCTGCCCAGCCTGGGACTCCTCACCATTAACGCCCTGGCGGCCGCCGACACGGTGCTTATCCCGCTGCAGGCGGACTTCCTGGCGATGAAAGGGTTGGCGCTATTGTTGCATACCATCATCGAGGTAAAGGAGAAGCTCAACCAGGACCTGGAGATACTCGGGATACTGTTCACCATGACCAATCCCCGCACGCTGCACAGTCGGGAGGTCATCGACGTTACCAAGAGGGCTTTCGGTAGCCGAATAAAGGTATTCGAAAACACCGTACCTACCAGCGTGCGTTTTAAGGAAGCCCCGGCGGCGGGGATGTCAATCATGACCTATGCGCCCAACTCCGACGGCGCAGTAGCCTACAGACTGTTAACAGAAGAGGTGCTGAATGAAAAGAGCTAGAATAACCGAGGAACTCGCTTACGGTACCGCTCTGGACCGACTTACCGGAGGCGACAAAGCCGTCCTACCGGGGGAACGACCGCCCGAACCGAAACCAGCAACCGGAACTCTCGTACCGGCACGGTCGTCCAGGATAAAACTATCCGTTTTTCTAAATCGAGAGGAAGACGCTTACCTGGAGAGCCTGGCATCGGCGGCTAAATTCAGCGGCGGCAAGAAGCTGAGCAAGACCAAGCTCATAGAGGCGATGGTGAGGGCTTTCAGCAAGTCCGGCATCGACGTCAGGGGCGTCAAGGACGACCAGGAGCTTTTCCGAAGGGTAGCGGCACAGCTGCGTTAGGTAGTATTTACTCATATGCTAGCGAAGTGCCAGGATGCAAATTCAGGCCGATGTACGGCTAATCCATATCAATAGATGATTCAACATCATAAAGTATATAAATTTTGATTCTACGCGCTCTGAGAGGGGATAGAACATAGTTCTAGACACTTAAGAAGGCCCAGATAATCGGATTCTTTCAACTTATCCGTTTTTCAGACAATAATGCTTCAGTTTCTTCGTATGATGATGTTTCCCGGATAAAACCCTGTTAATTAACCTGAATTCTGCCTTTGTTTTCCGCCACCACCTTCCCTATTATGACAGCGTCATTAACGCCTTTTTCGTGCAGCATATTGAGTAGCTTTGATGCTTTCTTCTCCGGCACGGCGATGAGCAGTCCACCGGATGTCTGGGGGTCAAAGAGGATATCCTGCAAGTACTGCGGTACACTGTTTTCGATATCCACCATGTGCTGGCGGAAATCACGATTGCGGTGGAGTCCGCCGGGAATCATGTCCATCTCCGCCAGCTTTTTAGCCGCCGGGAAGTACGGTACCGCCGCCGAGTCAATCACCATGCCGACATCAGTGCCTTCAATCATCTCGCAAGCATGACCGAGCAGGCCGAAGCCGGTGATATCGGTGCAGGCGTTCACACTTACTTCTACCATCAGCTCGGAAGCCGTCCGGTTGAGGGCGGACATGGACTGCACAATGCTTTCCACCGCCTTTTCATCAGCCTCACCGCCCTTGATGGCGGTGCTGATAATCCCTGTGCCTAACGGCTTGGTGAGTATCAGGCTATCGCCCGCCCGAGCGGTACTGTTTTGGACGACTTTATCCGGGTGGATGGTGCCGGTGACCGCTATACCGTACTTGAGCTCCGGATCCTCTATGGTATGCCCCCCGACCAGTATCACCCCGGCCTCGTGCATCTTGTCCACGCCACCCTTGAGCACATCCCTGAGGACGGAGATATCCATCACTTTCTGGGGGAAACAGACGATATTCAAAGCCGTCAGAGGTTTGCCACCCATGGCGTAAACATCGCTCAGGGCGTTGGCGACGGCAATCTGGCCGAACTGGTAGGCATCGTCGACGATTGGCGTGAAGAAATCGACCGTCTGCACGATGGCCAGGTCGTCGGTAAGCTTATATACGCCAGCGTCCTCCGCTCTTTCCATCCCGGCGATGAGATTGGGGTCGGAGCGGAAGGTCAGGCCGGCCAGCGCCTGGGCGAGGTCACCCGGACCTATCTTGCAAGCTCAACCCGCACCGTGAACGGTCTCGGTGAGACGCAGCTTTTTTTCGTTCATTTTATCTACCTCGGCTATATTCTACTCCCCAATGATATTGAGCGACAGTGAACGGTGAGAGGGAAATCGCTATCTTTATTCATAAACAGACCATGTCTGCACTGAGCATCGACTGAATCGATTCCGGCATAGTCGTCGGTTTGCCAACCTTGAGCTTTTCCCCCAGTTCAAAAAACTCCAGACAGGTACCGCAGGCTAATATTTCCACCCCCTGTTCCTCGAGTTCCTGGAGGTGTTCCAGCGCCCAGGAGCCTTCACAGACCAGCCGCACTCCCGTGTTCCAGAATACCAGCGCGCCCGGTTTTTCCCGGCTCTCTCCGAGCAGGCGTAGAAAATTAGACATGAGTATCTCGCCAAGTTCGTCGTTACCTCTCCCCAACCCCTCGGACTGTATTAATATTACTTTGGACGGCATATTTCACCTCTTATGCTAAACTACCGACCGCAAATCAGGCATTCTTCCTTGATGAATTGTTCTCAATGCCATAAAATAACTACGGGAGATTATAGCATAAGTATTTTCTTAGTGCAAGATAAATTTTATTTATAGCTAATAACGTAATGAATCTAGAGCATTTAAAGACATTTCAAGAGGTAGTCAGACTCGGGAGCTTCTCCGAGGTGGCAAAAAAAACGGGGATAACCCAGCCGGCGGTATCTTTTCAGATTCAGAAGCTGGAACACGAACTCGGTACACGCTTGATAGACCGCTCGCGAAGAGATATCACGCTGACGGCGGCCGGTAAGCGCCTACTAGGCTTTGCGGAGTCCATAGAGGGAGAACGCGGACAGCTTCAGCATGACCTCGAGCAATTACGTGACGAGGTTTCCGGCGAACTGCTCATTACCGCCAGCACCATCCCGGGTGAGTTTCTCATACCGCGTTTACTGGCGAAATTCAAGAGAATGCACCCGGCGGTAAGGGTACAGGTGGATATTTCGGATTCGCTAGCCGTCATCAGCGGAGTGCAGGAGAACAGGTACGAGCTAGGATTCTGCGGCATATCGCCCGAAGGACAGGAACTCACGTCGATAAAAGTAGCCGAAGACAGAATCGTCCTGGCCGTCTTCCCGGAACACCCCTTTGCCCAGCGCGACCAGATATCGGCGGGAGAGCTGGAGGGAGAGCCGCTCATCTTCCGCGAGAATACCTCGGGCACGCAGCGTAACCTGGAGAGCTATCTTTCCCGCGAAGGATTTGAGCTTAAAAAGCTGGTGCCAACCCTGATACTGGGGACCAGCCAGGCCATCGTGGCGGCGGTAGAGGACGGTGCCGGTATCGCCTTCGTTTCGAACCTGGCAATCAAGAAGAGTCTGGCCCTGGGCCTGGTAAAACAGGTACACATTACCGGGCTGGACCTCCAACGCGATTTCTACTGCGTTTATAGAAAAGAGCGGGTAGTATCGCGTCTGGTGGAAGAATTCATCAATTTCGTGCAACTAGAGAGTACGACAGGTGTCAAGAGCAACTAATACAGTCGATAACATCCAGGCGGGTATTGAAAATCTACAGACCGATGTAAACGGCTACCGGGCTCACTATTTCAAGGCGGGCGCGGGCCCGCCCGTTGTCCTGCTGCACGGCGGCGCCAGCGATTCGCGGGACTGGCTCCATACGATGGCCGCCCTCTCGCAACGCTATACGCTGTATGCTCCAGACCTGTTAGGTTTCGGGCAGAACGAGCGGAACAACGAAGGGTATTACCTCTCGGAGTTCAGCAATTTCATAATGGGATTTATAGATACACTAGGGCTGGAACAACCAGTTCTAGTGGGACACTCTTTCGGGGGGCGGGTCTGCCTCGATATAGCGCTGCAACACCCGGAAAAGGTAAGTAAACTCGTTCTGGCTGATGCTGCCGGACTCGGCAAAGTTTCTAAATTCGGGACTACTTTACTGACGGGATTCTGGGTAGTACGCAAGGTGTTCCGGATTGAGCAGCCTTACCCGAAATTCCTAGCCAGAGAAGGGGACGACCCAAACTGGGCGTGTACAGATGAGTTGCCTAATCTGAAGATATCCACGCTCATTATCTGGAAACGCCACGACCTTTACTTACCGCTATCCATTGCCCGACGGGCGGCCGAACTGATACCCGGGGCACGCCTGGTAATAGTGCCGGGCTACGGACACGCCCCGCACGGTCGAACCAGAGATACGTTCAATAAATACCTGCTCGAATTCCTGGACGAGTCTACACTCCACGGACTGTAATTTTCTGTGATATTTACTACAAAAGTTTCAGATTTATGAAAGAACGCGAGATTTGAAATAATCCAGAGAAAGACGACCGGATTCAGGAACCGAGGAGAAATACCTGCGTGCTGAGGGGGAGGTTCGATTTTGACAGGGTCAGCTTGGGGCGGGGTTCGATTTGTCCTATACCCATTTCTTTAAGGAAGACATTTACAGAATCGAGTTCACGTTTTAAGGCGGGTGTTTTATAATGCATCGGTACCACCGCGTTTGGCTCCAGCTGGAGGATAATCTCGGCGGCTACGGCGGCATTAATCGTCGAACCGCCGCCAACCGGAAGAAACAGGACGTCAACGTTACCGATTTCCTCTACCTGCTCGGTCGACAGCATATGCCCGAGGTCACCCAGGTGACACACCGAAACGCCATCAATTTCCATAACATACACGGTATTCTTCCCTCTGACCTGACCGCGCTGGGTGTCATGAAACGTGGCAATACCGATAATCAGGATGCCGCTAATCTCATATTCCCCGGGTCCCTTGATTATCCTGGGCTCTCCCCCGATACCCTGCGCGTAAGAATGCGAGGGATGCTGATGGCTCAGGGTGATAATGTTTGCCGTCTGTTTTCCCAGTGTATAGCCCAGCTCCGGAGGGTAGGGGTCGGTGATAATAACGGCCTGACTGCCTTTAATCCTGAAGCAAGAGTGACCTAACCAGGTGATATCCACGTTACCAATGTATCACAGCCGACTTAAATGGTCAAGAAGGTACCTAAAACGGTGATAAATGCTCTTGACAAACAGACCGTTAAAGTGCTAGATTAAAATTAGCAGTCTAAGGCCGAGACTGCTAACGGAGTGTAAAATGCTGACAACAAGAAGCGGAAGAATACTAAATTCGATAATACAGGAGTACATAACCAAGGTTATGCCGGTACCCTCGCAGTTTATCGCCAGCGACACCGACCTGGGGGTGAGCCCGGCCACCGTTCGTAATGAGATGGCCCACCTGGAACACGAAGGATATCTGATTCGTCCTCATACGTCAGCCGGGTGCATACCGTCGGATAAAGGTTACCGCTTCTACGTAGAGTCTATCGAGAACGTTGCCCTGCCGCGTGAGGAGCAGCGATTAATCAGCCATACCTTCCATCAGGCCGAGAGAGAGATTGAGGTGTGGTTGAGCCTGTCGGCAACGCTGCTGGCGCGCCTGGCACAGAACATGGCGGTGGTCAGCCTGCCCAAGTCGACCGACTGTAAATTGAAGCACCTGGAACTGCTGTCGCTGCAGGAATCAATGGTACTCGCGGTCATCGTCCTTCACGGTGCCAAAGTAAAGCAGAAACTGATAAACTTCGACGAGAATATATCCCAGTCAACGCTCAACGTTATCAGTGAGAAGCTGAATTCCGCCTACGCCGACCTGACCAGCCGCGAGATTGAAGCGCAGGAAATAGAGCTGACCAACCTGGAAAAGGAGATAACCGGGCACCTGGTGGAAATCATGCAAGCCGAGGACCTGCAGGACTACGGCGACCCCTACCTGGACGGATGGCATTTCATGATAAACCAGCCGGAATTCGCCCACAGCGACAAGGTCAGCGCTCTAATGGAATTAACCGAACAACGCGGTCTTCTCAAGGTGCTTGTCCCCTCGGAAATCAGCCGTGAGGGCGTGCATGTTATCATCGGCAAAGAGAACAAGTCACAGGCGATGCAGAATTGCAGCGTGGTTATTTGCCGGTACGGACTGCCGGGAGAGGCTACGGGAACCGTAGGAGTCGTAGGGCCTACCCGCATGCCCTATTCACGCACCATACCCACGGTTTACTACTTGTCATCGGTGCTGAGTCAGCTGGTGGCGAGTCTTTACGGTAGAGATATCAACCGCCAGAGAGAGGAAAATCAAACGGGAAACGAACGATGATACCGAGAGACCCGGAAGAAAACGAAAACGGCGGGCCGGAAAACGAGTCTAACGAGACAGAAAGCCCGGTCAGCCTTGAAGAGGAATTAGCCGCTGAGAAGGAGAAAGCGGCCGAGTACCTGGCTAACTGGCAGAGGACTCAGGCTGACTTTATTAACTACAAGCGACGCACCGAAGAGGAGCGGGCGGAATTTAACAGCT
>CAZCZJ010000054.1:0-16583 GCA_964503235.1 uncultured Dehalococcoidaceae bacterium | reverse complement strand
ACATCCTGCCATCATCAGGGGAGCAGCCATCATGGCGATTACACAGATTCCGATAAATATGATTAGTAGTTTCTTTTTCAAAAGTGTCCTCCTCAAATATATTTTGGGATAACAAAATAACTTAACCATTTAGGTCATATCTCACCCCCTCTCCCAAGTTTATTATATTGCTCTTTTAATGTGATAGCTAAAACTTCTGTATAAATAGGCACGCCACATTTACGGTGCTGGGCCTGAGCATTGATTTATTGGTAAATTTAGCATATCACGAGACAGAATGCAATATTAAACAGGACAAATTTCTAAATAATATCATAGAAATATTGCACATGAGGTAAATTGTGAGGATTTTATAAGTAAAAAGGAGGTTTTGTCGGTTTTATTAATCGGAATTGTTATTCGCGATTGACCTTTAATGAGCAGTGTATATTATCTAACTGGAGTTTAAGGTTTTCACTTTGCTGTAAAATGGTTCTAACGAATTCTTTCTGGGCGACCGTATCACAGATATTATCATCGAGTATCATCTTGGCGAATCCCGATATGGAATGTAAAGGATTATGCATTTCCATTAGTTTATCCAACAAATACTGTTGGTTTTTATCATCAGAAATATCCGGATTATCGTGTATTTCTAGCCGGGCAGTAGTTGATTTCTCAAGCGAGATACCGAAGCTCCGGGACGCTTCTTCAATCGCCTGCCTTGTATTGGAGATATCTTCCTGAGTCGTATCGACGATATGCTGCCTGGCCTGGAGCAGGCTTTCATTGACCCGGGTAATACTGATTTCGGCTTCTTCTTTTATTCTTCGGCTTTCTTCCTGAGCTTTATTGATAATCTCGGCGGCTGTCATTTTGGCTACTTCAGCTTCTTCCCGGGCCTTCTGGCTTTCGGCTTCAGCGCGGCTGATGGCTTTACGGCTTTGACGTCTGGCTGTTTCAGCTTCCTCTTTCGCTTTAAGAACGCCGGCTCTGGCCTTATTGGTGTCGATTAGCGCCTGCTGTTGAATTGCCTTTATTTCTTCGGAAACTGATTTTACCCTTTCCTGAGCCAGCGAAATAGCTACCCGTGCGTCGTTGTTGGCTGTTTCTACTTCATCTTTGTACCTGCTCGCTTCCTCCCGGGCTTGCCTGACGGCGTTTTCAGCGGCGTCTTTAGCCAGCCTGATTTCTTCCCGGGCTCTGGTAATTTCCTTCTCTGCCAGATTTAAAGCTTCCTGTCTGGCCCGATTGATAGCTGTCTGCGCGGTTTTTTTAGCCGTTTCAGCTTCATCTATTGCTTTCTGCACTTGTATTTTATAGATTCTGGCTTTTTCTTGAATTTCTTCTATTTTCTTCTGAGCCTTTTCCTCGATGAGATTATGAATAAGTTTCTCAAGTTGTTGACTCGGGGATATTTCAGGATTTACGGTTTTCCTTTTTATCTCCGGATATATATCGATAGGTTCATCAGGAAACGAGTCATCATGAGGTTCGGGAATAATTCCATGCTTTTGGCTGATCTTTTTTTGAATGCATTGTTCGGCTTCATCTAGGATTTTCGCCAGGGTTTCATCCAGTTCATTCATTGCGTTTCTCTCTGCGCCTACCCGGCTCACTGCTGCCATGGCGTTTTCTTTGGCGTTAATGGCGTTTTCCTGGGCTTCCAGCAGCAGGTTACGGCTGTCGTCTTTAACGTTTTCGCTGTTATTAATTTTTTTTGTTTGATTGGTAGTCATTAGTTCTGTTTCTCACCTGCTTCATATATCCTGTTGGCTTCGTTAATAAGCTTCTTCACATCTACTTCCGTAAAAAGCCGCCAGCTTCTCCTGTCCCGGTAATCGTTGATTTTCAGGTAGTCGTCTTTCAGCCAGCGTAACAAAGTGCTCCGGCTAATGCTGGCCATCCGGCATACTTCAGCGGTACGGTAGAATGTTCTGTTTTCGATTGTTACCGGCATGGTTTTTCCCTCTCCAATTCAATCAGTATGGTACTATTTGCTACAGTTTAATACAGGTTAATATGTGTTGGTTTATTACAGATGTTACTGTTTATGCGCTGAAGCTGACAGGGGGATATCACCCAAATTGATTAAGGGTTAGCACCCAGGCTGGTCAATAATCAGGTTCCGTACGGTTTTGGTTATTCCTTATTGCTCTATCAGAGCGTCCCACGGCGTGTCCAGTAACGGCAGCGGTATCTCGATAAGCACCGGGCGATTTGCCGCTAGCGCCGAACTAAGGGCGTCCCCAAGGTCCTCGTGACCTGACAACCTGATACCGACAGCGCCGAAGGACTCGGCAAACTTGACATAATCAGGATTATGCAGTTGATTGCCGATGAACCTGCCGCCGAATTGACGGCGCTGGATGCCGGTTACCGTACCGTAAGTATTATCTGAAAAGAGTAAGGTAACTACATTTATCTTTTCCTGGACGGCCGTCGCCAGTTCCATCGCGGCGTAGGGGAATCCTCCGTCGCCGCATATCGCCACCACGTTTTTATCCGGATTTCCAATCTTGGCGCCGAGAGCGGTAGGGAAAGCAAAACCGAGGGTGGCGAAATATGACGAATCAACGTAGGTGCCTGCCCTGTTGACCGGGTAAGCAATATCGCACCAGTAGCCGATGTTGGTAATATCCGGCACAATAATATCGTCATCGGTAAGAACGCCACGGATAGACCTGATGATAGACATCTGTAATGGGGCGGTCTTTTCAAGTCGGCTTTTAATATCGTTCCTTATTCCGGTTATTTCTTCCGATTGCCACTGACTGGCGGAAGGAGTGTTAATCTCTTGCATAAGAGCGGTTAACGCGGCGCGCACATCGGCTTTAATACCAAGGTCGATACGGTGGTTGCGTCCTAACTCATCAGGGTCGTGGTCTATCTGGATAACCTTCTGGTTGGGTCTTAATTCCAGCCGCGTGTTCCCCGAGGCCCGTAAACGGCTGCCCAGCACCAGTATGACATCCGCCTTTTGGAATATAGGATTAAGCCAGAGGGTAAAATTCCCCGCGTACATGGGGTGCTCGCAGTGGATGGAACCCTGGCCTTCGGTGGTCATGACCACCGGTGCGTTGAGTCGTTCGGCTATTTGGGTAATTTCCGCGGATATTTTGGCTTTGGCGGCACCTCCACCGGCCAGAATCAGCGGGCGTTGAGAGCTCTTCAGGAGCCTAGCTGCCTGCTGGATTTCTTCGGGAGAGGCCTGTTGCGGTAACCCCGGTCGGGCGACTGCCGGGGACATATCGGCTTTTTCTGCCCAGAGGTCGAAAGGGACCTCCATCTCTACCGGACGGGGCCGACCGCTTTTTAACTGGGATAATGCCTCCTGCAGCAGTGCGGGAATATCCTCCACTTTCAGGGCACGTCCGCACCATTTGGTCAGGTGACGGAAAATTTCGGTCTGGTCATCCAGTTCATGGAGGACTCCCCGGTGAAGACCGATGTGGTAGCTTTCTATTTGCCCCGATACAAGCAGGACCGGCGCCGACGCCGTGTAGGCCGTGCCGATAGCCGCCGCGGTATTGAGAGCCCCGGGACCGGGCAGCACCATGGCCACGCCGATTTTATCGGTAGTACGGGCATAGCCGTAAGCCATGTAAGCGGCGGTCTGTTCGTGGCGTGTTGATATCCAGCGGATGCTTTTATCGCGGTAGATGGCATCGACGGCATCCATTATCTGAACGCCGGGTATCCCGAAAATCACCTCCACCCCTTCCCTGGCTAAAGATGCTATCAGAACTTCAGCGCCGCTCAAGTAGGGCATCATTCCCTCCGTACCTGATACTAATATACATTATATTATATATACGAGCAGGTACGGTAACTTCGAGTTTTATTTACATTGGTTGATGGGTATTTACCTCACCCCTGACCCCTCTCCAGCCGGAAACATCGGTAAGATTCCGCAATTATAACTGGCTGGAGAGGGGAATAATTAATTAAAAAAGGGGGCGAAGCCCCCTCTTAAAAAACACTCCCCCTCTCAAACAGACTAAATAATGAGCATTGGATATATATCTATTTGAGAGGGGGTCAGGGGGAGAGCAATTTAAATCAACCAAAACCAAACATCCGACACCGTTAGAAGATATTCAAACTGGAATGGTGGAAAAACGGTAGGATTGCTATCGCAGGTAAGTCACTGAATAAAAAAAGACAGTCGATTCGTAAATCGACCCGTAATATTCGCTATCGATTGGTTGTGTAAATACTATATCAGTTACGGGAGATGTCAGGCGGTAACGCCGAGGGAATTACCGTAATATTTTTCAAGGAGGGATTTTATCTCCTTAAGTCTTTCTGTTTCGCTGGCTAACTGGTTAGAACGATTAGCCGCCCATCTATCAATTTCTGTCTCGGGTACGCCGAGGGCTCTGGCGATATTTATCGTCGTATCTATTATCTTCCTGGAGTAACCGGTGCTCTCTTCAAATCGAGCGTGTACCCCACATGCAATTGCATCCATCCTGTCAAACGATGAATGCCGGTTTTTTTGATTCTTGGTTTCCACTGCATATAGGTTTGAAGTCTTCATTAATTCATCTCCTTTTAATCCTCATATTCGGATTTTAAAAAACCTCTTACCTATCAAGGAAAAACCTTCAGCTGTATTTGGGGTATGGAATAAGGCTTTATCCTTTATAATATACCTCCTTTCTATGAATTATTGTCTTCAAATAGCCAGCCCCTTATGGGCATGTTCCATGTTTCCAGAAATTCTCTGAAGTCTTTCTTGTCGATACGGTAATGTCCACTCGGCAGGCTGAAAGCTTTAAGTCTGCTGCTTTTTATCCATTCGAGAACGGTGCTCTTACTGACCTGACAATATGAAGCGATGTCGCGTGTCGTGAGTCTGATATTACTTCTTTCATTTCTTTTCACAGAAGTTGACTCCTCTATGGTGTACTGAACCTCCGGCGTGTATATTCTTGGTGTTCTTTACGATGTATGCATATTACACATATGATAAATTTAGGAGGTTACAAACATGTCACAAAATATTAATAAAAAGTCACAAAAAAGTCACAAAATAATTAGAAGTGGAATTCAGTTAGGTTCTATTGGACTCCAGTTGTCAGGAGCTTATCTCACCCCCTTTTCCCCCACCTGAAATATCTTTTCCCACCCAAGCCGCCCTCGTATCATCGTTTGCCTGTCCGGGAATAACTGCCCCACCCCCAGAGGGGAGTAGCCCCCTCTTAAAAAACACTCCCCCGATTATACCAAGGGCATTTAAGAGGGGTGAAACCCCTCTTTTTCTTTACTTCCCCCTTCCCCTCAAGGGGAAGGGGGACAAAGGGGAATGGGGTGATTTTAAAATCCAAAGGGGGTGAGTACGTAAAAACAACCGTAAGAAAACCATATATTCAGTTTGTAAAATTTGACATGACGTTATATTGCTGGTAATATAATGTGTCTCGAAATTATTATATGCAAGATGTGATGAAAAAGACCGAATCAAAAGTACCGGAATTTGGTGTTAAGCACCTGTCTCGCTCGGGTCACGAAGCTGAAGCCGGGCTGGCTATCAGGAGTAAAGTATGGCTGGAGAAAGACGGCAAGCTGTTCATGGGCTGGGGCCGGGCAACTTTACTGGAACGCATTGATGAACTGGGTTCCATCTCCGCAGCGGCCAAATCTATGAAGCTGGCATACCGTAATGCCTGGCTCTGGGTAGAAGCTATGAACCGTCTATCCGGCAAACCGCTGGTAGAAAAAGCCACCGGAGGAGCTCATGGCGGCTACGCCAGACTGACCGAGGAGGGACGAAAGATAGTTGCCGAATACCGGGAGAAGCGAGCTAAAGTAAGGGAGAGTCTGAAATAGACGTGTTCTCTGTTTTTTTAGGCATCGTTATATCAACAATAATATAGCGAATGACTTCTCCTTAACATCATAATATAAATATGGAAAGACTTGTCCCATGAACAAATTACTGGTCGTGATATCAATAGCTGTTAGTGTATTGATAACTGCCGTTGGTTGTACCGGAGAAGAAACAAAGTCGATAACCGTATTTTGCGGTTCCGCCAGCAAACCGGCCATGGAAGAGGCGGCGCAGGTATTTAAGGAGGAAACGGGAATAACGGTATATCTTAACTTCAGCGGCTCGGGCACGATGCTGGCACAGATGGAGGTATCCGAAAGCGGTGGTTTATATATTCCGGGCTCGCCGGACTACATGGCGATGGCGGAAAAAGACGGCGTTGTCGAGCCGGATACGGTGGTCATTATCTCGTATCTCGTTCCGGCTATTCTGGTACAGGCGGGCAATCCCATGAATATACGGAAGCTGGACGACCTTGCCAATCCCGGCGTCGAAGTAGGTATCGGCAATCCGGAATCGGTATGCGTCGGTTTATATGCTTACGAGATACTGGAATACAACGATTTACTCGAGCAGGTAAAGCCGAATATCGTTACCCATGCCGAGAGCTGCTCCAAAACGGCTAGCCTGGTAGCCCTGAAATCGGTTGATGCTATTATCGGGTGGCGCGTCTTCTCCGAATGGCATGATACCATCGACGTGGTTTATCTGGAACCGGAGCAGATTCCCCGGCTTTCTTATATCCCCGGTGCGGTATCTACCTATGCCGAAGATAAAGAAAGTGCCGGGAAATTCCTTGAATTCCTGACGTCGACTCGTGGACAGGATATTTTCAAGAAGCACGGATATCTGGCTACTGAAGAAGAAGCCAGAGAGTTTGCCCCGTACGCGGAAATCGGGGGTGAGTACCAACTGCCCGAAAGCTATTAATTCCAGGGAGGTAGACAGGACAGGAGCATGAGCAGGTATGTTTAGAATACTGAGAGGTGCCGGCGGAGAAAGGGTTTTTAAAGTAGCTACCATCAGCGCCCTGGTGGTGCTGGGAATATTTTTCATCGGCATAATTGCCTCGATGGTGGCTTATACCGATTGGGATACCTTTATCAACGCTTTATTATCCGAGGAAATCCTGTTCGCTATCAGGTTAAGCCTTATCACAGCCACCATTTCGGCGGTTATCTCAATTCTCATCGCCATACCGGTGGCTTACGCTATTTCACGCACAAATTTTCCGGGTAAGGATATCGTCGACAGCCTGCTTGATTTGCCCATCGTTATCTCACCGGTGGCGCTGGGGGCCGCGCTGCTGGTGTTTTTCAATACACCAATAGGTGAGGCTATCGACGATAATATCCTGGGCTTCGTTTTTTCCGTGCCGGGAATCGTGCTGGCGCAGATTACGGTTATCAGCGCTCTGGCTATAAGGTTGCTTAAGTCGACCTTCGATAGTATTGACCCGCGTTACGAGCAGGTAGCCCGGACGCTGGGCTGCAGCCAGCCCGAGGCATTCTTCAGGGTTACTCTGCCGCTGGCAAGGGACGGACTGATTGCCTCCACTATTCTTACCTGGGCGCGGGCGGTCGGCGAGTTCGGCGCCACGGTCACTCTGGCCGGGGCTACCGCCATGAAAACGGAAACATTACCCACGGCGATTTTTCTAAGTCTGGCTTCGGCCGATGTGGGCAAAGCCATCGCCGTCATATTCGTGCTGGTGATAATCGCCGTCATTGCCCTGCTGGCCATCAGGAAAATCATCGGGAGAAGGTACCAGATATGATTGAAGTGAAAGACCTGTCTCTCACCATGGGGGAATTTTCTCTGAAAGAAATCAACCTGACGATTAACGATGCCGAGTATTTTGTCGTGCTGGGACCAACCGGCGCGGGGAAAACCGTCTTGATTGAGTGCGTTGCCGGGCTTCATCGCATCAAGCAGGGGGAGATATGGCTGGATGGGAAAGTGATAACCCACCTGACTCCTGAAGAGAGGAACCTGGGTTATGTTCCCCAGGACTACGTTTTATTCCCTTTTCTCAAAGTGGCGGATAATATTGCCTTCGGACTGAAGCAAGCCAAACAAAAGAAGGACGACAATAAGAAACGCGTCGAAACGATAGCCGAATTGATGGGAATCTCGAACCTGATGCAGCGCGATATACGCTCTCTGAGCGGTGGTGAGAAACAGCGGGTAGCCCTGGCACGGGCGCTGGCACCTTCCCCCGGGATATTGCTTCTCGACGAACCGCTGGGGGCGCTGGACCTGCGTACCTCCAAAAATCTCAGGCTGGAGCTGCGACGCGTACACCGGGAGCTGGGCATAATAACCATTCATATTACTCACGACCTCATGGAAGCGGTGGAGATGGCCGACAGGGTGGCTGTCATTCAGGACGGGCGGGTGGAACAGGTGGCTGAGCCGGAGAGGGTGCTCTTCTATCCCGAGGGAGAAACCGTATCCGATTTTATCGGCGGACCCAATATCCTCGACTGTGATTCCTATCAAAGCACCGGACAGGGCACTATGGAGGTCGATTGCGGCGGACTTAAATTAATCGTGCCTCACGAAGGTGAATCAATTCACAAGGTCGCTATTTTGCCCCGTCATATATACGTATCGGAAGCAAGACCCCCGGGTCGTGGGGTGAACGGTTTTTCCGGCATTATTACCGATATTAAATACACCCGGAATACGGTAAGGCTCTGGTTGGAAGTGATGGGTAAAACCCTCGTCGCTGAGCTGCCCTATTACATCTTTCAGGATATGGATTTATCCACGGGCAAAGAGGTCTTTCTGATATTGAGAATGCGCCGTATCAGGGTATACGAAAATAGCAGTTTATAAGATATCTATTCCCACCCACCCGCCCGATTATGGAAAAGAGGGGCTTCGCCCCTCTTAAACACCCCAACCCGCTCATTCTGAGCCTGTCGAAGAATTCCCACCCTAACCGCCCTAAATCATCCTGCCTTTGTCCATAAGTAAACCCACCCCTTATCCCCCAAATCAATGATATACAGGTAATTCCATAACAACCTTTCCCTGGTTGCGTCGTTATACTATAATAAATCACCTGCTGTTGATGGGAGGTTGCTATGAAAAGGTTAATCGCAGGACTGTTAATCGTTATTTTACTTTTTGGGGTAGTTGCCTGTGCCACACCGGGGGAGCCTACCATATTTCCATCAGACTCTGAAGAACAATACTCATTATCGGAATTTCTTGTGGGTTCGGAAAAGGGGAGTGATGACTCACATTCTCTGGGGTATAGCGAGGGGATGACGGTAGCACCGGCTACAACAGCGACGATAACAGCACCGATGCCTACAGAACCGAAACCGGCGCCGGATATCGTCATCGGGTCAACATCTATTGACCGTATGATTGTCCGCACCGGTGATATGTATCTGGTGGTGGATGATGTTGCCGTCAGCCTGGAACAGATTGCCCAGCTGGCGGATACTTGTGACGGCTATGTCGTCAGTTCCAACAGCTGGCAGGACGGCGAAAGAATGATGGGGAATATATCCATCAGGGTAGACGCTGTCTATTTTGACAGCGCCATCCAGTCGCTCCGGGCGATGGCGGTCGAGGTGGAACGGGTAAGTACGTCGGGTCAGGACGTCACCGAAGAGTATATCGACCTCAATGCCAGATTGATTAACCTGGAAGCCAGTGAAGCCCAGCTGCTCAACCTGATGGAGCAGGCCGGGACCGTCGAGGAAATCCTCGAAGTGCAGCGTGAGGTTACCAGAACAAGGGAAGAAATAGAGCAGATAAAGGGACGTATGCAGTACCTGGAGCAGAGCTCGGCCACCTCTCTTATACAGATACAGCTGGAGCATTCCAAGCTAGTTGTGAATTTTCAAGCATATACACGGACGGTGAAGGAAGGTGAAAAAGCCTGGTTTAAACCTGAGATATCCGGAGGATTCGAACCTTACAGCTATCAGTGGGACTTCGGGGACGGAAATACCAGTACGGAAGAAAGACCCTATCATACCTACAGTTCCGATGGTACCTATACGGTGACGCTGACGGTAACGGACGACCGGGGTAATTCGGATACTCACGAGAGAGAAAGCTACATGACTGTCCTGTCTGGCTGGGATGCTGGCAGCACTGCCAGGAGCATCTGGAACGGACTGGTCACCTTCGGAAAGGTGATAGTTAACATAATAATCGGCATCGGGATATTCAGCCCGGTCTGGATAATCATCCTGGTAATCCTGTACTTCTCCTGGTGGCGCCGGAGGAAGAAGGCTAAGCAGAAATCCGCCGAATAATATCCTCCAGGCTTAATCTATCAACAGCAATTACCTTGTTGCGGCTGGTATGCCCCTTTAAAAGGTGCAGCGATGATTTATTGATATCCAGTATCCGGCTGAGGTAATCAATAAGCTCTCTATTGGCTTTACCTCTATCCGGTAATGCCGCCACCTTGACGTACAGCACGCCGTCGGTAAAGCCGCGTACTTCATTTTGGCTGGCTCCGGGTGTTACCCTGACATGAAGTCGGGTGGATGTATTGTTTTTATCTTCGGTCAATTCGTTGTCGTATCTTTAAGGAATCAAAATACAGGTTAATCGACCGAAGTATTCTTGTAGCCTACCGATATGGCGATACTGCCCAGGAGCAGAATCCCCGCCGCCAGGAACCAGAACATGAATTCTCCGTTACCGAGTTTTGAGATTACCGGGTCATCCAGTATGTCAAAGGAAGTGATGACTCCCATGACGCCGCAGAGTCCCCCGATAACCCCTATAGCTAAAGCCAGATATCCCATATAACAACCTCCTTCCAGGTTTATCCTGTTTGTACGGATATTATATAATCAAAACAGGTGACGATATATACTTTTGGAGATAATATAGCATGAAATTGACAAATAATCTATACCTTTACCCGGAGCGGGGTATGCTCGACTGTAATACCTACGTCATTACCGGTAACCCCGGGGTCATCATCGACCCCGGCAATGATATGTTTTTAAATGACCGGTTGGATGGCCTCCGTAAGGATGGCATCGATGCCGGTAGTATCGGTATTATCGCCAATACCCATCTGCATATCGACCACTGCAACGCTAATGAAGCCTTTAAAGAAATTTCCGGAGCGAAAATAACCCTGCATCCTATCCAGAAGGAAAACTATGACTTCGTGGTCATCGGGGGAGCCAGGATTTTCGGAATAACGCCGACGGAGTTCACCGAGGACGCCATCTTTGACAGCGACCGCCTGGCTATCGGTGATGCAGAGTGGGAGATGATACTGTCTCCCGGGCATTCACCGGACAGTATTTGTTACTACAACAGGACGGAGAAAATATTGATTTGCGGCGATGTATTATTCGATATGAACACCGGCAGGGTAGACCTCCCGGGCGGCAATGGCGATGAATTGAAAAAGACGATTGAGAGTTTATCAAAGCTGGATATAGAATTGCTGCTCCCCGGACATATGGATACCGTCACTGGTGCTGAGAGGGTAACGGCTAATTTTGATTTTATCAAAGGTAATGTTTTCCAGTGGTTATGATGGGAACTGCCGAGGAATCTTTCGAGCTGGGTCCAATCCGCCCGCCGAATGAGGCTTTTTCGCTGCTTATCCGTGTTACCCGTAACTGTCCCTGGAATCGCTGCAAATTCTGCCCTATTTACAAGGGCGCGAAATTCCAGCTTAGGTCGGTTGAAGAGGTCAAGCGGGATATCGACACGGCTAAAGCTATTCAGGATAAGATAAAGGAGATGGCTCAAAAAAATAGCGAAAATCCAAGAGAAACAGCCGCCAGTGTATATAATAATCCCCCAAATGAAAGCTACCGGAACGTGGCTCTCTGGATGTATGCCGGTGGCAGGCACGCCTTCCTGCAGGATGCCAATACCCTCATCATGAAGACGGCTGACCTTGTGGAGATAATCAGGTATCTTAAAAAGACGTTCCCGGAAATCGACCGTATCACGAGCTATGCCCGGTCACACACCGCCGCCCGGAAAAGCGTTGACGAACTGAAGGAACTGTATAATGCCGGGCTTTCCAGGATTCACATCGGGATGGAGTCGGGCTACGACCCCGTTCTTGAATTCCTCGACAAGGGGGTTACCGCCGCCGACCATATTACTGCCGGGAAAAACGTAGTGGCTTCGGGCATCTCCCTGTGCGAGTACGTAATGCTGGGAGCCGGGGGTAAAAAATGGTGGCGTGAACACGCTCTGGAAACGGCTAGGGCGTTAAATCAAATCAGCCCTGATTATATCCGGTTCCGTACTCTGACAATACAGCCGAGAATGCCTTTATATAACGATGTAGAGAGCGGTGAGTTTGTCCGTTCCACCGACGAGGAAATCGTTGAAGAAGAGAAGGTATTGATAGAAAACCTTTACTGTCCTGCGCAGGTTGTCAGCGACCATATGATAAACCTCCTCCCGGAGGTTGAAGGCAGGCTGCCCGGAGATAAAGAAAAGATGCTCAAGGTTATCGAACGCTTCCAGGCGCTGTCACCGGAAGAAAGAGATATCTATAAACTGGGGCGTCGCCTCGGGCTCATAAACAGGCTTGATGAGATTGCCGATGTTAATCTTCGCGCGCAGGTTGAAAGCGTGATGGCAAGACTGGGTGAAAACGGCGTCGGCGATGAGCTGCTGTTCGGCTTAATGGAGAGGTATGTCTGATGGAAATGAATAAACTATCGCAGGAAATCGGCAACTTACTAAAGCAAAAGGGGCTTAGTCTGGGTGTGGTGGAGTCGGCTACGGGCGGGCTGATATCGCATCTGATTACCAATATACCCGGCAGCTCCGATTATTACAAAGGTTCGGTGACAGCCTACAGTAACGAAATCAAGATGAAAGTCATCGGCGTAAAAGCCGACACGCTGGAAAAGCACGGCGCCGTCAGCGCTCAGGTAGCCGAGGAAATGGCGCTGGGGGGAAGGAAGGTCCTGGCGGTGGACATCTGTATAGCCGATACGGGTATAGCCGGTTCGGGCGGCGCCACGTCGGATAAAGCGGTGGGGCTTTTTTACCTGGGACTGGCCGATAAAAACGGGACTTTGAGCCAGCGGCACAAGTTTTACGGCGACCGCAAGCAGAACAAGCAGAGCGCGGCCGAGGCGGGTTTAATGTGGCTCAAGGAATATTTGTTGGAGCTAGGGAATACTTAGCAGGAGGCGGGACTTTACCCCCTCCCCGACGTTATCTTTTCACACCCAGACCACCCGTTATCATCCGCTGCTTATCCCGTAGCTATTTAGCCCCACCGCCACCAGTGGAGCGTTTAAGAGGGGCATCAGCCCCTCTTCTATAACCTCCCCCTCTCCTTGACAGGAGAGGGGGACACAGGGGGTGAGGTAGACCGGATTGCCATCCCCCATCATCAATGCTATACTCTGACATATTATTGACGGGACGGGAGAATTTGAGTGAAGAGAACTGACGGGCGTAAATATGACGAGTTAAGACCGGTGGAGATAATTACCAACTATCAGAGCTTTGCCGAGGGGTCGGCGCTGATAAAACTGGGCAAAACACATGTCCTCTGCTCGGTAAGCGTCGAAGAACGTGTTCCCCCCTTTTTAAAAGGGAGCGGTACCGGCTGGATTACCGCCGAGTATGCCATGCTGCCCCGGGCAACGGTTACACGCAGCCAGCGTGATTCGGCGCTGGGTAGAGTAGGGGGCAGGAACCAGGAAATCCAGCGGATGATAGGGCGTTCGCTGCGGGCGGTAGCTGACCTCGGTGAGCTGGGCGAGAGGACATTAATCATCGATTGTGATGTTATTCAGGCTGACGGCGGCACCCGGACGGCGGCAATCACCGGAGCTTACGTTGCTCTACACCAGGCCCTGGGAACGCTGGCGAATATGGGTGTAATATCGTCGATACCTCTCAAGAGCGCCGTGGCGGCTACCAGCGTGGGCATCGTTAATACCTACATGATGCTGGACCTCTGCTACGACGAGGACTCCCAGGCGGCGGTCGACTTCAACGTGGTGATGACGAGTAAGGGTGAGTTCGTCGAGATTCAGGGCACCGCCGAAGGCAAGCCATTTACCCGCGCCTCCGTCAACGATTTGCTGACGCTGGCGGAAAAGGGAATCCAGCAGCTTTTCCAGGTACAGCAGGAGATATTAAATACCACTCGTTAGTCTTTAATTTCTGCTCCTGAAAATAATACAGATTATAGGAGGGGAAACCTCTCCTCCATTACCTCCCCAAGCAAGAGTTATCTTTTCCCACCCGGCCGCCGAGTATTATCGTGCGGTTGTCCGTTAGTTTAGCCCCGCCCTGTATCATTCGCGGCTTATCCGATAGCATTTCCTCCCCGCCTCTCCCCCCTTGAATTATCTATTCCCACCTTTCGATTGATTTTAATAAAATTATATTTCGAGTCCTTTTTAAGGCAAGGTCATAAAAACTTGACAAGAAATGAGGAGAGTAGTAATATTTCCCCACTAAAGTAAAATCAAAGTGGTGGTACTGACTTTTGTTGATTTTAAGCTCAGTGATGATTGTAGATGGTATTGTCTGGATAACTCTCCTGTAAAAAGGTCAGATTGATTAACAAGGAAGGAAAGTCATAAAATACCTAAGGAGGAATACAATGAGTAGCAAATCTACAAGATTCGTATCCAGCAACAAGTTAGAACAGTATGATGTAGTCAATAAAAAGGACGAAGATATGGGACAGGTACAGACCTTTGTAGTGGATATGCGCGAAGGTATGATTGCATTCGCGCTAGTCGCCTATGGCGGCATTCTCGGCATCAGCGACAAGTGGTTCGCCATACCCTGGGCCGCTTTAAAGTGGCACCCGGCGACGATGAGATTTATTCTGGATATGCCGGAAGAAGTCTTGAAAAATGCACCGGGTATGGACAAGGACATGTGGCTGGAAGAGATTGGTAAGTGGCAGGAAGAGAAAGACCTGGAGTTACTTGACCGCTATTATACCAGCCGTGGTTACGAGTCATATATGGGAATAGTGCAACAGAGGATAATAAAAGTAGGCAGACACAAGCCTGATGCCAAGTTCGAGATAAACAAGGACGTGGCGGGTGAATTCAGGTTTAATCTGGTTGCTACCAACGGAGAGATCATAGCGGTATCTCAGGGTTATAATGCCAAAGAAAGTGCATTGAAAGGCATTGAATCCGTCAAGCAGAACGCGGCTGAAGCTTTGATAGAAGACAATACAGTTTAGTGTCTACAGGTCAAACAACTTGTCCAAGAATTGAAATGTCCCGGTGAGCCGATGATGCAGGCCGGCTCATTATGGCTATCTTTGAGATATTCAATTACCTTTGGCCTACGGCCTGACCTGCCCCGTACCGAAGATAATCCACTTATAAGTCGTCAGCTCTTTTAGTCCCAGCGGGCCCCGCGCGTGCATCTTCTGGGTGCTTATGCCCACCTCCGCCCCCAGTCCGAACTGGCTGCCGTCGGTGAAACGCGTGCTGGCGTTGACGTAAACGCAGGCGGCGTCCACCTCGTTGAGGAAGCGCATCGCCGAGGCATTATCACCGGTAAGGATAGCCTCGGAGTGCCCGGACGTGTATCTCTCGATGTGCTCCAGTGCCGCGTTTAGAGAGTCGACGACTTTCACTGCCGCTATCAACGCCAGGAACTCCTTGCCCCAGTCCTCTTCGACGGCGGGCACCAGCTTAAGTGACTTATCGCTTTGGAGGATAGCCAGCGACCTCTTGTCGCAGTGCAACTCCACCCCGGCTTTGTTGAGTTCCGCCGCCATCCTGGGCAGGAATACTCTGGCAATATCCGCATGGACGAGTACCGTATCCAGGGCGTTGCAGACGGTGGGACGCTGTACCTTGGCGTTATAAACGATAGCCACGGCATTATCTACATCGGCGCTTTTATCCACGTAGGTGTGGCAGACGCCGATACCTCCCGCGACCACCGGCATGACGGCGTTCTCACGTACGAATTTTATCAGCCCCGCTCCTCCCCGCGGAATCATCAGGTCGATGACATCCCTCATCTTGAGCAGGTGGTCGACGAGATAGCGGTCGGTATTATCGATAAACTGCACGCAGCCCTCGGGCATACCGGCTTTCCGGCAGGTGTCCTGAATTACTTTCACGATGGCGATATTAGAGTTAATGGTCTCCTTACCACCGCGAAGAATCACGGCGTTGCCGGACTTCAGGCAGAGCACGGAGATGTCCACGGTAACGTTAGGACGGCTTTCGTAGATAGCCCCGATAACGCCCAGGGGCACCCGCCGCTTGCTGATTTGCAGTCCGTTGGGCATGGTGCGCGACTCGTATGTTTCGCCGATGGGGTCGGGTAAAGAAGCGACAGCCCGGGTATCCGCAGCTATCCCTTTGAGGCGGCTTTCGTCCAGCATCAGCCGGTCGAGGAGGGCGGCATTCATACCGGAGGCTTCGGCCTCGCCGTAGTCCTTTCGATTTGCTGCCAGTATCTCGTTCTTCCTGTCGAGGAGGTCGTCGGCGATATTTTCCAGGGCCCGGTTCTTGATATCCGTGGAGAGATAAGCCAGTCGGCGTGCTGCGTCTCTGGCGGCTTCACCCTTGGCTTCGAGCTGTTCTATTGGTGTTGTCATGGCTTTATCTCTTTTCAAGCTTCAGCGGACCGGTGCCTTTAATATTAAAACTGTCGACTACCAATTCGAATGAGGAATAGGTGTTGATTCCGGTGATGCCGGTGCCCCGTCGGCCGTCTTCTAACTCAATGATATGATTGCCTAGCGGTATTATGCCGCTGTCCGGGGTGATTTCACCCTGCCATTCCG
>CAZCZJ010000053.1:0-16722 GCA_964503235.1 uncultured Dehalococcoidaceae bacterium | reverse complement strand
AAATGGGTAGCGAAAATGAGGTTTTAATAGATTAATGAATAGAAAGAGCGAATAAATTATATGGCTGATATGGTCGGGTGCAGACACGTCCGATAGAGTTTCACCCGGGATTAGGGTGAAGCGAAATCATAGAAACGACAGTTATAAATCAGTATGACTGGTATTATATCCTTACTACACTGAGAAATAGAGGTCCATGAGTATATTAAGAACCCTCATGGAATCAACCGTCGGTTTCGCTTCGGGGTTTGCAGCGGCGATGGATTCCAGTTCGTGTTCCATATCGTCGCATAGTCTGGATATCATTTTGCGCAGGTCCTCGGTGTCCGGTCTATTTTTCAGGGAATTTACTTCTTCGATGATTTCAGGCGTAGCTATGGATTTAAGTTGCTCGATGGTCATGGAAAACTGTAAATCCTTCAGCCCCTTTAACACTCCCTGGGCTTTCTTACCCTGTTCTTCCTGCTGTCTCTTACGGTCGTCATGCTCTTCCTGCTGCCGTGTAAATTGCTGCTGTAATTTGAGCAATTCGTCCATTCCGTTTTCTTCTTCTGCCATTTACATCTACCTTAAGCTATTCTTAATCTCAGTATACAGGGTAAACGAGGGTAAAATAAAGTCAGGTGCCGTAGCGGGAATAAGCTTACGACGGGACGGAAAAATCCACTACGGAAACGAAGCTAATAGAATGGTAGTATTATACTTCACTTTGACCGATTTTTGGCCGACTCGGCGGTTCTCTTCCGGTGGCGTAGGCTTTGCCTTCACGGACCTCGACATACTTCATATCGACTAGAGCCTCCATGAGTACCTCGAGGAGGATGGGCGTAAGACGCGGTGAAATCTCATTTCTCTCGAAGTCTGTAAACCTGTTCAGAATATCGTTTACATTGATACCGGGCTCCGTTTCGATTTTCTCCAGTATTGATATTGCCCGACGGTAAAAAGGTTGGGCGTAATCACTATCACTCAGGTCCACCGCTTCGCAGGTGAATTCAGCCAGGATTCTGGTATCGCCGCAGGTAAAGTGTCCCGTCCTGGGCTTCTCGTTCGGAGGTGGGGGCGGGCCCATCTGCCTGAGTTTTTCCGGTACACCCCCGGGTACTTCGCTCACGGGACGGTACCCGGCTCCGTCGTATTTAGCCATTTCCGGGTCTTTTACGTCGAGGCCGCGATAACGGAACATGACATTTTCGTTATATTTATATCCGAGTAGAAACGTGCCGTGCACAACCGGCATCATAGATGCAAGTAGTCCCGGGCATATCCTGCCCTTGAATTCAACGCCATCGTAATAGAACTCATCGCCAATCTTGTAGCCGAAATGGCACGGGAACTTCTCCTCATGCCCTACGAAGGCAACAAGCTTGCATTTCACTTTAAACATGTGTAAACACCTCCGGATTGATTAAAACAGGGTAGTGAATTCTCGGTGTTCATATCTTATCACACATACGTGTTGAATAAAAAGGGCGTTAATCCTTTACTAGGGTAAGGTATGAAAATAATAGCCTGAGGTTGTATAATGAGCCCGAGACGAAACGGTAGAGTATTACCCATGAGATAGGCAATACGTAGTTACATGCCGACATCAAGAGTGAATTTTTAGAAGGAGGAAAGCATGTCACCGGTTTTACAGGACAAAGTAGCTATTATCACCGGAGCCAGCCGCGGATTAGGTAAAGCATTTGCCTTAAGGTTTGCCGAGGAAGGAGCCAAGCTGCTACTGACGACTACCAATCTGGGAAGGGCTGAAGAGACAGCTAAAGAAATAAAAGCTAAAGGCGGAGAAGTCACTTTCATCGAGGCTGATATATCAGTCGAAAGCGATACCAAGAAGATAGCCGATAGTGTTATGAAGCAGTACGGCAGGGTGGATATACTGGTTAACAACGCTGCCATATGGTTCGGCATCAGGATGAAACCCTGGAACACCTGGACGGAGGAGGAATGGGACCGGATATTCTCGGTGAACGTCAAGGGCACCTGGATGGTCTGCAAAGCGATTGCCCCCCTGATGATGGAGGCAGGTAAGGGTAAGATTGTTAATATTGCATCCAATGTTGCCAGGGTTGGGGGTGCCCCTTTCTTTATGCCCTATGCCTGCGGCAAGGGTGCTATCTATACGATGACTCATGCCTTAGCCCACGCGTTAGGCAAATCGAATATCACCGTCAACGCCGTTGCCCCCGGATTCACGGCTACCGAGGCCAGTCTGGACATGACCGGCGGCGGTTCGTCGTTCGATAACGCAGCCATGGGGCAGTCCATACAGCGGCGTGAGGAGCCGGAAGACCTGGTAGGGGCTACCTTGTTTCTGGCTTCGCCGGACTCTGACTTCATCTCGGGGCAGGTCATCTATGTCGATGGCGGCACGGTGATGCTATAGGTTTTATTAATAGCGTGTTAGGAAAATTATGTTTTTAACGGAAACGGTGAGGTGAATCATGGCTGGCCCATTGGAAGGAATCAGGGTTCTTGATTTAACACAGGTTTTATTCGGTCCTTTTGCTACTATGTTGCTCAGCGACCTCGGTGCCGAGGTTATTAAAATCGAAAGACCGGAGGTGGGTGATATCGCCAGAGGCAACGGTCCTGTAGTAAGAGGGCAGAGTACCTATTTCCTCAGCCTGAATCGCGGGAAAAAGAGTGTCACGTTGAATCTGGCTACCGAGGAAGGAGTAGATGTATTTCTTGACCTTGTCAGGAACGCCGATGTACTGGTGCAGAATTTTAAGCCGGGAACAATGGAGAAAATGGGCCTTAGCTATGAAAGAGTTAAAGAATATAATCCCCGGATTATTTACGTATCCGGGTCGGGCTTCGGGCAGGACGGGCCGTACGCCGGGAAGCCCGCTTTCGATGTGATTATACAAGCCATGGGTGGAGTGATGAGTATTACCGGTGAAGAAGGGGGCCCGCCGATAAGGCCGGGTGTCTCCTACGGTGATATCGCTGCCGGTCTGTTCCTGTGTATTGCCACCCTCGCCGCACTTCAGGAACGCCATACCAGCGGTGAGGGACAGCTGGTTGACATCAGTATGCTGGACTGTCAGGTAGCCGTCCAGGAGAACGCTTTCGTGCGCTATCTCAATACCGGCGAGATTCCCCACGCTCTCGGTACCCGGCACCCGGTGATGACGCCGTTCCAGGCGTTTCAGACCAGGGACGGCGATATTGCCGTGGCGCTGAGGGGTGGCATCAAGGACCAGTGGCCACTCTTTTGTGCTGCCATTGATAGAGTCGATATCATCGACGACCCGCGATTTATAGACGGATGGTCGCGTACGCAGAACTATAAAGTACTGGAGCCGATAATGGCCGCTGTCATGAAGACCAGAACGACCAGGGAATGGGTCGAGGAACTGGAAAAGGCAGGCATACCCTGTGGTCCGGTGAATACTATTGACCAGGTGGCCAGCGACCCGCAGATTGCGGCGAGAAACATGTTTATTGATGTCAAACACCCGACGGCTGGCACCTTCAGGGTTGTTAACTCGCCGTTTAAGTTCTCGCGGACACACTATAAAGTGGAACGTGCTTCTCCCGAGCTGGGAGAACACACTCAGGAAGTATTAAGCCAGCTATCGGGAATGACTCAGGATGAAATCAGCCGTCTCCGTGAAAAGGGGATTATCTAGGTTATCCGTTCGAATATAATAGCGCTATCCGGCTTTAGTAATAATGTCATTGCGAGCGTAGCGAAGCAATCCGTTAATAACCGCCCGGGCAGGGTTACGGATTGCTTCGGGCTTTGCCCTCGCAATGACAATTCATTATTTTTCTATATACAGTAATAATCAGGTAGAAAGTAGCCGCTACGACCAGTTCTTCAGGTCGTAGTAACCTCTGGCAATGCGATAGCGAGAAATCTGCTGCCCGCCGAGCCAGAGCTGGCATATCTTAATATCCCTCAGGCATTTCTCATAGGGGAAGTCTTCTGAGACAGCCATAGAGCCTAATAATTCGGCACCTTTATTAATTATCTCAACCGCAATATCCCCGGCATAAACTCTCGTAGCGGTTGCTTTAGATATGAACTCCGGAGTCCATGGCGGACCGTAGATATCGAGATGGTCAAGCATGTAACTCAAGTTATAGATGCTGGCTCTCATCATCTCGATGCCTATAGCCATGTCGGCAATTATTCCGGCTACCATACTATGCTGCCTGACGGGTTTAAATCCACCCATACGAGTGCCCGTATATTCGAGTACTATTTCAAAAGCGCGTTCAGCGATTCCCAGAGCCATGGTTGCCGAATGCCAGCCGGTTCCCGCGGATATGAAATGGTAAAAATGAGCATCCATGCCAGGACCGGCAAGCCTGTATTCCTTGGGCACCCTGACATTATCATAATGTACCGAACTATTTATCGATGTTTTAAACAGCATCTTCTTCTCGGGTTTGCCAAATGAAAGTCCCGGTGTATCCCTGGGAATATAAATCAGAGCTACTCCGTCATCTCCGGCACTGGTATCAGTGGTACAAATCGTTAAATAGCATTCTGCTATGCCACCGTGAGTTGGCCATGACTTGTTCCCGTTGATTACATATTCATCACCCTCCAGAGCAGCTGTCGTTTTAATTCCGGCACCTTCCAGTAGCGGATTCTCGGAATCAGCTCCTCCGGCCTCGTCGGTCATCGAAAGGCAGGCATACGCCAGTTTACCGCTACAGAAAGCCGGAACAAATCTGTCCATAACAACCTTGTTCTCGGCTACAATCGCCGGTTTTAGAATCAGGCCCCAGTTAATACCTGTGGAGAGGCTGATACCACCATCCCCTTTAGCCAGTTCCTCGCAAATAATACCGAGGGTGGTGGTAGAGCCGTCTCCCCCGCCGTATTCAGCGGGATAACCCGCCGCTTGAATACCCATATCAACAAGTTTCTGATGGATTTCTTCTACGAATTTATAGTCAGTCTCCAGTTTCTTGGTATTGGGGATTATTTCTTTCTTGGTGAAATCCCTTACTGTCTCCCGGATCTGGCGGTCCTCGTCGGTTAAAAGGTGCTCTAAGTTCACAATATTACCCCCCTATGACTGTGTATTAGATAAGGTGTTACAGCTACAACGATAGCTTATTAAATTCTTTCGCCTGATACATTATCAGTACGGTAATTTAGTATATTTCTTCACCAATAAGAGTCAGAACTTCCGGCTGCACCATAGTACGCCATTTAGTCGAGAAGTCCTGCATTTTCTTTGACGGTACCGCTTCCCGCATAAATTTACCCATGTCTTCAATATGCATGATGCCTACGTAATGGTAGGGTATCTCTCCACTCATCGAGCCGGTTATCTTGACCATTTCAAACTTCCTGGCCCCCGGCAGGCTGTCCAGCAGCGGGCCCTTTTCATTAATCACGTATTCCTTATACTGCTCATCAGTCACATGTTCGGCCAGATTGTACATTATAATTTGCTTTGCCATATTAATCTCCTCGCTAATGAAATTTTCCTATCAGACTGCTCTTAAGCCCAATTTTTTAAATCATAGTAACCCTGGGCGACCTTATAGCGGCATATCTGCTGACCCCCGAGCCAGAGCTGGCATATTTTCACATCCCTCAGGCATTTTTCGTAAGGAAAGTCCTCGGAAATAGACATCGAGCCCAGTAGCTCCGCGCCTTTATTGATTATCTCTACGGCGGTATCGGCGGCAAAGACCCTGGCGGCGGCTCCCTTGGCTATCATCTGGGACCCCCAGGAAGGACCGTAGATGGGACCGTAAATATCCGGGTGGTCATAGATATAGGCCATATTATAGAGGCTGGCTCTCATCATCTCGATGCCGATAGCCATATCGGCGATTATTCCGGCGACGATGCTGTGCTGGTTGACCGGCTTGAAGCCCCCCATGCGGGAGCCGGTGTATTCCAGCACGATATCGAAAGCGCGTTCGGCGATACCGAGGGCATGGAGCCCGCCGGACCAGCCGGCTATCGTGGTGAGCATATTGCACAGATTGGCGTCCATGCCGGGGCCGGCGATGCGGTACTCCTTGGGTACCCTGACGTTATCATAGTAAACGGAGCCGTTGATAACCGTTTTGAACAGCATCTTCTTTTCCGGTTTGCCGAACGATAATCCCGGCGCGTCCTTGGGGACGATAATCATGGCAATACCTTCATCGCCGGCGTTGGGGTCAGTGGTGCAAAAAGTAATATAGCTCTCGGCTATCCCGCCGTGAGTCGGCCACATCTTGCTACCGTTGATGACATATTCATCACCCTCCAGTTTTGCGATCGTCTTAATGCCGGCGCCATGCAGTAGAGGATTTTCGGTATCCGCCCCCCCGGCTTCATCGGTCATAGACAGACAGCCGTAAGCCAGCTTGCCCTGGCAGAAAAGAGGGGCGAACCTGTCAAGAACGGCTTTATTACCCACGCCGGCGGCCGGTCCGGCACCGGCCATGTTCGAGCCCACCGACAGGGCCATGCCGGCGTCGCCTTTGGACAGCTCCTCGGTGATAATGGCGTTGTTGGTCATGGAATGTATACCGCCACCGCCGTATTCGACGGGATATGCAGAAGCCTGAATTCCCATGTCGACTAATTTTTGGTGGACTTTCTCCACCAGACTGTAGTCCTCTTCCAGTTGCTTGGTAATGGGTATTATCTCTTTTTTAGTAAAATCCCTGATGGTCTGCCGTAACTGACGCTGGTCCTCAGTCAGGAGATGCTCTAGCTGCATCACTGCCTCCTTTATTAATCCTGCCTAAATTTCCCATAGTAACGTAATCTTCGGCCATTAATGGATACGTGCTCCAGAAACTAATTACAAACTGCTAATTAATAAATCTCTTCACCGGACAGCATCAGCATATCTTTTGCCATCGGTCCGAATTTCTTTAAAAATGCCTGGTATTCCGGGGTGACGGCAGCCTTCTGGTTGAATTCGTCAACGCTGGTCACGTGCACGATGCCACAGTATCGATAGGGAATTTCTCCCGTCGTCGAACCTGTTATTTTAACCAGTTCGTATTTCTTGACAGAGGGTAGGGCGTCAATCAGGGGCCCTTTTTCATTAACCACGTACTCCTTGAATTCTTCATCAGTCACATTATCCGCCAGGTTATACAGAATAATTCGCTTTGCCATTTCTATTCTCCTTTTTTAAAGTAAATATTTACCGATGTCCGTGATAGCTTTACATAAAGAGCTAATTTCGGAAGTAGAGTGTATTCAATGATTAAATTCCACGCTATTCTACGGGTATATTACTCCTTAAACAGAATTTCTGCAAAACTTTTAAAAAGGCTATACTTATATTTCATAAAAAATGTAAGCGTTTCTATTTATTAATGTATATACTATTATTATTTGACAAACACGATGTCAAGTAGTAGCCTTATTTGATAAAAAAGTATTAATTTGGTATTTCGGACTTAGGAGGGTGTAACTGTTGGATGAAAAAGATGTGATCGTAGTCGGTGGTGGGACAGCCGGTTTTCTGGCGGCACAAAGTGCTTCACAACTGGGTGGGAATGTACTGCTTGTAGAGAAAGAGAAAATAGGAGGTATCTGCCCGAAATGGGGTTGTATACCCATGTGCTTCATGGAACACTGTGTCGAAGTTATCAGAACGATAAAGCAAGCGGGCCAGGAAGGTATCAATGCAGGAAAAATTGAGATTGATTATCCAAGGTTGATAGGGGAGAAAGATAAAGTGGTTGGTGGTGTGGTCGCTGGCATGAAAGCTCGATTGGAGGCTACCGGTGTACAGGTTATTATCGGTTCGGCGAAGCTGATATCGCCAAATCAGGTGGATATCACCTTTAATGATAGCAAAACAGAAATAGTAACGGCGAAGAAAATAATCATTGCTTCCGGTTCTTTTGCCAGGAGGTACGAAATACTAGGAGCCTATGATTCGGGAGTACTGACCACCAAAGAACTACTCGATTTGAAAGAACTACCAAAAAGCCTGGCGATTATCGGGCGTAGTGTCAATGCTCTGGAGTTGGCTTCCGTCTGGGTCAACCTGGGCAGTGCTGTTAGTTTGATAACTAGGCGACCTCGACTTCTTCCCAATGAAGACGAAGATATAGCCAGTTACATACAGCCAATACTCGAAGACGATGGTATCCAGATGTACAACGGGGTAGAGATAATAAAAATTAGCGATGGTAAACAAGGGAAGTCAATTACCATATCAGACGGTGGAATTGAAAAGGAGGTTGATGCGCAATTCGTTGTTTTCGCTCTGGGACAGAGTCCAAATGTAGAAGGCCTCGGCTTGGAGAATGCTGGTATAGAAGTAATTGATGGCAGGATAAATACGGATGCCAGGATGGAAACCAATATAAAGGGTATTTACGCTGTTGGTGATGTCACCGGTGAGAAGATGCTGGCCAGTGTTGCCATGATCCAGGGAATTATAGCTGGCAGGAATGCCATGGGTGGAGATGCCACTATCGATTATCGAGTTGTACCCCGGTCGGTCCGTACGGTACCACCGATAGCTGCTGTCGGTATAAGTGAAACTGAAGCTAGAGAAAGAGGCCTGGAGATAAAGGTCGGTAAGTTTCCTTTCGAGCAAAGTCCCAAAGCCAGTATCACCGGAGAAAGTCGCGGTTTCGTGAAAATAATAGCCGACTCCTCGTCAGGTGAAATTTTAGGTGTCCATATTATCGGTCCCCAGGCGCCTGAACTTATACATGAGGCCGCCGCTGTTATGCAGATGAGAGGGAAAGCCCGGGATATTGCCGCAATTATTCATGGTCACCCGACTTTGCATGAAACAATACAGCGAGCAGCCCAGGGGATGCGTATTTAAGCGTTCAATAGATAAAGTTGTTATCTTGATAGTCTTATAAACTTGACAATAATGATAATCATCTAAAAAGGTCGTACGACAAATAATAGATATTCTATGGGAGATTGATATGAGACCATCGCAAACTGATTTATCTGTCTTCGGTAAATTAAACTTGGAGAAGCCACCCGTAGGCGTTAAATACCTGTTTTCCAAGCCTGAAGGAATAAAGAAGCTTGATAAGAAAATGGCTCTCTGCGAGATGCTCATAGAAGCCCAGGGAAGCAAAGAGCCGTTTTATATCACCCGAGAGAATGAAACATGCTTCGGAGCACAGGCTCTCGGGATGGTTCCCGACGCTCCTTCCGCCGCGGCCAGCGGGGAACTGGGAGTAGAATTCGAGCTCTTTCAGGATGCTGAGGCCAATCAAAAACTTTTCAAGGAAAATCCTAATTTAGAAAAAGGTACCGTAAATTATGTTGTTTTTGCCCCTTTAGATAAAATAACTTTCGAACCGGATCTTCTAATACTTTTAACGGATGCAAAAAAGGCGGAAATCGTACTCAGGGCAATGACCTACTCTACGGGTGAGTTATACGAAAGCAGGACATCGACGGCGCTCTCGTGTTCCTGGCTCTATGTCTATCCGTATATTTCCGGTAAGATAAACTACTACATTACCGGGCTTGGCTTCGGTTCTACAGGAAGGAAAGCCTTTGAACCGGGATGGGTGTTGATAGCTATTCCCCATAACTGGCTGCCCACGATAGCGCAGAACCTGAAGGAAATGAAATGGGAGTTGACCGGCTATACCATGAGCAAAGAAGAATTCGATAAATGGGTAAAGGAAATACTGGCTGAACTGGCACGGGAATCGTAGAACCCCTGAATCAAGCGGCTATAATTATACCTGAAAATTACCCGTCTTTATAAAGCATGCGTTCGTAGCATAAGCCCGAGGCACGATTATACGGACGGTTAAATGCTTCGGGGTATTGCTTCTTCAATTCTTCCACGTTCACGCGCTCGCACTCGACCAGGAATCCGCACACAGCCATACCGGTGGCGTTCTTGGAGACCGGCTTATGCGGGGTTATGGTATTTATAGCGCCACCTCTATCGAGTACTCCCGGGACTATCGGGTCATATCTTGCGCCGTGGTCTACGTAGACGGTACCGGGCATTAATCTCTCGGTGACGTAGGCGCCGCAGAGAACACCGCCTCTATCGTTGAAGACATTGACCACGTCGCCGTGCTTGATGCCCCTCTTGGCGGCTTCCGAAGGGTGAATCCACATTGTCTGGTAGGCATACCCGTCGGGACCTACGATTTTACAGGTCTCCATTTCCCTCAGCCACTGCATATCGTCGTGCTGGGAATGTACCCTCCACCGGGGATGATTGGACACTATTAAGAGGGGGTATTTTTTAGCCCTCTCGCCGGAAAGCCTTTCGTCATGGCTTTCACCCTTTTCAATCCAGTGCGGGACCGGAGGCCTTTCATTATCGCCGGGGAAATGCTCCGCCAGTCTCTGCGAATAATATTCCAGCTTTCCGGAAGGCGTCCTCAGGGGATTATTCTCGGGGTCTTCACAGAATTTCCTCATACCGACGTCCTTTTTCTTCCAGTCGGGGTCGGTCGGTACTACGTAATACCCCTTATCCTTGAATTCCTCCCAGGACACCATATTTTCTACGCCTGAGGTATCGAAACCCTTTTTAATCAGTCCTTCCTCGGTTTCACCCATGGTGTATTCTTCAAGCATACCCAGCTTTTCGGCGATGGCACAGACGATTTCATAATCGCTCTTGGACTCTCCCCTCGGCTCGGTACATTTGGGGTCGAGGAAGATGGTCCTGTATTCGGCGGTAAACACGTCCACGCCGATATCTTCCGTTTCAAATTTTGTTGTTGCCGGCAGGATAATATCGGCAAATTCACAATCGTTCTCTATCCAGGGGTGCTGCGCCATGACAAATTCTATCTGCGGGCTCCTGAAGGCATCCGCCATCCTGTTTCCGCCGTTCCAGCAGGACATCCATGATGGCGTATCGGTCCATATCATATGGACTTCCGAGCAACCATCAGCGGGATATTTATATTGCACGAACTGGTCTTCAACCAGGTAGCGGCACTGTGTATTTCCGTACCAGGTGAGAGGGGGATTGAGAATGGCTTCGTGAATGAGTAACTTGGGAATAATCTGTTGCGGCATACTCCCTTCGGTAAATCCCCGGTTTGCCGCTACGACTGCCGGCCATACCACCGGCCCGGGGGCGGGATTGGTATCATCGCCGATTTTCCAGTTCGGCGGATTCCACCCCCCGAAGATACCCCATTCAATCATAGTTAACTGGTGACAGCCCGGCTTACCCAGTCCCTGCATTCCCAGTAACACGACCTCCAGCCGGCAGGGCTCCGTCGAGTACGGGCTCCTGACACCGGGACCCCCGTTGCTATGGCATATCGAGGTAACCTTGGCTGCCCATTCCCGAGCCAGGACTTTGATTATCCTCGTCGGTATCCCGGTTATTTTCGAAGCCCAGGTAAGGGTTTTAGGAACTCCGTCTTCCTTACCGAGGACATAATCTCTAAATTGGTCAAATCCCACCGTATGCGTCGCCACGTACTCGTTATCATAAAGATCATTGGTAATCCAGTAATAGGCAATAGCCAGGTGCAGGGCGGCATCGGTATTGGGGAGGATGGGTATCCACTTATCGGCGTGGACGGCGGCACCATAGTTCAGGTCGGGACAGATGTATAATTGCTTTATTCCCAGCTCGGTAAACCAGTAGCATAACCGACTTACCGTCTGCCCCCCCCATCCCCAGGTCGTTGTTTCCGGGTCGCAGCCCCAGAACAGAATCATTTCGGCGTGTTCGGCGATATCCGGGAGGGTATTGGTGTTATTGCGCTGCTTGCCTACCGGCTCGCATCCCCAGACATGCTTGGCACCCCAGTACCATCCCTCCCAGCTGTCCGGGTTCCTGGTCTGCCAGGTATAGCCGCCCATCAGCCTCAGCAGGCGGCGGCTGCACCCGTGAGCGGCATGGACAGTCTTCGTCTCTCCGTGTCCGTCGGCTTGCGCCAGTATCGCCGTGGGTCCGTATTTCTTCTGTATTCTCTTTATTTCACTGGCGACGATATCCGTGGCTTCATCCCATGATATTCTGGTATATCGGCTCTTGCCCCTGTTCTGGGGATTTCTCTCACCATCAGGGTCCCAGTCGACTCTCTTGAGCGGATACATCGTTCTGTTGGGGGAGTAAACACGGTTTTTATAGGCTAAAGAGTAAGGAGGCAGCAGGGTCTTCATGGTCGGTTCAAAGACCTGCCCGCGGGCCTCTATCTTCCAGGGTCGAAATTCTTCGGGCGTGTATTTCCAGTCAAAGTGCAGCGGTCTGATTCTGATTATTTTACCGTCTTTTATATCAACCATCCCGGCATTAGCGTCTTCGGTAACACCGCCGAAAGAAAGACCTTTTACTATCGTTTTTTCCTTACCTGGCATGTTTACCCCCAAATAAATACTAAAACAAACAAGACCCGTATATCACTTGGAAAAATTAATTATCTAATAAAGCATTGTCACTAAGTTTTCTTGTACAGCTCTATATCTCCCACGTTAACGTCTTTACTGGCGTCGATATCCTCGACCTTGCGGGGAAGATATCCTGCTTTCTCAATCTGTATCGAGTAAGTACCCGGTTCCTGCCTCTCGAACCAGAAGTCCCCGAAGTTATCGGTTTTCAACTCGGCCTTATAGCCGTTGCGGGTCAGGGTAACGGTAGCTCCCTCCAGGCACTCGTCTTCTTCAGGGTCATAGACTGCTCCGGCGATGAAATACTTGTTGAGCAAACCGATGTAGTACACACGCGGCTTGGCATTATATTCCGGATGAAGTACCTCAGCCTGCTTGATGTATTCCTTGAGGTCTTCTTCTTCGCCGAACCTCAATGCTTCGGTAGGGCAGGCATCGACGCAGCGGGGTTCTGTCCAGCCGTCGTCCAGCAGGTGGGCACACATCGTGCATTTCTGGGATATATTCAGGTCGGAATTGAAGTAGATAACGTCGTAGGGGCAGGCATCGATGCAGTTGCGACTCCCCGTGCATTTCTCGGGGTCGATGATAACGATGCCGTCATCCCGCTTGTAGATGGCTTTGGACTTGCAGGCGGGTATGCAGGGAGCTTCGTCGCAGTGCTGGCAGATATCATGCATGTATCTGACCCTCACCTTGGGTACGCTTCCCTGGACGACGTCGGTGACCTTCATCCAGAACTGGCCGGTATCCGGCTGAGGTTTGGCGATGGGCGACCAGTCGTTGCCGACATGCTCATCCTTGCAGGCTATCTGGCAGTTATAGCAGCCGTTGCATTTGTTGATATCAATTACCAGAGCTTTCATTATTTCTGTTCACCTCCAACTAATACTCTATTGAAATCCAGTCCGGAACCTCGATGGTAAGGTCGGCTGAATGCTTCAGGGTATTTCTTACGTAGTTCGTCCAGGTCGACGGGCGCTACCTCGACCAGGAAGCCGCTGACCACCATACCGCCGCGGCAGTTTCTTGAGGTACCTAGATGCGGTGTAATGGTGTTGATAGCACCGCCTCTATCGATTTCTCCGGGAACGATGGGGTCATACCGGGCACCGTGGTCAATGTAGGCAACCCCGGGCATGATTCTCTCGGTAATATAAGCGCCGGCGAGGACAATTCCCCTTTCGTTGTATATCTGGACGATATCGCCGTTTTTAATGCCTCGCTTCTCAGCTTCCGACGGGTGCAGCCAGACGGGCTCGTAGAGGTATCCGTCCGGGCCCTTGACCTTGCCGGTCACTATCTCGTGGAACCAGTTGACATCATCGAGCTGGGCGTGTACCCGCCACCGGGGGTGATTGGATATTACGAGGAGTGGGTATTTCTTGGCCCTGTCAAGCAACAGGCTTTCCTTGTGGGACTCACCGTAGGGTATCCAGTGGGGCACCGGTGGTCTCTCCTCGTCATCGGGGAAGTTTTCAGCTAAACCCTTTGAGTAAAACTCGATAAGACCGGTCGGCGTCGACATCGGGTGCTTCTTGGGGTCCTCGTAGAACTCTATCATGCCAGCCCGGTATTTCTTCCAGTCGGGGTCGGTGGGGATGACGTAGTAATCCTTTTCACACAACTCCTCCCAGGTCATCAGACCTGCTTCCGGTACACCGGATTGGTCAAAACCGAATTTTACCCATTCCTCGATAGTTTTACCGCTGGTGTATTTTTCCGCCAGACCCAGCTTCTCGGCTATGGCAATCACCACTTCGTAGTCGCTCTTGGACTCGCCGATAGGCTCTATGCATTGTCTTTCACGGTAAACGGTGGAAAAATGGGCACTTTCCATGTCGCTGCCTATATCGTCCGTCTCGAATTTGGTATTGGACGGCAGGATAATGTCGGCAAAGAGGCAGTCATTTTCCATCCACGGGTGCTGGGCGACCATGCACTCAATCGACGGGTGACGGTAGCCATCCACGTTCCGGTTGCTGTCATTCCAGCAGGTCAGCAGACAGGGCGTATCGGTCCATATCATGTGTACTGGCGAGCAACCCGGGACGGGATAAACGTATCTCTTGAACTGGTCTGTCCTGTCCGACATTTGCTCCGAGCTGCCGTAAATATCGAAGTGCCCGTCCAGGATAGCGTCGTGAATCATGGGCTTGGGTATAATCTGTTTCTGCATGTTCGGACCGGGGTGATAGCCATGATACGCGGCGTTCACCGATGGTCTCACCAGAGCCTTGCCTGCCAGCGGAGGTGTCTCGTGTCCTACACCCCTGGCGCCGAAAAACGACCCGCCGACCCAGGTAAGCTGGTGGGTCCCCGGCTTACCCAGGCCCTGCATTGCCAGCAGGAGTACTTCCAGCCGGGCTGGTTCGGTGGAATACGAACCACGGATGTAAGGCCCGCCGAATCCATGCGCCACTGTCGTTGTCTTGGATGCCCATTCCTTGGCCAGGGCTTTTATTATCCGGGACGGCATACCGCACAGCTCCGAGGCCCACTTGGGGGTCTTGGGGATTCCGTCTTCTTTACCCAAGACGTATTCCTCGAACTTGTCAAAGCCATAAGCGTGGGTGGCGATATACTCCTTATCGTAGGTACCGTTGGTAATCCACTGGTAGGCGATGGCCAGTTGCAGTGCGGCATCGGTATTGGGCAGTACGGGTATCCATTTATCGCCGTGAACGGCCGCTCCGTAGTTTAAGTCCGGGCAGATGTATAATTGCTTTATTCCCAGCTCGGTAAACCAGTAAGAATAGCGACTGGGCATCTGTCCCGTCCAGAAACCCCAGGGAGTGGTTTCCTGGTCACATCCCTGGTTTATGATCATCTGGGTATGCTCAGCCATATCCGGGAAGATGTTGGTGAGATAAGACGTATACATACCGACAGGTTCACATCCCCAGGCATGTTTGGCTCCCCAGTACCAGCCTTCCCAGCTATCGGGATTACGTATCTGTTGCGTGAAGCCTCCCATAAGCGAAAGAAGATTGGTATTACAGCCATGGGTGGAGTGTATCACCTTGGTCTCGCCATGTCCGTCCGCCTGCAGGAGTACCGTCTCCGGTCCGTACTTCTTGATTACCCTCTTGAGTTCGCTGGCTACTATATCCGTAGCCTCGTCCCATGATATCCTGACGTACTTGCTGATACCACGGTTCTGCGGATTCCTCTCGCCGTTGGGGTCCCAGTCTACCCTCTTCAGGGGATACAAAATGCGGTTGGGCGAAAATACGCGCTTCTTATACGCCATGCCATGGGGGGGTATCATGGACTTCAACGGTGGGGTAAAAGTCTTGCCATGGGCTTCTATCTCCCACGGTTGCCATTCCTCGGGTTTATATTTCCAGTCATAGTGGAATGGCCTGATCCTCGTGATTTTCCCGTCCTTCACATCGACCGCCGCCATGTTTGAGTTATCGCCGAAGCTACTCAAACCGGTTCCCTTGATGTGTGTCTTTCCTACCGTTTTTGAATTCTCTTTTTGAGCCATGTTCACCTCTGCATCTTTAAATTAGTTTCCTATGGAAATATACAGTGTTAAACTAATATACTCCTCTCTTTCGGTTAATGTCAAACTTTTATAGCCTGATAATACCCAGGTAAATATCTGTCTCGGTTTTTAACTTTCTCCCCTGCGGTTTATAACCTTCAGCCTCTATTTTTATCACATAATCCCTGTTTTCCTCAAGTTTTTCAAACTCAAAGTCGCCGAAGAAATCGGTCTCGGCTGTCATCTTTTTTCCGTTTCCTATCAGGGTAACTATGGCACCTCGAGCACATTCGTCCGTATCCCCTAATACCACTGTACCGCTAAGGGATACTTAATCCTGTTCGGCGAATAGATACGTTTTTTATATCCCAGTCCGAAGGGGGCGATCAGCGATTTCATCGGTACGTCAAAAGTCTGACCACGTGCTTCTATTTTCCAGGCGTTGAATTCTTCAGGCTTGTACTTCCAGTCATAGCGGAACTGCCTGGTCCTGATTATCTTACCGTCTTTAACGTCGATTAGCGCCAGGTGCGAGTGCTTGCTCCCCGAGGAAAGGTCGGTACTCTTGATATAAGTTGTCCCATTTACATCCGGTTTACTGTCTGGGGTCATTCAGTATTTCCTCATTAGCTCCACTCGTCTAATTATATTTATATTACAAACATGTATTTTTTGTCTATAGTAAAAATCCACCAGCATCATTCCCTACATATATGTAATAGAAGCGAACAAAATCTGCTGAAAATTTCTGTGGTTTAATACGGCATATTACAAATACGATAAGAGACACGAAGGACATACTTACCCATCGTGCCTCTCACGCTATAGTCTCCACTCTACGAAATAAGTAAATAGATGGAGTTATCCCTTGTACAGCTCTATATCTCCCACGTTAACGTCTTTACTGGCGTCGATATCCTCG
>CAZCZJ010000052.1:0-16811 GCA_964503235.1 uncultured Dehalococcoidaceae bacterium | reverse complement strand
CCTGAGTTAACGCATAAACCAACCCTGGCTCCCTCCACCTGCCTTCCCCCTGCTCTACCCCTCAACTGGTCAGCGACTTCAGCTACAAAGTAGAGCGCTTGGGCCGGAATAGCCTCTCCGGTGGCTGCAATCCCGCCGCTGGGGCTGATGGGAAGCCTGCCTCCCAGCTCTGTAGCCCCTGACCTGAAGAGAGCCTCTGCCTCACCAGTTTTACAGAATTGGAGTTGTTCGAACCAGTCGAGTTTCATTGCACAACTCAGGTCATACACCTCGGCAAAACTCAGATCCTCAGGCCCTATCCCTGCTTCCTCGTAAGCTGCCTTACCTGCGCGGTATTCCATACTGTTTTCAAGCCCTGTTCCATGCTCAAGAGGTTTAGCGTTGCTACCGAATGCGCCACGGGCATATCCGGGATCGTTATAACTGGTGTACCCGATACCGATAGCGGATATGATCACCGGCCTGGTGGTATATTGTTTGGCCTTTTCCAGACTGCAAACCACCGCTGCGGCGGCACCATCGCTAGTAGCGCATACCTCTAAAAGGTGCAGCGGGTAAGAGACCATTGGAGAATTTAAAACTTCTTCCTTGGTATAGACCTTTCTATATCGCGCATAAGGATTGAATTGAGCATACTGGCTGGCCCTCACCTTTATCTCGGCAAGGTCGTCCTCTGTCAGCCCATATAGTTGCATTCGCCTCAGTGCCCCTTGGGCAAAACCACTAACATTTGTGCTTCCAAAAAGTCGGAACCGTTGGAAGTCAGAGTCTGCCGGATCGAATTCATCTTGCTTTCCGGTAGGGGCGAAAAAGCCCTTGGGCGGTGCACTCGCGCCAAAGACAATGGCCATATCACAGAAACCGGCGGTTATATACGCCTGAGCTGTTTTTAGTGCCCAGCCGCCTGTGGCACAACCGTTATAGCAACTGGTCGCGGGCACCGTAAGCCCCAGTCGATGAGAAACTGTGTTCCCCGCCAGAATCCCGAGAGCCATACCACCGGTACCACCGTACGGGTCGACGCCGCCGCTGACAAACTCTATATCTTTCCTGTCCACGCCGGCGTCGTTAAGTGCGGTTAGACATGCTTCCTCAGCTAAATCATCGAATGCCTTGCCCGGGAATTTACCCCATACATGTCTACCAACACCTAATACTGCAATTTCTCTCATTTTTCGCATTTTCCCCGCCTTTTTGCCTTCTCTACTTTTATAAAGATGAAATCATTCCACACCGGTAAATGCGAGCTTTCAAGTCGAGACCGGCAGGAACCTCCATGACACGACTTCATCCCCCCCTTTATCTTCGTAAAGCTTATCTATTATCATCTCCATTTCCATTCCGATCTTCAGATTCTTCTGATCATAGCCCGGTCCTATCATAGTGGTAACCCTTATTCCCTCCGGTAGCTCTATAAGCCCGTTAGCATAAGGAACAAACGGGTCAGGTGCGTGAAATATGGGTGGTGGATAATAGTTGACCGTGAAACTATGCAGCTTTCCTCTCCTGCTGAGCAGCACATCTTCCACCGGCCCCGTCTTGCTGCAATAGGGATTTCGACACGACTCCACTCGTGGGAAAAAATAATCACCACAGGAATTACATTTAGTTCCTATGAGATGAGGTTCTTCCGGCGGCATTGTGAAAAACCCCTCAACCGCGGGAATTTGTTTCTTCGGTGAATCTTTCATTGAGAAATCCTCATTTCTTTAGAATTACTTCATATTATTAAACATCCCGATTATTTTCAAGTGGTGAAAAACCACTTTTGCTTCGTAACGGTTTTACATTAAAACCCAAAGATAAGTAGTATGACACCATGACTTAGGTTCAAGGTGTCTTCGTAAAAATGTTAGCGGAGTTTCAGACCTCATTGAACAATATGACGAAACGTTTAATATCCGTAAAATGGTTCCTTTTTTACCTTATAGTCGTACGCTAAGACCCCAAGCGTGAAATTCAGCGGACCTTTTAACTGCACCGCAAAGTGAAGATATTGATTAAGTATGGTAGAAAAGGGTATAATCACATCCGACCAGATAGCTTTTTGGGTTACTGAGCATTAGCTCCAGAAGCTAAAACACCGGTAACTCTAGCTTAAAAGGTGGTATCACTTTCAGGGGCAGGTCAGATGCCCGGTGCTAAGGCATTCGGGAATATCCCGGGTAATAATATTAAATAATAGATTACTCGTAGTCTAAGAGCTTTATTAACCGGCTATGACCCAGTGCCGGTGGATACACAAGGATATATAGCAAACAATAAATTATTGGAGGGAATATGGAACCGAAAAAGGATGATTCTGGAAAAGCAACCAATGGAGAGAAGAGCATTGTCAAAGGGCTTGGTTTTTGCTCCGTATCATCGGATGCAAACTCCTCGATTGTAGACGTCAAGGATGGCCGAATCGTCAGGATTAGACCATTACATTACGACTGGAAATACAAACCCGAGGAGTTCAATCCCTGGACGATAGAGGCACACAATCAAACATTCAAACCGAGTATGAAATCATTGATATCACCCTTCAGCCTGGCTTATAAGAAGAGAGCTGTCTCCCCGAACCGGATTTTGTATCCCCTAAAGAGAGTCGATTGGGACCCTAACGGAGAAAGAAATACTCAGAATAGGGGAAAGAGTGGCTACGAAAGAATCTCCTGGGACGAGGCCCTGGATATCATCGTCAGTGAGTTAAAAAGAGTTATCGAGAAATACGGTCCTACCGCTATATTGGCCCAGTCGGACGGGCACGGTGAAACAAAGAATATACACGGTCCCCACGGCTGCCAGAGAAAGCTCCTGCAACTCCTGGGAGGATATACCCTGCAGCAGAGGAACACCGACAGCTGGGAAGGATGGTACTGGGGTGGTAAGCACATATGGGGAAGTGAGCCTGTAGGTCAGGCAAGGCCGGTAACTAATATCATACCGGATATGGCCGCTAATACCGGGATGACCCTTTTCTGGGGTTGTGACATGGAGACGACTACCTGGGGATGGCAGGGACAGCTGCCGAGTCGTCTGTGCTACTGGTTCACCGACCTCGGTATCAAGCAGATATACATCTGCCCGGAAGTCAATTATGGCTGCGCCGTTCATGCCGATAAGTGGATACCCATCAAGCCCAACACCGATGCGGCGATGAGACTGGCGATAGCTTATGTATGGCTAACCGAAGGAACTTATGATAAGGAATACATTGCTAAGCATGCTGTTGGCTTCGATAAGTTTGCCGAATACGTCCTGGGCAAGGAAGACGGTATACCCAAGACGCCTAAATGGGCGGAGGGGAAGTGCGGAGTCCCGTCCCGGATTATCAAAGCGTTAGCCCGGGAGTGGGCAAAGAAACCGACCTCACTATCGCATGGCAATGGCGGTTCGGCTATCAGGGGACCTTACGCCAGCGAACCGGCCAGGTTGGAGGTTTGCCTGCTGGGTATGCAGGGACTGGGTAAACCCGGCGTACACTTCGTGAAATGGATTGAATGGGGGTTATTCGTCGAGGATAAGGAATACCCCATGCCCCGCGGGGTAGTGCAGCCTGATGTAAACGCTGCCGCTCAGGGAGAAGGAATGTCTCCTCCGGATATAGTAGAAGCAATGGCTGAAAATAACGAATCAAGAATGAAGCTGCCGGGGCCGCAGCAGATTATCCCCAAGACCCTTATTCATGATGCCATTCTTAATGCTCCACTCACCTGGTACGGCAATACCAGCGCTGGTAAATCGCGAGAGGACCAGTTCGTTCTGTACCATTACCCGGCGGAGGGATGTTCCGAACTGCATATGATCTGGACCGATACGCCCTGTTTGATGACCTGCTGGAATGATAGCAACAGCACGGCCAAAGCCTACCAGAGCCCTAAAATCGAGTTCATGATGGCCCAGCACCCCTGGATGGAAAATGACTGCCTCTTCGCCGATATCCTCCTGCCGGTCAATACGAAATTCGAGGAAGAGGATTTAGCTACGGATATTTTCAGCGGCCAGTTCCATACCGTTATCCTCGAGGAGCAGTGCATAGAACCCAAAGGAGAGTCCAAGACAGACTACGAGGTAGTCTGCATGATTGCCGAAAGGATGGGACTGCTAAAAGAGTACACTGAAGGCAAATCGGTCGAGGAGTGGAGGCAGTTCGGGTATAAGTATTCGCGTATCGCCGATATGATAAGCTACGACGAACTCAAGGAGAAAGGCTATTACGTAGTGCCGGCTGATCCCAACTGGGGGGATATTAATCCCGGCCTCTATGACTTCTACAAGGACCCGGAGAATAATCCGCTGCAAACTCCCTCCGGGAAGCTGGAGTATTATTCCCAGGCTCTTGCGGATAACTTCCCCGACGATAAAGAAAGACCTCCGGTACCTCACTATGTGGAAGGCGGCCCGGGATATACTCATGACGAAAGCACCTCCAGCCAGAGGGCTAAGAAGTATCCCTTACTGGTAATGTCCAACCACGGCCGATGGCGGGTACACGCCAACCTCGATGATATAAGCTGGTTCCATGAAATCGAAACCTGCAAGGTCAAGGGCCCGGACGGATACCATTATGAGCCTTTATGGATTAACCCGGCGGAAGCTGCCAAGAGGGGTATTAAAAACGGAGACGTGGTCAAGATATACAATGAAAGGGGCGCTGTCCTCGCCGGAGCCTACGTGACCGAGAGATTGATGCCCGGCGTAGCCTATATAGACCACGGGGCGAGGTACGACCCGATAATAGTGAGTGAGTTCGATAGAGGCGGTGCTATTAATACCATTTCTCCGCATAACGGCACCTCCAAAAACTGTGCCGGGATGGCAACCAGTGGATTCCTGGTTGAGGTTGAGCGGGTTAATGTAGATGAATTGAGAAAGAAATACCCCGAAGCCTTTAACAGGCCATATGACCAGGCCACCGGGCAGGTGATAGAGCGAGTTCTAGCTTGAAAAGTCCCTCCCCTTTCTCCGAATAGTGCAAAATATCGTTCCCACATCAAATAGGGGTAGTGTCATATTTTGCTTATACTAACTGTGGTAATGACTTAAAGAGTGGTATCACTATTGTGGGTAGGTCACAGCAAGGTGTAGACAAATCATGCCTTACCATTTGTTATGAATGGAGTGATTTAGGTGAAATATAAAGGCTTGAACAGCGAGCTACCTCCAATAGAGGTTGGAAGTCTACCTCCCAGGATTGCACCTCTACTAAAAAGGCGAAAAGACATGGTTCCGGAGAAAGAATACAGCTTTGAGATACCACCTGGCCCAATTCCAGCTAGAGATATCAAGGAACAAATAGATGCAGAAGTAGTGGTAGTTGGTGCCGGAATGGCCGGTCTGAGTGCTGCGATTTCAGCAGTGGAGGCAGGCGCTAATACTGTACTGATGGAAAAGATGACTACTTGCCAGGCTCGCGGCCATGATAATGCCTTTATCGGCAGTCGGCTCCAGAAAAAACTTGGGATCGAAATTGATAAAGACGAGGTTATTCTAAACCTGATGAAATACGGAGCCAACAAACCTGATCAAAGACTTATCAGAATGTGGGCTGAAGGGAGTAGTAAAACCGCAGATTGGCTAATGGATATGACCGACGCCGCCGGGCTCCAGGTTATTATACCCCAGTATCCACCGCTTCCTGCGTTTAATAATGCCACCGAATACTACCCGCAGTACTTAGTTACTCACCAATATAAAAATGAACGCCTTGTTGCAAAATGTCTGCTGGACAATGCTCTGAAGAAAGGCGTCGTCGCTTATTTCAAGACCAGAGCCAAACAACTGCTCAGAAAGCGAAAAGGCAGGGTTACCGGTATCATCGCTCAAGATGCCGCCAGTGACTATATACAGTTCAACGCAAAAAAAGCGGTGATATTATGCACGGGTGATTACGGGCATAACGCCGAAATGGTGGCGAAATACTGTCCCCAGGTGGCATATCTGGCATCGACAACAAGAACGTCTACCGGCGACGGGCACCAGATGGCTATGTGGGTTGGTGCGGTGATGGAACCGGCACCTCACGCCCCAATCATCCATGGTCCCGCTGGCCCTATGATTAACTCTGCGTTTCTACAAGTAAACCTCTTGGGGGAGCGGTTTCAAAACGAAGACGTACCTGTTCAGAGCTACACTAACGCCATCCAACGACAACCCGGTAAGACAGCTTGGCAGGTGTTCGACTCCAAATATCCTGAGGAGATACCTTATCATGGTCTTGGCCTTGGGAAAATCCTTGTGGTGACCGAAAAGATACGCCAAGAGACTGATAAAATAGCGGTGATGGCAAACACCATTGAAGAACTGGCGGAGAAGATGAAAATGCCTGTTGAAACATTCAAGGCTACAATTACAAGATACAACGAGTTGGCGCGGCTGGGGAAGGACCTGGATTTTGGTAAGCGTCCTGACCGTCTGACGACTATTGATAAGCCTCCATACTATGCCGGTAAAGGAGGTTTTAATTTATTGACCGTTTTGGGCGGCCTGAATGTGAACACCAAGTTGCAGCCACTGGATAAAGATTGGAAAGTCATTCATGGTCTTTACCTGGCTGGAAATACCGTCGGTAATTTTTTTGCCGGGGACTATTCCACAATGTGCCCTGGTCTCAGCCACGGAATGGTCATACACTTTGGCCGGACTGCCGGATTGAACGCAGCCGCCAATCCCTCAGTGTAAGGGATGATGAGGGATTAGGCGCAGGTTTTGCGGTTAGCTGCGGCCGGATTATCAGATTGACTATCCCCTACCAATTGAATTTCGTGGAAAAAGGTCCGCGAAATGTCACGCCTGAGGTCTATGCGTAAGTCTATGAAATAAAAAAGGAACCCTATTATACTACGCTGATTTCGAGGCTAAATGGGATGTTCAAATCTGTACAGCCGAGTAGGCCCTATCTCTCCCTGAAACAATTCTTTGTTTCGTATGAACCAGGTTCCAAGTGAGTAAATCATTTCTTAAAAAACAGAGCAGGGGACTCATAAGCCCTTGGTCGCTGGTTCAATCCCAGCCGCTATCATTGCACGAACATCGGGATATGATTCTTGCGGTACGCAGGTATTTTTACCATTTTCGTTTTCCATTTAAGAAATCAAGAACTTGGGGATGTTAGCCCTTTCATGTGTATATTTCTTCATAACCTTTATCTGGCCGATCAAACACGCTTTTGTACAAGCTTCTGCGATTGTCTTTCATGGGAAAAGATAAGAAACGGGGTGGGGTGGAGAAAAGAAAGAGGGGCTGACGCCCCTCTTCGGATACACTCGATAAAGCCGCTTACGGTTTGATATCGATGGTATATTTCTTTACCACCTCCATGATGGTGGCCCCCGCTTTTTCATCGACCGGGAGGAGGGGTAAACGCGGCGCGCCGACCTGCATGCCAATCTGGTTAAGAGCGTACTTGACGGGACCGGGATTAGGCTGGATAAAGAGCACCTTTACCAGCGGTACCAGATGGCGGTGTATGGTCGCGGCTTCCTTAACATTATTATCGAGAATACAGTCCATCATCTTCTTGACCTGCTTGCCGACGAGATGGGTATGGACACCAATAGTGCCGTAGCCGCCGAGAGCCATGATGGCAAAGGTATCATTATCATTTCCGCTCCAGATACAGAAACCCTCCCTGGCATTACTGATTGTCTCGGCCACATGGACCATATCGCCATTGGCTTCTTTGACGCCGACGATATTATCTATCTGGCTCAGGCGGGCAATCGTATCCGATGTCATATTGACAACCACGCGAGACGGTATGTTATACATGATAACCGGCAAGCTGGTACACTCTGCTACAGCTTTGAAATGCTGGTAAATTCCTTCCTGGGAGGGTCGGTTATAGTACGGGACAACGGAGAGGTAGGCATCTACCCCTATTTTCTCGGCGTCCCGGGTAGCTTCCACCGCTTCGGCGGTACTGTTGCTGCCGGTATAGGCAACAATCGTGCCGCGGCCGCCAACCGCTGCTTTAATTTCGCTAAATAGTCGCATTTCCTCATCCCACGTCAGCGTGGGCGCCTCGCCGGTGGTCGCCGCCACCACTACACCATCACTCCCGGAATCGAGTAAAGCCAGTGCCAGTTTTTTTGCCTGCTCGTAATCCACCTCACCACTTTCGTTGAAAGGGGTTACCATGGCGGTTAAAAGTCGACCCAGTTTCTTCATTACTCCTGACCTCCTTGCGGTTTTACCCAGTCTCTTTTTATCATTTCCTCGGCTATTTGTATAGTATTGAGAGCCGCTCCCTTGCGCAGGTTATCGGCGACAATCCACATGGCAATGCCATCGGGATGAGAGGCATCCCGGCGGATTCGCCCCACAAATACCTCGTCGGTACCGACGGCCGCCCAGGGCTGGGGATAAAGGCTGATAGCCGTATCATCCAGGACCTTTATACCCGGTGCCCGCGAGAGAATCTTCTGAACATCTTCCACCATCATGGGGCGTGAAAACTCCACATGGGCGGCTACGGCGTGCCCGACCAGTACCGGAACCCGGACGCAGGTAGCCGATACTAGAAGCGAATCATCATGCATTATCTTCCTGGTCTCTTCCAGCATTTTCCATTCTTCTTTGCTGTAGCCGTTGTCCATAAACACGTCTATCTCCGGCAACACGTTGAAAGCTATCTGGTGGGGAAAAACGTGGGCGACGGTAGGCTCTCCGTCAAGCACCTGTTTTGCCTGCGTACGCAGTTCTTCAACTGCTGCTGCCCCGCCGGTACCGGAAACCGACTGATAAGTATCACAAATAACACGCTTGATGGGATTTACCTTATGCAAAGGATTTAAAGCTACCACCAGCTGGATGGTGGAGCAGTTAGGATTGGCGATGATACCCTGATGCAACCTGATATCTTCGGGGTTAATCTCGGGTACGACCAGCGGGATGTTTCTATCCATCCTGAAAGCGGTACTGTTATCGATAACCACGGCGCCTTCTTTAACAGCAAGCGGTGAAAAATGAAGGCTGTGGTCGGCACCGGCAGAAAACAGAGCGATTTCCACGCCTTCAAAGGATTCCCGGGTAGTCTCATCTACCTCAATCTCCTCATCGCCGACCGGTATCTTTCTACCCGCCGAACGGTCCGAGGCGAGGAGACGGATTGATGCCATGGGAAAGCGCCGCTGCAGCAGTATCTTGATGAACTCCTGCCCTACCAGTCCGGTAGCGCCGACTATAGCTACATGGTAGTTTCTCAATCTTTCTCCTCATAATCCGAGTAATTTATCCAGTCCGTAAATAAAGCGTGGTTGTTTGACTATCTCTTTAACCGCCAGGATAACACCGGGCATAAAGGCTTCGCGGCTTATCTGGTCATGTCTTATCCTCAGCGTCTGTCCTTCGCCGCCGAGAATAACCTCCTGGTGCGCCATAAAACCCGGGAGCCTGACGCTGTGGATATTTACACCATCGATAGACCTGCCACGACTCGGAGAATCCTCTCCCGGCACCGCTGGCGGGAGGAACGGTTTGCCCCTGGTTTCGAGCATACCGCGAGCAGTCATCTGAGAAGTCCCCGAAGGGGCATCGACCTTGCGGTCGTGATGAAGCTCAATAATTTCCGCATGGTCGAAATACTTACCGGCAATCTTAGAAAGGTGCATCATCAGTACCGCCCCGAGGGCGAAATTCGGTGCCAGCATGATGCCGATATTTTTCGTTTTCGTCAGGTTTTCCATCTCGTTGATATCGTCGACGGTATGACCGGTGGCCCCGATGACCATGTTGACACCACGTTCGGCACAGATGCGTACCGCGGGCATCGTAGCCCCGGCCGCCGTAAAATCCACGACAACATCAGGTCGGCAGCTCTCCAAAATGGAATCCAAATCAGTAGAAAAAGGGACATTACCCGAGCCATCGGGCAGAGGCAGCGTATCGGCGGATACTTTGAGGTCAACCGCTCCCACCAGGTCGGTTTCCGGGTCCTGGCAAACCGCTTTGACCACCTCCTGCCCGACCCTGCCTGACGCTCCATATACTACTACCTTAATTTGTTCCATGATAGAACACCTCAATAAAAATAATCGGGGGGGAAATTAGCTACGTTTAGTGGGATATCTCGGCTGGTTACGGTCAGGGCGGTAAGGGCGCTGCCGGTCCCGGGATTGGTAGCCGGAAGAAGACTGCCCGCTACTACTCTTAAAAGGATAGTCCGCTGAGGGTGACCCGTCAGTCCTTTCGGAATCCTTTTCGAAGAGAGCCCGCCTCGATAGATTAACTCGACCCATATTGTCGATGCCAATAACCTTGACCATCACCTCATCACCGATACTTACTTCGTCTTCAACCTTGTTGACACGATAGCTGGCCAGCTCACTGACGTGAACCAGACCTTCCTTACCGGGAAGGATCTCTACCATAGCGCCAAAATTAAGTATACGCGATACTTTACCGGTATACACTTCACCGACTTCGATATCTTTAGTAAGACCTTCGATGATAGCCACGGCTTTTTGGGTAGACTCGGCGTCTACCGAACCGATAACTATCGAACCGTCATCATTAACATCGATTGTCGTCTTGGTTTCCTCAATAATAGAACGGATAGTCTTGCCACCCGAGCCGATGACCGCGCCGATTTTACCGGGGTCGATTTTAATCGTGGTCATCCGCGGTGCGTACTGGCTTACCTCAGCGCGAGGGGTGCTGATAGTCTCATCCATCTTATCCAGGATAAACAGACGCCCCTCTTTGCCCTGAGACAGCGTCTTCTCGATAATCTCCAGGCTGAGACCCTTGAGTTTGGTATCCATCTGTATGGCGGTGATGCCTTCACGGGTACCCGCTATTTTAAAATCCATGTCTCCGTTGAAATCTTCTTGACCTTCAAGGTCGGTCAATACCACGAATTTATCATCGTCGCCCGTAATCAAGCCCATGGCTATCCCGGCCACCGCCGATTTAACCGGTATGCCCGCATCCATCAGCGACAGGCTGCCAGCGCAAACACTGGCCATCGAGGTGCTGCCGTTGGAACTGAGCACTTCGGAGACGAGACGAATAGTATAAGGAAATTCTTCATCTTCCGGTAACATCGGTGCTAAAGCCCGCTCGGCCAGCGCGCCGTGCCCGGTCTCACGTCGACTGGTAGAACCAACCCGTCTCACTTCACCATTGGAAAATCCGGGGAAATTATAGTGGTGCATGAAACGCTTGCTTTCCTCGATACCCAGTCCGTCGAGCATCTGCTCTTTACGGGTAGAACCCAGGGTGGTAATGGTTAAAACCTGGGTCAGTCCCCGGTTAAATAACCCGGAGCCATGAGTACGCGGCAGCAGCCCGACTTCACAGCTGATGGGGCGTATCTCGGTAATGCCACGGCCACCGATTCGCTGTCCTTTTTCAAGAATCCCCGAGCGCAACTCAACTTTTACCTTAGCATCAAGCGCCGATAGTATATCCTTTTCTGTAAATGAATCAGCCAGATTTGTACCAAGTTCTTCAATCAGTGCCGTCAGCATTTGTTCGCGCTTATCTTTATCGGTCTGCTGAAGAATCGGCTCAAGTTTCTCATCGACTATTTTAGATATAGCCTCAATCGCTTCCTGATTAACCGTTTCCTCGGGTACCGCTACCTTGGGCTTTCCCGCCGCCTGTTGCAGCTGTTCCTGGAGCTTGATAATATCCTGATTTGCCTCGTGGGCGAACTTGATTGCCCGCAGGACGATGTCCTCGGATATTTCCTTGGCCCCCGCTTCCACCATGATGACTTTTTCGCGGGTGCTGACGACGACGAGGTCAAGCTGGCTTTCTTCAAACTGGGCCATCAGGGGATTCAACACGAGTTCGCCGTTGATATAGCCGACATTGACAGCGCCTACCGGACCGTCGAAGGGCACCTCCGATAGCGACAGAGCCGCCGAAGCGCCGATTACCGACAATATATCCGGGTCGTTTTCCTGGTCAGCAGAAAGAACGGTGGTAATAATCTGAAGTTCGCTGCGCCAGTTCTTGGGCAGTAACGGCCGGATAGGCCGGTCCGTCTGACGGCAAGCCAGGACAGCCGCCTCGCTGGGGCGTCCTTCCCGCCTGATAAAACCACCGGGAATCTTCCCGGCGGCATAGAGTCTTTCCTCATAGTCAATAGTAAGGGGTAGGAAATCTATCCCCTCACGAGCTTCCTGGCTAAAACATACCGTAACCAGCACCACCGTCTCGCCGTAGGTTACGGTTACGGCGGCGTTGGCCTGTCCGGCCAGCTTTCCTGTTTCAATAATAAGATTGCGACCACCAACGTCGCAGTTAAAAGTGTGTGGTTCCAAAAGAAATTCTCCCTCCATTTATAAGGCTTTTACTTACGCAGTCCCAGCCTCTTAATTAGTTTATTATACCTCTCCATATCCTCCCGGCTGAGATAAGCTAAAAGCCTCCGCCTCTGCCCGACGAGTTTGAGCAAACCCCGCTGGGTATGATAGTCATGACGGTGTTCCGCCATGTGTGAAGTCAATTGATTTATCCTATCGGTTAACAAAGCAACCTGTACCTCGGTTGAACCGGTATCGCCTTCGCGTGCCTGATAGGTACTGATGATTTCTGATTTTTTCTCTTTATCCAAAGTATACCTCTGCCACTTTATATTATGTATATCAATGCATACGCCAAATTATAGCATAGTGAGGGGCGGAAGTAAATTAATAGAGTTGAATTTTTTAACATTTGATACCCGATTTCTTTACCTCACCCCCTGTGTCCCCCTCTCCAAACTCGATATAGTGTAATCCATAAAACTAATACGTTTGGAGAGGGGGAATATAAGGTGAGAGGGGCGGGTGCCCCTCTCCGCAGGCTACTCCCTTTGGGGGGATAAGGTGGGATTTTACCGGACAAGCCGATGATGATACAGGGCGGTTGGGTGGGAAAAGATAAACCGGGAGAGGGGCGAGGTTTAATAAATACCCCCATTTGCCCCTACTTCCAGCCTGCCTTATAATGAAAGTGGTAAGTATATGCACGAATACAGCATTACGGAAAGCATACTGTCGCTGGCGCTGGAGAAGGCTAACGAAGCCAAGGCCGGGAAAATTACCCGTATAAACCTGGTGGTGGGTGAGTTGTCCGGTGTCGTGGCCGATTGCGTACAGTTCTACTTCGACCATATCAGTAAGGATACCGCGGCCGACGGCGCCGACCTCTCTTTCGAAACGAAGCCGACCAGCGTACGCTGTCATAAGTGCTACAATGTCTTTACACCTAAAGACGGCGACTGGTCCTGCCCGGAATGCCATGAAATCGGCATCGATATTATCTCCGGGCGTGAATGCTATATGGAAAGTATCGAGGTGGAATAAATGGCTATCAAAGTTATCAAGGTAGGCGAGGACATCCTGGGGGCTAACGAAGAGAAAGCCCGGACGAACAAGCAACAGCTGGATAAAAACCGTGTTTTCACGATTAATATCATGTCGTCACCGGGAGCGGGTAAGACCAGCGTTATCCTGAGCACCATCAACCGGCTGAAAGACAAAGTAAAAATAGCCGTTATCGAAGGCGATGTTGCTTCCAGTGTCGATGCTGAGAAAGTGAGTAAGCTGGGCATTCCCGTCGTCCAGATAAATACCGCCGGCGGCTGCCACCTCGACGCCAACATGGTGGAGAGCGCCTTTAAGAACCTGCCTCTTGACGAAACCGACCTGCTTTTCATCGAAAATGTCGGCAACCTCATCTGCCCCAACGCTTTCTCGCTGGGCGAGGACCGGCGTATCATGATTTCGAGTCTGCCGGAGGGTGACGATAAGCCCCATAAATACCCGGCCATGTTCGCCGATACCGATGTCATCCTGCTGAATAAGACCGACCTCCAGCCATACCTTGATTTCAGCTTCGACGATTTTAAGAAAACCGTAACCAATCTCAACAGCGACGTGACCATCTTCCCGGTTTCCTGCAAGACCGGTGAAGGCATGGAAGCCTGGTTTTCGTGGCTCGAAGGGGAAGTCGAGAGCAAGAAAGGCCAAGCGGCATAATGGTAAAAACACCCACTCTCAGCCTGGCCCGCATCAGCGTCAAGGGGGTGGTGCAGGGCGTCGGCTTCAGGCCTTTTATCTATCAGCTGGCGACCGGGCACGACCTCAAAGGCTGGGTATGTAATACCTCGGAGGACGTCAAAATCGAGGTTGAGGGGTCAGCTACAGACATCGACCTGTTCTTTTTAAAGCTAAAGGAGCAGGCGCCGCCGGTATCACACATCGACGAGATAAGCGTCACCCGGGGCAGTCCCGTCGGCCACGATAAATTCGAAATCCGTCACAGCGTCAGCGAGGAGGGCAAGTACCAGCTCGTCTCCCCCGATATCGGCACCTGCCCTGACTGCCTGAGGGAAATCTTCGACCCTGCCGACCGCCGCTACCTCTATCCCTTTACCAACTGCACCAACTGCGGACCCCGTTTCACAATTATTACCGATATTCCCTACGACCGTCCCAACACCACGATGACAGGCTTCGAGATGTGTCCGGAATGCCGACGGGAATACGAAGACCCCCTGAACCGCCGTTTTCACGCTCAGCCCAATGCCTGCCCAGTATGCGGTCCGCGGCTGGAACTGGTCGACGCCGGGGGTAATACTATAGCCAGCGACGACATTATCACTACAGCCAGTGAACTGTTAAAGAAGGGTAAAATCATTGCCGTCAAGGGGCTGGGGGGCTTTCTGCTCGCCTGCGACGCTACCAGTAAAGAAGCTGTTTCACGATTACGGCAGAGAAAAAACCGTCCTTCCAAACCCCTGGCGATAATGGCAGCTTCCCTGGATGAAGCCAGGCAGTACTGCCATATAAATAATAAGGAAGCCGAACTGCTGGCTGCTACCGGCAGTCCGATTGTACTGATGAAATGGAAGGAAAATTCATCGATAGTCGAAGATACTGCCCCGGGGCTGAAATACCTCGGGGTGATGCTGCCCTACACCCCGCTCCACCACATCCTTTTACGAAGAGCGGAGCTCCCCCTGGTAATGACCAGCGGTAATCTCAGCGAGGAGCCGATAGCCAAGGACAACGACGAGGCAATACGCAGGCTGGGCGGCATCGCCGATTACTTCCTGATGCATAACCGGGATATTTACGCCCGCTATGACGACAGCGTGATGTTGGTGGAAAACGATAAACCGCAGTTCGCCCGGCGCGCCCGGGGATATGCCCCCTACCCTGTCTCCCTCACTTTTAAGAGTCGGCAGATACTTGGCTGTGGAGCCGAAGAGAAAAACACCTTCTGCCTGACGCGGGACAACTTTGCCTTCGTCAGCCAGCATATCGGCGACATGGAAAACATGGAAACACTGGAACATTTTATAAATACAATCGAGTTATATAAAAAGTTATTCCGCACCGAGCCCGTTATTATAGCTCACGACCTTCACCCGGAGTACCTGCCGACAAAATATGCTAAAGAAACAGTCGTGGAGCATAAAAATATAAAACTCGTCGGGGTGCAGCACCACCACGCCCATATCGCCAGCTGCATGGCGGATAACGGACTGGATGAGCCGGTCATCGGGGTATCCTTCGACGGCACCGGCTACGGCAGCGACGGTCATATCTGGGGCGGTGAATTCATGACCGCCGATTATCAGCAGTTTACACGAACGGCACATCTGGAGTACCTGCCGCTGCCGGGCGGAGCACTGGCAATAAAGAAGCCGTACCGGACAACAATCGGCTATTTGCATGCACTGAGCATCAAGCCAGATATGAAGCTCCCCTTCCTGGAAAACATCAGCGCTACGGAGATTGATGTGATAAAAAACCAGGTAGATAAGAGTATAAACACACCGCTGACGTCAAGCATGGGACGTCTTTTCGATGCCGTTGCGGCTTTAACCGGGGTCAGGGGCATTATCGAATACGAAGCCCAGGCAGCCATCGACCTGGAAATGCTGGCTGCGACAGCAGGCGATGAGAACGGTCTCTACCCGTTCTCGACGGTTGAGCAAGATGGTATCACCATTATAAAAATCCGTGACTTAATAGCTACTATTATCGAAGATATATACGGGGCTGTACCCGGAGCCGTCATTGCCGCCAGATTTCACAACACGGTAGCCCGGATGATATTGGATTTATGTCAACTAATCTCAGGGGAAACCGGCATCAGGAAGGTGGCGTTAAGCGGCGGTGTATTTCAAAATCGGTTACTATTGAGGAAAACGATTGCCCGGCTCGAGTCAGTTGACCTCGAGGTATATACCCACCGGCAGGTACCCTGCAACGACGGCGGGATTTCGCTGGGGCAGGTGGTTATCGCTAATACGAATTAGGAGAAGGTATCATGAGTAAAAAGAAACTCGGCGCACAGCCGATGCTCTGGCCACACCCTACCGTCCTGGTGGGGAGTCACGTAGACGGAAAGCCTGATTTTGCCGCCGTCGCCTGGACGGGTGTCGCTGCCAGCAATCCGCCCGCTATCTCGATAGCCCTACAGCACCACCGCTACAGCCTTAAAGGTATCCGACAGAACATGACGTTCTCGGTTAATATACCTTCAGTCGCTCTGGTGAAAGAGACCGACTACTGCGGACTGGTCTCCGGGGCAGCTACCGATAAGGTGAAGGACTGCGGTTTCAAGGTGTTTTACGGCAACCTGGAAACCGCTCCGCTTATCGAGCAGTGCCCCATCAATCTGGAACTGGAGGTTGTACATATCCTTAATATGGGCAGTCACGCGCTGGTAGTCGGTAGAGTGGTGGAGACCCATATCTCCGAGGACTGCCTGACGGACGGCCATCCCGATATGGACAAAGTAAAGCCTTTCACCTTCGGGCCCGGCAAGTATTTCACCGTCGGCGAGGCTTTTGCCGAAGCGTTTAAAATCGGCAAGGA
>CAZCZJ010000051.1:2942-16861 GCA_964503235.1 uncultured Dehalococcoidaceae bacterium | reverse complement strand
AAGATGTTCATCAACTATATCCGCCCCGTGATGCGTAGCGGCGAGATATCACCGCCGTACGTCTTCGAGGGAGACGGGGAAGACGATAATGTTTTTGCATTAGCTAACGAGCGGATGCAGGAACTCCTGGCCAAGCCCGTAGAACACATCGACGAAGCGACTACGGAAAGAGTATTCAACGAAATACCCGGACTGCTTCCCGGGCTTAATGTATATAAAGGGGGCAACTAATCATGAGTGCTGCAGATTTGTTAGCATCAATAAAAGAGAACGTCATTCAGGGACGAAAAACAACCGAAGACATCGGCATCGATGAATCACTGACGGGAACACCGGGCGTTGTAGAGATGGTAGAGGAAGCACTGGAGGCGGATATCCCTGCGGAAGACGTTATCACCAACTCCCTGACGGCCGGCATGGAAGTAGTCGGTGAGAAGTTCTCCACCAAGGAATATTTTATCCCGGATATGCTAGCATCAGCGGATGCCGTCGGGGCGGCTATGGAAATCCTCAAGCCCCACCTCGAAGAAGCCAACGTGGCTACCAAGGGGAAAATAGTCGTTGCTACCGTCAAGGGTGATATTCACGACATCGGTAAGAATATCGTTTCTATCCTGCTTAAAGGTGCCGGCTACGAAGTCATCGACCTTGGTATCGACGTATCGAAGGAGAAAATCGTCGAAGTGGTACGGGAAGAGAAGCCGGACTATCTCGGTCTCTCTGCCCTACTCACCACCACCATGACCGAAATGCCGGTGGTGATAAAAGCCCTCGAGGAAAACGGCTTGAGAGACAGCGTCAAGATATTAATCGGCGGCGCTGCCGTCTCTGACGACTATGCCAAGGAAATCGGCGCCGATGCTTTTTGTGCCGACGGTTTCCAGGCTATTAAGGTCCTGGAGGAAATGGAAAAAGCAAACGGCAAGTAAACACCATTGAGTATAAATATTGGAGATTGTATTATGTGCGGAATAGCAGGATGTTTTGGAATAAGAGATACGGAAACCATCAACCGGATGCTGGATGCATTGCCTCACCGCGGTCCGAACGACCGGGGTATTCACACGTTTAATAACACGGTTTTCGGCCATACCCGTCTGTCTATCGTGGACGTGATGAAGGGGCACCAGCCCATACTGGCCGAAGGTGGACGAACCGGCATCATCTGCAATGGTGAAATTTATAACTTCAAGGAACTCAAGGAAAATCTCGTCAATAAGTACACGTTCACTACCGAGTCGGATACCGAGGTTATCCTGCACCTTTACCGTGAAAAAGGTCCGGCCTGCGTCAGGGAACTGGACGGTATGTTTGCCTTCGCTATCTTCAGCGGCGACGACTTCATGCTGGCACGCGACCCCATCGGCATCAAGCCGCTCTACTACGGATATGTCGGCGGTAATCTCTACTTCACTTCCGAACTCGGGGCCATGACCCTGGCTGGTGTCGATGAAGTTCATGAGTTCCCGGCCGGTTACTACTACACCCCGTCGGAAGGCTTCGTGCAATATTACGAAATCCCGCCGATTCAGGACGACCTTCTTACCGACATTGAGGAAGCCAAGCAGCTCATCAGGGATACCTTCATTACCTCGGTGAAGAAACGCCTGCTGGCGGACAAGGAAATCCATGTAGGCTCTTTCTGCAGCGGCGGTATCGATTCCAGCCTGGTAGCCGCTATCGCCGCCGAGGAAATACCCCACCTGCACACCTTCGTGGTCGGGATGAAAGACGCCAGTGGCGAGGAAAGCGATGACCTTAAAGCCTCGCGCATCGCCGCCGAGCATATAGGTTCCACCCACCATGAGCTCATCTTTACCGAAGACGAATACTATGAAGCGTTACCGATTGTCATCAAGAAGCTGGAAAGCTACGACCCCTCGCTGGTACGCTGTGCCGTGCCCTGCTACTTCACCTGTAAGCTGGCGGCGGAATACGTCACGGTTGTGCTAACCGGTGAAGGCGCCGATGAACTGTTCACCGGCTACCATTACATGAAGCATTACCCGATGGATGTCCTTAACAAGGAAGCCCACCGCTGTATCGGCAACCTGCACAACATCAATCTCCAGCGTGCCGACCGCATGGGTATGTATTTCAGCCTGGAACTCAGAGTCCCGTTCCTGGATACCGCTATGATTGACCTTGCCATGAAAATCCCGCCGGAACTCAAAATAAAAGAGTCGGAAAAAGTTGGTGATAAAATAGAAAAATGGATTTTACGTGAGGCTTTCCAGGATACCGGTTACCTGCCCGATGATATTCTCTGGCGCTATAAAGTGCAGTACACTCAGGGGGCAGGCTGTGAAGACCTCGGCGAAAAATTAGCTAACAATGAAATGACCAATGATGAATACGAACGCATTAAGGCGGAAAATCCCAAGGCTACTCTGAACAGCAAGGAAGCTGCTTACTACTTCAAGATATTCCGCGAATATCATCCGCAGGATTCCGTACTCGGTTCAATCGGCATCTGGACAGGATTCGACTTCGCCGAGGAACGTGAAAAAGTGCGGGGTACCATGGATGGAGACCTCAAGCATGTCCGCGAGGAGACCTCGACCGGGGCGAAATAAGATGAAGCTTACTATCCTAGGCTCCGGCGGTTGCATGGTAATCCCCAAGCCGCTATGCCATTGCAGGGTCTGCCGGGAAGCCCGAGTAAAAGGAATACCCTATGCGCGGAGCGGCCCGTCCACCTTCCTGCATGACGCAAATCTCCTCATCGACACCCCGGCTGAGGTTTGCAGCCAACTCAATCGAGAGAACATACAGAGGATAGATTACCTCATGGTAACTCATCTGGACCCGGATCACGTTGAGGGGCTACGTGTGGTGGAGCAAATAGCACTGGACTTCCGGATCTGGCAGGCATACCCAGAAAAGAAGATAAAACTCCTGCTACCGGAGCAATTAGTAGCTCCTCTAGGGCATATTGCCACACAATACGGGCCGGTCATCGACCACTACCTGCAGAGTGATTTTCTAGAGGTTGTGACGTTTCGGAATACTATCAGGGCTGGTGAAGTCACCGTGATGGGGATTCCGGTTGATCGCGGGTCACAAACTGCCTTCGTATATATCTTTGAGTTGTACGGACGGCGTATCATTTACGCGTCCTGTGACATCAAGCCCTTCCCGGAGGAACGGCCGGAAGTTTATAACGCGGATTTGCTAGTTATCCAGCCGGGTATCTTCGAAACTGGCTTACGGCACGGCTTCCAATATCCCACGGATCACATTTCACGGAGGACGCTCTACACCTTCGAACAAACCCTGGCGCTGACCCGCCGGATTAGAGCCAGGCAGACTATTTTCAACCATCTGGAAGAGTATTGGCACCGTAGTTATGACGATTATATACAGCTGGAGCAGGAGATTCTAGGAATACGATTTGCTTATGATGGGATGTCTTTACAATTAAGGCGATAATGTCTCCATGCCAACTCCGTTATATACTCAGAGAGAATTCGTCTCTACTTGATCTCCCCATCTCGATAAGGACAACTGCCTAATTGTCAAATAACCGAAGATCCCCCATAAAGAAGTCATTTTGGCTGAGTGGATTATACTCTTACCATTATATATACAAAGCTCCACTATATTGGATAATGGAACAAATAAACCCCAGTAATTTCCATACTAGCGTTTATGTTTTTCTGACTGGAGACGGGGGAGGCTTTATCTACGTCAAACCCACTAATCTCAAACTTGTTGAAAAAAAGACGGGCATACACAATTAGCTTTAAAAAGTTGATATTGGAATCCTCGTAAATCTTTAGTCTCTGTTGAAATCCCAGCCGCTGTCACTTCTCCCAAATGATCGTTGATCCAAAATACAATCGACTCCACCTGAAAATATATCCGCATCTGATATTTAACTTAAAGCATATAGACTACAATATTTATATAGTTGACATTATATTTATAGAGTACTATAATATATTTATCCCGGGGTGAGAAGATGACCGATTTACGCAATAAACAGAAGCAGAAACGGAAAGAAGCCATCATTGAGGCGGCCAAGGAATTGATTGCTGAAAAGGGATATCGCAATACCAATATCGAAGAAATTGCTGAGAAGGCCGAGGTTGGGCCGGCTACGGTATATAATTACTTCAATTCAAAATCCGGACTAGTCCTGTCCATCTTCAATAAAGAGGTTGAAACACTTTTAGAGAACTGGAAAAAGATAATCAGTAATCCGCCGGTTGAGGCTGAGGAAGCCGTATATAAGCTGGCAGAAGTATACTTCGGGGACTTCATGAGCCGATACAACCGGCAGCTAATGCGTGAAATCTTCGTCGCGGCTCTGGTCGAACAGCTTTCGGTGAGAAAAGAAATAATGGGGCTGGATTATGCCCTTATGGGGCAGTTGGTAGAGTTTCTAAACTTAATAAAGGGTCGGGGGCAAATCAGCCCCGATGTAGATACGGAGGATGTAGCCTTTATCATTTATTCCGTGATTATTACCGATTTGATGGCGTTCTTCGTCGATGATGACATGACCATGCAGGACTGTTTTCAGGCAATGAAGCACCACATATCTCTGTCATTCAGGGGCTTTCAACCATAACCGAGCGGATACATTAACCAGGATGTATTGATATAGGATAATGAGGAGTGAGGTTGCGATAAATGAACAATAACGACGTACAAATAGATATCAGCAATGTTTCCAAGTCTTACCCCATGGGAACATTTATGGTGGATGCCCTGAAAGAAGTAAGTCTCGAGATAAGCAGGGGTGAATTTCTGGTAGTGCTGGGCCCCAGCGGTTCCGGCAAGACAACTCTCCTTAACCTTATAGGGGGTATTGATTCGGCGACGTCCGGCAGGATTACCGTCGGTCCCACGGAAATAACCTCTCTTGACGAACGCGGCCTGACCCGGTACCGCCGTGACAATGTCGGCTTCATTTTTCAGTTCTTCAATCTGATTCCGACACTTACGGCCGGCGAGAATGTCGAGCTGGCTGCCGAGCTGGTTGATAAACCTAGGGACACCATGGAAGTGCTGCGTGACGTTGGTCTTGGTGACCGTGCCGGCCACTTCCCCAGTGAGCTTTCCGGTGGTGAGCAGCAGCGGGTGGCTATCGCCCGAGCTCTGGCCAAGGACCCGCCGATTCTTCTGTGTGATGAGCCCACCGGAGACCTGGATTTTGAAACGGGAAAACACATCTTTTCGGTAATGCGAAATATTAACCGGGAGAGTAAGAAAACCGTAATTATCGTTACTCATAATACGGCCATTGGTGAGATAGCCGATAAAATCATTCGTCTGCGCAGTGGCCAGATAGTTGAAATGAAAGATAATCCTTCACCGATTGACCCGGATGAGTTGAGGTGGTAACGGTAGTGAAAACACTGAGAAAAAAACTTGTCAGAGACCTTTTATCCAGCAAGTGGCTTTTCATTGCAGTGACTATTGTCATCTTCCTCGGCGTGGCTTTGTTTGGCTCTTCATTTATGGCATATTTAAATCTCCAGAGTTCCTACGACTACTCGTACCAACAGCTGGGATTCGCCGATTTTACGGTGAAAGTAAACTCCTCACCGCTTTCAACCGTGGCAGAGCTCGAGCAAATACCCGGAGTAAAGTCAGTAACCGGCCGAATGAATACCGATATCGGCGTGAGTTTGCCGCAGAAAAACGGGCAGAGTCTGATTGCCACAGCAATCTCGGTCCCCGGAAACAGCCGTCCGCAGGTAAATGACCTGAAAGTGGAAGAGGGAAGCTACCTGTCCCCGGGCGAGAAGTACGGGCTTCTTCTGGAAAAGAGCTTCGCTGAATATCATGACCTTAAGCCGGGTGATAGTATCTTACTGGATGGTACGGAAGGAGAGCTTGAGTTTACCACGAGTGGTATTGTTACCAGCCCGGAATATATCTTTCCGGCCAAGAACAAAAACGAGTTTTTTGTATCGCCGGACACCTGGGGCGTTATTTTCATCTCGGATGCGGCCTTACTCGAGCTTACCGGAAATGACAATATCAACGAGTTCTGTGTACTCGTTGATGAAGGTGCGGATGTCGATTCCGTAATAGGTCTCTCCGAAGGGGTTCTCGCACCTTTCGACATCATTGATGTGGTCACTAGCGATGAACAGCCGAGTAATGCCGGTTTGAAGCTGGACCTTCAGGAATTCGGTGAGATGGCCGAGATATTCCCAGTCCTCTTTCTGTTCGTCGGGGCCATGACTACATTTATCTTGCTTTCCCGAATTATCCAGCGGCAGCGGGGTCAACTGGGTCTGATGAGGGCCTTAGGTTACTCGCGACGGCAAATGTTATGGCATTATCTCGGCTTCGCACTGGTTATCGGAATAATAGGTTCCTTGGCGGGGATAATAGCCGGTTATCTTCTCTCAGAATCCATAACCGATTTGTATATCGGCATGTTGGGCTTGCCATATAAAATTACGAATTTCCACTGGATGGCTATGGAGGAGGGTGTGTTTATAGGCATCCTGCCGTGTTTGATTGCCGGAATCTTTCCAGCACTGGCTGCCTCCCGCCTCCGACCCGCTGAAGCTATGCGGACACCACCGCCCACGGCCGGCAGGGAGCCGCTGATAGAGAAAATACTCCCCTTCCTCAAACGTGTGTCTCTGCTCTGGAAAATACCACTGCGTAACATATTCCGTAACCGGCGCCGCAGTATTTCCACCGTTCTGGGCGTTGTCTTCGGTGTGGTATTAATACTGGCTTCGGCGGGTTTCCTGGATTCCATCGACAGCTTGTTCAGCGTCCAGTTTGACCGGATTCAGAGATATGATGCACGTTTGAGTTTCGCCCAACCCGTACCGCAAGATATGGCTGATGAGATACTCGACTGGAACGGCGTCAATGAAACTACTCCGATTCTCGAAATACCAGTCAGCCTGGAAAATGGCGATAAGTCATTTCAGACGCTAATGCTGGGGATGCCGCCGGAAACAGACCTTTACGGACTCTATACACCCGGAGGAAATCCAGTAGCTCTAAAGGAAGGTCATATTCTTTTAGCCGAGGCTATCCGGAATAACCTCGATGTTAAAACAGGAGATTCCATCACTGTTATTTCGTCTTATAATAAAACGGTTTTTACGGTCGGGGGCTTCGTCAAGCAGCCGATGGGAAGCTTCGGATACATAACTCTGGAAGACGCCCAGCAGCTTGCTGGTGCCCAGGCGATAATCAGCGGTATATTGCTTAGTGCGGATAGCAGCACTATTGCCGGTTTAAGGAATACGGCTTCTCAGAACCTAGATGCTGTTTCGGTGGAAATTACCAGTGAAGTTGAGAGCCAGATGATGGACCTGATGGACCTCGTAAATACTATGATGTGGGTAATGCTGGGTTTCGGTGTTATATTAGCGCTGATGGTAGTGTTTACCATGATCACCGTCAGTCTGATCGAGCGCCGGCGTGAAATAGCTACCATGCGTACGCTGGGAGAGAGGAGCGGACGGATTGCCGCGATGGTGACTATTGAGAATATGGCGCTCGGAATCGTGGGACTTATTCTCGGGATACCGCTCGGCTATACCGTTGCTATGTATCTGATGCAACTCGTTCAGACGGATATGTTCAGTTTTGACCTCGTATTTTACACTCGGACTTATTTGTTAACTGCCGGTATCATGATACTCGTTATACTCATTTCGGAGTTGCCTGGTATACTTGGTCTTCGTCATCTTGACCTAGCCAAGGTTACCAAGGAGCAGGTAAGTTGAACCGATAAACGAACACCGTCATCCAATCTTACGTGCTCCACTAACCAATATTCCATGGGAAATTCAGTTTCCGGTTCGTGATTATTACCAAGGAGTTAGGCTTCAGCACGGCTTAATAAGCTAAGTCTGGTCGGCGTACTGCCACCATATATCTATAGTAACAATGCTAATGACACTCACAACACCTACCAGGATATAACTTACGGGACCAATAGGCGTGGATGCTTCTCCGGTCAATGCCTCAGCCGCGCCGCTGTACAATCCCGGCACAGACCACGGGAAATACTGACCATGACCAAGTGCACTGAAAACTTGGCCGAGAACCAGAATCAGAAAAATGCATCCCACGGCCGGCAGATAGCCGCGGGTAACGCTGGCTACTAGCGCGAATGGTATACATAGGACCATGGCAATTAAGCCAGTGACTAACATTTGTCCCAGTCCATCGAAGACAACTACCGCCGACCAGTTTGGCAGCTGCAATATTGCCCCGACTACCAGCATGAGTATAAAAACCAGCAGAATAAGTGCTACCGACCAGCAGAAAGCAATAATTATTTTGGCGGTAACGATTGTTATCCGGGAGGTCGGCAGCGACAGCAGGTCATAAACGGTTTTATCACCAAACTCACGACCGAATATCCAGACGAATATAAACCCGAATATAACCAGGCCGCCGATACTCATTATCACCAGAACAAGGGTGAAAAAACTTGGCCAGTCGGCAGTTCCGCCGAATATCTGTGCTTTAGCTCCCAGAAGTCCAAGGCGACGGGCTTGTTCCGGGTCTTTTAATATAAACATGAATAACCCGCATATAATCGTTATAAATGCAAACGCCAGTGCGGTTATCCAGAGCGTCTTCGAGTGACGCACCTTTTGCATCTCAACCCGGAGCGCCGCAAATGTTTCTTTGATGATTCCACCAGAGGTTTTTACTATGCTTATCATTATTTCTTTTCTTTCATACCAACTCGACTGAGGAAATATGATTCAAGGTCTCTCCGCTCGACGACCAACCTGGTGGGCGGATAACCTGCCCTGACCAGCAAAGTCGCCACTTCTTCTGGATGCTGTGTAGTTACTATATCCGTGATGGCGATTGAGTCTTTATTATCTGCCTGTGCTAGGATGCCGGCATTCTCCAGTATCGTCAGAGCGGCAGCCGTGTCTTTAACGTCTACCATCAGACGCCGTTGCTCCTGTTCGGCAAGCTCGGCGGAATCAAACTCTTTCACCAACTGTCCCCTGTGTACTACTCCGATTCGTGTTGCCAGGCGGTTCACTTCGCTCAGAATATGGCTGGACATGAAGATGGTGACGCCGTGTTCGGTGGCAAGGTCGTGCAACAGGTTCCGGATTTCGACTATACCGGCGGGGTCGAGACCGTTTGCCGGTTCATCTAGAATAAGTAAGTCCGGGTGGTGAATGAGCGCCTTGGCCAGTCCTAGCCGCTGCGAATTGCCGTGTGAAAGCGTCTTAGCGCGCTTGTCGGCGTCTCTGGTGAGTGATAATTCTTCGATAACTCTTTCAACAGTTTTAGTGTCACTTAGCCCCCGCAGACGTCGAATAATTTCCAGGTTCTCCCGAACCGTTAGATCAGGGTAAGAATGAGGAGTCTCGACCATGTAACCGACACGCCCCCATATCAGTCTTTGACCCGGTTTGATTTTAGTGCCAAAGATGGATACCAAACCGCCATCCGGCCTAATCATTCCCAGTAGCATTCGGATAGTTGTCGTCTTGCCGGCACCATTTAGACCAAGAAATCCGTAGATTTCTCCCGGTTCGATGTTCAGAGAGAGGCCTTCTACCGCCACTAGGTCACCGTAACGCTTGGTCACTTTATAGATGTTAATGGCTGCTTCCATTATGTATTACCCCTATTCAGAGCCGCCTGCTCTGTTTCCGGCACTGATGTAATCAACCAGGCATTCTACCAGCATATCGATTACCCTGTTATACATTTCTTCACCGAGATTCTCTTTTTGAAGAAATATATAAAAAGTTGAACCTAAAAGATTACTTACGACTTCTGTGTTAAGCTGCCTGATAATGCCCTCATCCTGCCACTGTCTGACAAGCTCTTCCATAAACCAGATATTCTGGTGATAGTGTTCCTTGAATTGCTCGGAAGTCATAAACCCAGTAATATTATCGAGCTCCTCTTTACTGAAAACAGCTCGCAAGAGAGGGTCCTCTTCCAGGTAAAGGAAAGAGCTCTTCAGTAAAAAGCGAAGTTTATCAGCGGGTTCTACGGCACTCTCAAGCTTCTGTATTAAGTCTGTCCGCATTTTGTTCTCGGAATCTTCATGTATAGCCATGAAAAGGGCTTCCTTCGAGTCGAAGAATTTGTAAAAAGACCCTTTGGCTATACCGGCTGCCTTAGCCAGTTCTTCAACACTGGTCTTTTTAAGGCCGTATCTTATAAAATATTCCCTGCCTTTTTGAAGTAGAGCACGTCTTATCAGATCTTTATTCGATTGCGTAAATGCTTTTGTCATCTAATTGCGACTCTATGACTATTTTTGTATATATAGTCATAGTACATCAGCGAAAGGTTATTGTCAATAGCGAGGAATCACGAGAATCGCCTTAATATTGGAAGTATTTGATTTTTTTACCTACCCTCCGGAGGAGAATTATCCAGCGCTTTCTTGCAATAATACTTAATGACTTTCTATTGAACCTCATAAAATTAAAAAGCGCTGGCCAATAAACGACCAGCGTAAACTCTCAGACTGGAGACGGGGGAGGCTCGGTCTCCATCGTACCGAAATATTTCAAACCTCTTAGAACAAAGGCGGGCTTATGCCATCAGCTTCCGCATTTGAAGATTATTCTAACATCATCCCGGATTCTTCAAAGGTCTCTTAAATTAATACATTACATCTCTCTGCTATGAAACGAGAGAGGAAATTAGTTGCTTACCAACAATCGACGATATTACAATGTGGACTTTCATCCCTGGATCGAAAAACTCAACTTACCAGAACATATTGCTTAAGGTAGAAATGGCGGCTTGAAATCCAATCCCATGAGTTCACGGGTAGTATTGCGAACTTTCATGAGTAGATCCTTAAGTTGTTTCTTTTCTTCTTCTGAAAGCTCATTGAATATCAAATGGATTGAACGTTCGGTGACCTGACGATGATACAAATCACTGCCTTTTTCGGTCAGAGCGATATATGTCTTCAGATCACCGTCTTTTTTAATTTTCCTAACAAGACCCTTCTTCTCCATTCGGTTAATTAAGGTTGATACAGAGTTAAATTCTTTCAATGTCCAGTTCGCTAGTTCATCCAGTGTTACCGGCCTATCTTCTCTTGAAAGCATAGTCAACACTTTGACTTGCGGTTGAGTCATCCGAAGATGTTTCAACTCAAGTTCTACCGCATTTGTAACAAGGTCTCTGGTCTGGTCAAGCAGTATATAGAGATTAATTTCTGGATCATCTCTTTTTATCGTTCTTATTTTTTGTATTTCGGTCCGAGGTTTCTTCATATTTAACCTGCTACTTCTTAATTTTTTCTTGGGTCAAAGAATGGATTGAGTCAGTCATTTGGTTTAGTTTCATACTTATCTATTGGCACCGACTGTGTTGAAAGCTTCATCCTGCCGCTATCCTGTTTAAGGATTATCCATTTCAACCAGTTCTCGTCATCACGTTTGGGATAATCTTCCCGGAAGTGTGACCCGCGGCTTTCCTCTCTCATCAGAGCCGCCCTGAACGTTAGTTCGGCGCATAATGCCATGCTCTTTATTTCATGGCATTTACTCAAATAATGGTAGTCCTTGGCCTTTAGATGAGGAATTTTTACCTTTAACTCTTCTAGCCGGATTAAAGCTTCATTTAAACGTTCCTTGCTGCGTCGGAGGTTATATTTTATCGGTGCAGTTACTTCCTGCAACGTGTTAATGGCATCTCCCGGTAAAAAGCTATTACCGCTCTGCATCGGGGAAAAATTTTCTTCTTCAAGATTCTTGGTTTCAGCATAGTCTATATCATTTGTAGAAGCCTCCTTCGCGTAACGGGCAGCCGAAGGCCCGGCCCAACCAGCACTGATTACCGCATACATAATACCTGAACCTGGCGTAACGCCAGGGGGTGAAGCCACGGCTCCCGCTACTGCCGAACCGGCGTAGCTGGTATCGCCGATAGCCCAGAGTCCTTCAAGGCTAGTCTTCATTTCATGGTCAACTTTAATACATGAGGTTTCACCATGTAAAGGTACTCCTATCTCCCGCTTGACCGTTGGTGGTAACCCGTATTTGCTTTCCTTCTCCGCAGTACACCGCTGCCAATCATTCAGCTTTGGAAGATCCATGGGTGGAAAACCCGGACCTGCTGAAGGCGGTGGCGCGAAGTATATTGGACCTCTTCCCTCAGTAACTTCTTTTTCCAGACCTATTGCCAGCTGTACAGGCAGGAAAACCCCTGTAGGCCCCGTATTTGGTAAATATTTTTGGGTTAAGTTCTCACCCAGTGAATTAACCAAGAATTGATGGCCTACCATACCGCTATCTGTGTCCTGCCATACCGTATGGCCATAGAGGTTGCCGTATTCAGCGTTCCTCATCTCTGCCCCTGCCCGGTAAGCCGCTGCAATACCGTCACCGGTACCTGCTATCCAGTATCTCCTCACTTTATAGCCGCAGCTTCCATTAGCCAGTACAGTGGCTTTAGCCTTGAATATATGAAATTTGCCAGTAATAATATCAAAGCCCACTGCCCCTGTAATTTTGTTCGCTTGTTTCACCAGATCGACTACATGGATTTTATCCATGAATTTTACCCCCATTTTCCGGGCTTTGGTCCGTATGGGTAACATTAAGTCGATATCGATAAATGTGAGTGACCATTCAGGAGCCCAGAAAGCGGGGATGATAACAAGATTCTCATCGGGGGTTCTCGCGAGTTTGGCACCCCATTCACTAAAATTCTCTATTGCCCTGTAAGAGCTCTGTACATACTTTGATAATAGGTCCTGGTCATTCAAATAGAACCCGGAATTGCGGACCTGAAAATCCATAAATCGATCTGCGTTGTTATCTGGCCCGAGAAATGCTAAAATCCCTCCAATTTTGGTAGCTTTACCGGCCCATCCGGTTGTTTGTTTCTCAACTATCAGAACATCCGCATTCGGGTTTTCCTCTTTTGCCTTAATGGCCGTTGCCAGGCCGCCGATACCACCGCCGATAATTAATATGTCTGTAGCGACTACTTCGCCTAAATCTTTTATGTCAGCCACTGCAAGCCTCCTTTTTGCCGGTTTGCCTCGGAATCTTTCATGTTTAGTAATCAATATGATGAACGCAAAGGAGCCGGTATGTTGGGAATAACTTCGATACACTGGGTCGGGCAGGCAACTTCGCAGGCCAGGCACCAGACACAGTCTTCAGGATAGGCAACAACCGGTTTATTATCGGCATCGTTCCATCGGATCACATCTGCAAAACAAGCATTCATGCACGTTTTACAGCCTTTGCAAGCATCCATGTCAATCTCAATTTTATTGACCCAGTTTTTAGATTCACTCATAACGTACCTCTTATTTTACGTAAATTATCTTGGATCCTTCTTTCTTTATTTTCAGGGAACACTGGCGATTTATTGACGGGTCTGAGACGGCCTGCCAGATTCCCCAAAGCGCCGGCAGGAAAGCCTTGAATGTACTGACCTCGGCGATATTGTGAACGGGCCAACCGCCTCCGGTGGGTTTCTTCCCACTGGGATGCGGTGGCATGGGGCCGGGCGGAGGACCACCGGGAGGCCCCCCCGGTAAAGCGTGCATGCAGGAACGCATCTTACAGCCACCGGGAATTGCTTCCCACTGGTGAGAAAGCACGACAGAGGTCTGGTTACCGGACCGGGGATCTGTTGGTCCCGCTGCGGTCAGGAGGTGTTCATATATCCAAAAATCTTTTTGTTCCTTAGTTCCCAGGTTTGGGTCTACCCATTCTATGCGAATGTCCATCACCGGACTGTAATCTATACTCTCAGTAGCAATCTGCACAGCTCCGATATGTCCACCCAGGGGCGGCTCGACCTCCCATTTGAAACCCTTATGCTCATCAGGGCACCATAATTCGTAACCTTTTTCCATATTGACCCACCACCAGTCGAGCATTTCCGCGGAAACGCCCGGTATTATATGGTCGACAACCATCCATCCTTCAGGATATTTTTCTTCTGGCATT
>CAZCZJ010000051.1:0-2842 GCA_964503235.1 uncultured Dehalococcoidaceae bacterium | reverse complement strand
ATCCGCAAACCTGCGGACACTTTCCCCATAGATGAATGGCAGCAGGTAATGGACATTAATACCCGCGGCACTTTCCTCTGCTGCCAGGCAGTAGGCAGGGTGATGTTGAAACAAAAGAGCGGGCGTATTATTAACATATCCTCCGTTAGAGGCCGGTACGGACTGCCGGCTAACTACGCCGCGTATTGCGCCAGCAAGGGAGCTGTAGATAGCCTTACACGTACGCTTGCCTGTGAATGGGCTAAATTTAATGTACTGGTTAATGCCGTCGCACCGACAATTGTAGAAACCGACCTTACGAAAAGCGCCCTGGCAGACCCGGCCTATGCCAAGCAGATGAAAGACCGTATCCCCATGGGTAAGTGGGCGATGCCGGAAGATATTGTTGGGCCTGTAATTTTCTTTGCATCCGAAGCGTCAAGTTTTGTGACCGGTCAGATTCTCTATATTGATGGTGGCGTTACCACCTGGTAGCCAGGGTAACCAAAATACAGGTAATAAGGAGAAATCATCATGGGAAAAGAAGTACTGGTAGATTTAAGCCATCCTTTCGGCGATAAATGTCCCTTGTGGCCCTATTTTGCCGATGTGAAAATTGAGAGAATGCATTACATGGCCAAGTCCGGGGTCCTATCGCAGACGGTAACTACGGTCATGCACTGTACTACTCACGCTGATTCCCCGGCCCATGTCTTCGAAGGTGGCCGTTTTACCCATGAAATTCCGCTGGAGTGTTACTATGGTGATGCTGTGGTCTGGGACATTCCCAAGCAGAAATGGGAGCTGGTTACGGCTAAAGACCTGGATGCCGCCAATGAGAAATTACCGATGAAAGAGGACGATATTATCATCGTCCATACTGGCTGGAACAAATACTGGGGCGATAGCACGCAGTATTTCTGCTATTCACCCGGACTCGGCAGAGAAGCCGGCGAGTGGTTCGTCGCTCATAAGGTAAAAGCAGTCGGTGTAGACCAGCAGGCTTTAGACCACCCGCTGCATACGGCCATCGGCCCCCACGGTCCCGGCCCGTTAAGACCCGACCTATTCAAGGAATACAAGGAATGGTCCGGTGGTCATGAAGTAATCGATGATTTCCCGGAGTGGGAACCCTGCCACAATATTATTATGCGCGCCGGCATCCTGGGCTGGGAAAATGTGGGTGGCGATATCGCCAAAGTAGTTGGCAAGCGCTGTAAAATATCAGGCTTTCCGATCCGATGGTACATGGGCGATGGCTCGATTGTCCGCATGGTCGCTTATATCGACGAAGACGACCTGAATAACGTGCCCGACCGCGTTTATAAGTACGGGACACAATAATCCAGACAATCATTCAAGGAAGGTAGTATGAAAAAGGTCAACCTATCTGAAGTCAAACCATATGCTGCCGCAGGGCATTTCAACATGACAGCGATGCGCCTCCAGGGTAAAGAGGAGACGGGTATACAGAAATTCTGGGTAGGCTTGTCTTATTTCCTGCCCGGCGGCGGCGCTGAGTGGGCTTACGAAGATAATCCCAATGAGAAGGTGTATATAGTCCTGGACGGAGAAATCACCGTAAAAAATGCAACAGAAGAAGTGACACTGGGACCGTTGGATTCTCTGTACCTCGCCCCGAACGAAGGCCGGGAAATACAAAACAAGACCAATAAGCCCGTGACCATGATGGTAGTAATCAATTATTGATAATAAATCATGAAACGGAATACCGGAGAAATCAGGAGGTTAGTGTGGGAAGATTACTGGAAGGCGTGAAAGTAATAGGTTTTGAGCAGGTTGTGGGCGTGCCGGCATCCACGGCCGTTTTAGCTGATTGGGGTGCCGACGTCATTAAAATAGAGCCGATATGGGGCGATTGGCAGAGGAGCCTCGTTAGCTTTAACAGGGGACCGCTGCTGCTCCATTTAGACAAGGGAGACATCGAGCTCCACTTTGAATTTCTGAACCGGAACAAGCGGAGTGTCGCTTTGAACCTGCTAACTAAAAAAGGCCGGGAGGTACTGTATAAGCTCCTTGAGGATACCGATATATTTGCATCCAATTATTCTATAGATGTGCTGAAGAAATACAACCTGGACTATGCCAGCCTGAAAGACAAATATCCGGGTCTGGTCCACTTCGTACTTACCGGATATGGTTCAAAAGGCCCAAAAGCGAATGACCGTGGTTACGATTATGTCGCCGCCTGGTCATATGGTGGAATGATGGACCTGGTAAATTCCAGCCCGGATAATCCCCCTCCAATCTCTCGCCCGGGTATGATGGATATTGTCGCGTCCGCCCATATTACGAGCGGGATTCTCGCCGCACTCTACTACAAACAAAAGACAGGCAAAGGGCAGGGGCTGGAGCTTTCGTTATATCATACTGCAGCCTGGACACTAGGGCTTGATGTGCAGACAGCTCTTTATAGTTATCCTTAGCCAAAATGGGACAGAAAGCGCGCACCGAACCCGATGTACACATCATACCGCTGTAAAGACAGGTGGTGTATGATGTGCCACCCCACTCAGGAATATTGGACTCCGTTTTGCAAGGCAATTGGCAAGACAGAGTGGATAAATGACCCACGTTACGCTACGATGGAAAGTCGGGAACAACACGCCGAAGAATTAGTAGCACTTTTGGATAAAATTCTTGCTTCCAAGACATGGGCGGAGTGGGAGAAAGAATTCCGGGCGAATGACCTAATCGTCAGTGGCAATCAGACCATCGCCGAAATTATAAATGATGAGCAGGCCTTTGTGAACAACTTCTACACGGATATCGAGCACCCCGTGGCAGGCCAGGCACGGCTACTTAACAGCCCGGTACAGTTCAGTGATACTCCGGCAAAAAT
>CAZCZJ010000050.1:0-16871 GCA_964503235.1 uncultured Dehalococcoidaceae bacterium | reverse complement strand
GCACTTTTTAGAACTAATTTCTCCAGAACAGCGGGGAATGGTGAATGATGATGTCGCCAAGGTTATGGAGAAGGGATCTCTCGAATGCCGAGAGTATACCATGATCTCCAAACAGGGCCAACAGTATCCCGTACAGATCAGTACGTCACTTGTGAGAGATGCCGACGGCAATCCGATGGGAATGGTACGTGTGGGAAGGGAAATCAGTAATCCCTAATACCTTCTTATCGTAAATTTAGATTCGGGTGGTACTTAGGAGTGATGAGCATCCCGAAAGATAGGTGTGAGGCAACATTATACTCCACCCTATATGTGACACTAATCACACTCACCGAAAAGCCAGTTCGGGAATCAAATAATTACCATAGCTAGAAGCCGAATATTATTAAGAGTTTTAAAAAGAAGTCTTTTTGGTTATGCGAATTATATACCTCTCATTATATGTAAACAAAACCCTACCTTTTTATGTATATTAAACATTTCGTCAGAATGTTCAATAGTTGTGAAAAGTTAGTTAGCAAAATTGTTAGCAGATAATGGACGATTTAATTGAAAATTAAAGCGATTTAATATATTTTTTATGCCGTAATTTATAAGGCTTCCGCCCCCCCTCGAGATGTTGAAGAATCTCTTTTCTAACCGGTTCCCTATCTATTGCACCGAAACAATTTACTTTACCCTGAGAAGAAGTGCTTGTTAGGACAATGAAATTGTCCGAATCAGAAGCTACACCGACACTCGCGTTATGGGTAGTGAGTATGAATTGTCGTCTTTCTTTGCCTTCCCGCAGCTTCGTTACGATATCTTCGTAGACTGACGTGGTATCCAAAGAATCTTCAGGCTGGTCTATGATTATAGGTCGTGTACCTTCGGAAAGAGCTATAATGAGTAGAGCTGTACATTTTTGGCCAGTCGAAACCTCGGTTATCGGATAATATTTACCATCATCTTTGCGGAAGTGAATTGAAGGTATATCTTGGGGCTGTACGGAATAAGACAAAGCTAGGACTTCTGATAGATCTTCTGCAGAATTCAGCAGTTCCACAAGTCTTTCGACGTTTGGTATCGCTAGCTTGGTATTACGAGAAATGGCATTAATGTTCTTATCGATGACGAAGTCTATGAATTCCCTCGGCATCAAGTTGTCTGCAACCGCATCGGTGTCAGTCCTGTGGATGCCCGAGCGTGCTCTCAATTCCCATAGCTTATCTTTATATGAATCACGATTACCGGCGTATTGAATATCGAGTCTCAGTTTTCCTAGAGATTGTAAAGTGAGGTCGTCAAATAACTTCTTTCGAGAATCATAGTAGTCTTTGTGGACTTGCTCAAATTCATCTAATAATGAGTTCCGATTGTTACGGCTCTGCTTAAGTTTTGACTTCAGTTGATTAAGTTTCCTTAGTTCATTTTCTAGATTCTCTAATTGTCTCTTATGCTTACGCCTTTCCGCCTCAAGCTTCTTCTTATCTCCTCCAGATGCTCTTAACATCTCGTTATATTTTTCATTCTTTTGGTTAAATATAGGCTTCCATCCGTTATAGAGCTTTTCAAGTGCCATTTCGTTCTTCGATACGAGACGCTTGGCTTCTTTGACTAATCGTGATAATTCACGAAGAGATGCCTTGGCCAACTTCTGGGATTGTTTGATATCAGGATCTGTGGTTAGTTCTTTGGGAACACTTGGCAATATTAGGTTAGCTTGTATACTCTCCAGTGTCTTATCAAGTTCTGACTGGGTTTCATCATTAAGCTGTACGTATTGCTCGAACGCACTTTGTTTCTGCTCCAGAAGTCTCATTTCCTCAAAGAGCTTATTCTTGAGAGACTTATCAATATTTTTTAGTTGTTCTAAAATCGTATTTATCTTGGTTTTATAGGATTCAACGTCATACGAGGCTTTAATTGAGGCTGCAAGCTCTCTGTCGTTTTTCTTAAGTCTAGAAGATAGGTCTTTAATTTTGTCTTTATACGATGATGTATCGATAAAGGAGTCGGTCAGTCTCAACTGTGAAGATTCATCCTCAGCAATCTTAATAACTTCATTCTGGCTATAAGCGAGAATGGGGAAAAGGCTAGGTATATCACCCTGATATGTTTCGCCAGTTTCGGTATTCAAACAAATAATAGGGTTTAAATTAGAATCATAGGTCCCTTTAATCATGTAAATGGCACCGGTCGGCAATTCAAATTCGATAGATACTTCACCAAGTAATTCTAGTCTCTTTTCTAGTTTCTTTTTATGGTCCGTCATGACATCCTTATCGTCGGAGGTTTGCATTAATGCAAAACGTAGAAATTCCACAATTAATGACTTTCCGGTACCTTTCCCTCCGACAATGCTATTTAGGCCTTCGTGAAAGCATATCTTTTGCTTAGACAAGAAACCTTGGGAAATTTCCATTTGCTTGAGTTTAGGGGGATTAAATATCTCGAAGTCATTATATTGTTTGATACGGACATCAGGGTCACAAAAACATTGTCTAAGACCTTCTAGGTCAAGCCCATCAAGTTTAAAATAAGAATATCGAGACCCTATTTTATTTATTTCGTGCTTTCCGGTTTTCTCATCGAGATTATCTGAAGATTGATATACAGCTAGTTTTTAATATTCATTATGAGTACCATCAAGTAGGTCAACAACTCTAGTACTCTTTTGTTTTTTAGTAGTGCTATTGAAGTCATTGGCTGTAGCTTCAACGGCAATGAGATTGCTATTATTAATTACGCCAAATTTAGGTTGTCCCTTCATTCCTCCCATGACACCGTTTTTGGAATTTGCATGAGGTGCGATTGCTAAAGCTCCACGAGCAGAAATTATATCTATTACATCGCTAGGACTATAGGTAGTATAGGCATCCGGTTGGCCGTATTTTTCGGGTAAGATTTTTAACTCACCTAGTAAATTCTCAATATCTTTAGATGATTTATCCCTATAAAAGACAGCCACAATATGAATAGAACGTTCTCCAGCTGTGGTCGTTATTTCTACCCCAGGAAAAACAACAAGTCTATTTTTTGCAGCATTTTTAACTCGGTCTATCCACGCACCTGAGTTATGGTCAGTAATGGCTATTGCTTCTAAACCTTCTTTGATGGATTTATTAACAATGTCTTCTGGGGTTATTGATTTGTCAGGAAAACAATCAGATTCCGGTGTATGAACGTGCAAATCAATCTTGCGATAAATTAATCCTCTGGCTTCTCTCCTTTTAACCATTTGCTGTCACCTCCAAACACGGAATATATTCAGAAGGTAGTTGGATTCTAATCTTATGTATAATCAATGTCAATAAATTATGCTAATATCCAGAGAATTATAAAATATGTATTTATGATATTTAACTATTGACAAACAATACACGTAGTATTTTTGAACAGATATTCGAAGAGGATGACAGAAACTTAGAACCCAATGTTGGTCAAATGTTGGCAAGTTATGAGGGGGTTGAGTGTAAGCCGTACAGGTCTCGAACCTGCGACACACTGATTAAAGTCGAGTTGCCAATCATCTCTTTGTGTGGTTTGGGTGTTTCAAATCCTGAGTCGTGATCGTCACCTGAACAATAAGCCTTGATGTGACCAATTGCACAATTCATCTTTTTGTTAAGCCCACTTTTTGACCCTCACCCAAAAACTGTAGCAGTGTTACATGCGAGCACTACCAGCAAGGCGGATAGTAAGTGTGGGCTGCAAATTGCAAACAGCCGACCCTCCCCTGTCTCAACTGAAAACGCAGTTTTTTTATCGCAGGTCTTCAAGCCTTACTCATATCTAACGAGTAGCAGCGGAGTATTTCCTCCTAACAGGACCTTTTGTGCGACACTTCCTATAGTCCATGGGGTGAAGCCATTCTTGCCTCTTGTAGACATAGCTATAAAATCAACCGATAGTTCATCGGCAATGTCAATAATCTCTTCTGCCGGAGACCCAGTTTTTATTAAATAATCGGCAGCTTTACCCTGCTGATCGATTTCAGCACATTGACTTTGCAGGTATGAGCCAGCGTATGTCTGGTCATAATTATCCTCACTCAAGACGTGAAAAAGGGTCAATTCCAAGTCGATATTTGTTGCCAGCTGGGTGATATAGGGAACTATCACTTGGCTTGGTTTCGAACCATCAAGCGGGACAAGGGCTTTCTTGAGAAGACCTTCCTGACTAACATCAGGGCTGGCTTTCTTACCTCTAACAAGCATAATTGGCGAATTTATGGCAGCCCTTACTACCTTGTCGGCGACACTTCCCAATGCCCAGCGCCCGATACCCGACCGACCGTGAGTAGCCATGACAATCATGCTGCTACCCCATTTACCAGCGAAATCTACGATTACCTCAGCCGGATTACCTTCGCGAGTTATTGTATAGACCTCTACCTCTTTACTTTCATTTTCCATTGAGTATTGTTTGACATGACGTTTAGTAACATCAACTATATTTTGGAGATAGATACGATACTTTTCGTCAGCAAACTCCAAAACTGAGAGTAAAACGATATCGCTCCCGGTTCTTTCCCCGATTTCTTCGGCATACGGTAATGCTGATTCAGCAAGTTTTGACCCGTCCAGAGGTACAATTATTCTCTTTGGTAGAAGCTTGATACTCATAAGACCTCCAGCCATCTCGGGCGATCAATATAACCTACGATTTTCACGGTGTGATTATTATCCCCGATTATATATTATATTGGCAGGATAGCCGGGCTGTGTCTTGAATGAAATCATCCATATATGATAGGTGAAGTCCCCTAAAATCAGAAAATAAGGCTGACCTGCCCCCGGTAACAACAATTCACGCCTGTCCACCCCCACTCCCCCCGAATCGTTTCCTTACAATTTACTCTTCTTCATTCTGTATGGAAACCAGGTTCAGCCAGGCAAAGCCCATCGGATTCAACTCATAGCCCTGCACGTAAGGTTTTACTAAGATATAGTTCATATCGAACCACAACGGCAGGCAGGCGGCATCATCCACCAGCATCTGTTCCACCTGCTGGTAAATTTGAAGGCTTAAAACCTGGTCCGTCTCGACGGCTGCCATGTCCAGTAAAGCATCGACTTCCGCATTGCTGTACTCGCCGTAGTTATTCTCGTTGCCGGTACGGAACAGTATCTCCAGGAAGTCCTGGGGATGGGGGTAGTCGACAATCCACCCCATATCGTACATACTGTCCTTTTCCTCCTTGAGATGGTAGAGATACCTTTCCGGCTCCAGCATGCGGATTTCCACCTCTACCCCGAGATTCTCCCGCCACTGGGCAATAAGAGCACTCAAAGAGGACGATATTTCCCCCCCGTAGCCCGTGGTGGTCAGGGTAATCGGCGGCAGGTTGGCTGCATCCCCGTATGAGGAAAGAGCGATGAGTTCTCTTGCCTGTTCCACGTTAAAGTCCAGCCCCTCCAGCGACTCGTCGTATCCGGGAATACCCGGGGGCAGGATGCCATCCGCTTTCTCTACCAGGTCCCGAAAAACCAGCGATACTATCTTATCTTTATCGACAGCCTGTGAAAAAGCCCGCCGAATATTGACATCGTCAAAGGGCGGTTTGGTACAGTTAAAGCCGATATAGCTGAAGCTCAATTCGGGCGATACCTGCAGCTGATCGTAAAATGGACCGGTCGTATCGGTGACACGGTCAATATACAAAACAGAGACACCGGCAACATCTACTTCACCGGTCTCATACATCCTCATCGGTATGCCACCCCACAACAGGAATTCAACCCTTTGCAGACTGGCTTTCTGGCCATAATAGAGATCATTTCTCTCCAGGACCAGTAAACTCCCCTCATCCCACTGCTCAAGCTTAAATGGTCCGGTGCCGTTCGGTTGCCGCCACCAGTATCTCCCATCATCAACATTATATTTGTCGACGACAAACGCCGTTGAATAGGTGAGCTTGTATAAGAAATATGAGCGAGGAGCTTCCAGATTGACCTCGAGGGTATGGTCATTAATTACCTTCACCCCGCTGATTTCTTGGGATTCACCTGCCAGGACATCATCAACTCCCGCGATATCACCGAGATATATTGCCGCTACACGAGAACCGGTAGCCGGGTTACAGGCGCGCTCCCAGGAATACTTGAAATCCTCTGCCTTGACCTCCCGCCCGTCCTGAAACTTTACATCCCGGTGAAGATAGAAAGTGAAAGTCTTGTAATCACTGCTGATATCCCACCTTTCGGCGATGTCCGGTACAACCTCAAGATTTTCATCCAGCCGAACCAGACCGCTGAAAATCTGGGCAATATACTCGTGCGAAGTCATTTCCCCGGATACTCCCGGGTCCAGAGTGAAGGGATCGATTCCGTATAAATGGAGAGTTCCTTCGCCGCTCTCCGTCGTCTCCGGCTGAGAGCAATCACAACCCGTTAAAACTAGACTGGCAACAAGCAGGACAGCAGCTAAGAATATAACTCTCTTCATAGTTTTCTCTAGACTCACTTCAAGTACAACTAATGACAATATATCATACATTCCTTCATTGTATCTAATAAACTTGTACTGAAGAGAATAAGTGAATAATAGTCATAAAATTGACATTTGTCATTATTTATGCTATATTGGTGACTATTGACTTTGTTTCAGTATAGAGGGGATGGGAATGCTACCGAGTGAAATGGTCATATTGATGGCAACAACCATTAATAAAAGCACCGGTCAGAAATTACTAACCAGCCAGATGGATATCACCAGCGAGTATATAGGTTATCTGTATAATTCGCTGGTAAACCGCGGATACCTGAAGGGACACCGCTCAACAGGTTTTCAACTTACGACAATTGGCCGGGAGGCGATTCATAACTTCATTAAGAAAAACGGTTCCACAGCTATGGACGTAGTGCAAAGATTGCGGCTTCTGGGCATTGAAATTAGTTCGGAGCAGGAAAAGAAACTATGTAAACTAGAACAGGAATCAGTCAGCATCGACTAAAAACATTTGGTTCTTTGGTGATCCTGGCTGAAACTTACTAACACAGGGAACTTGCCTACCTGTGTGACCTCCTTTATAATTGTGGGCTATGCATTTATCCCGGATGCATAGCCCACAAAATTTTCCAAATCATGTTATTAGATATGTATTACATCTCTATTACCACAAAGAGCCTTCATCGGCGTCTTCAGCTTCCGGTGGTAAATCAATCTCTACCGACCCGTTGTAGTGATGATAATGCGTCTTGATGGCGATATCCAAGCTGAAAAGTCCTTCTTCGCCATAAACACCTATCGCCTCGGGAGAATATTCCATTTTAATATTGATATCTGCATAGACAATATGATAAGTATCATGCGCAACCCATAACTTCACTGAAAAATCACTGAATATTTCGTTAATCATCTCCCGTTCTGATTCAGTAATACCTGCATCATACTCCCCAGCTGGCAGCATCAATGACTCGAATATCTGGCTAATATCCGGCGTTATTTCAAGTACGTAACAGTTTACTCCTTCTTTTCTTTCTGTACCCGTTACTTCTACGCCTGCCATTTGAAGAACGTCCGCTAGAATCTGGAAATTATCCATTTGCTGCGTATACATTCCCGGAATCTCAGATTTCGTCCACACGGGAGATATTATCGGGAAATCAACCATCACGTACATGGTCATATCTACGATATATAACGCCATATCCATTTTTACAGAATCTTCATCCGCACCGGTAATAACCAAGTCCATGACCGTTTCCATATCATTATTAACCAGGTCATGAGCCGTGACCGCATTTAACTCTACATCTATATCCAGAGGGAAAAAACTCGGCATATCTTCAGCCATAAAATACAGCTGCATCGCCATATCCGTATCCTGACGGTAAGTTTCAACCTCGTCCATAGCTTTCACCATATTATCAATGACCTCTCCCGCCGGGGGCAGTTCTCCCTCACAAGCCGTAAATGGGAGTAAAGTGATTACTAGAATTACCACCAGAAATATCTTCTTCATAACCTTTACCCTCCTCACCCGTTTGCAGCCATTCTATAGAAGTAGGAATACCGTGTCAATATCACATTAGTACCAAAACGATAATGGTTATGCCTATCTAGAACAGCCCTTCCCTTTTCAAACTGCGAAACGCCTTGCCTCCGATAATAACATGGTCGAGAACATCTATGCCAACAATCTCACCGGCTTCAGCCAGTCGTTTGGTCAACCGGATGTCGTCCTCCGACGCTTCGGTATCGCCCGAGGGGTGATTATGCACGAAGATTACCGCTGCGGCGCTGGCTGAAATCGCCTCTTTAAATACTTCACGGGGATGAACGATACTGCTGTCCAGACTACCGACAGATATCTCGGCTGTTTTTATTAGCTGGTTTCTCGTATCGAGTAACACCGCCAGGAAATACTCCTTTTTCTTTTCTTTCAGCCTGCCTTTTACCAGTGCCGCCACATCCTCGGGAGTTTTTAACAGAGGTCTGGATACGGTCTCCGAGTAACCATCCACCCGGTTGGCAAGTTCAACGGCCGCCTTTATCTGCGCCGCCTTAGCGATACCAATTCCCTTTATTTGGGATAGCTCTTCAATAGAAGCTCCCGAGATTCCCTTGAGACCGCCGAACTGACTGAGTAATCTCTGGGCGGTGACCATTACGGATTCTCCGGAAATGCCCCTCCCCAGAATTACCGCCAGGATTTCCTGCGCCGACAGGGCTTCGACCCCTAATCTCTGCAATCTCTCTCTTGGCCTGTCGGAAACCGGCAGGTCGTGAATAGTCAATGTATTTGACTTATTCGTCGCTGGTTTTTTCATATCAGCCTAGTCTAGCACCAATACCAAGAACATAGCAACCGCCGGATAATATTCAGCCATCAGCTCATATTACTTAAATACTAGGTATTAACCATTAGTATATTTGGTTGTGTAATATCACCAGAATAAGGGTTTACAGGATTTCAAACTACCACCCCAACATCTATTATCAAAAAGAAGTTCTGGGAAACTAAGATTAAAAAGAAGAACCTTACTCAAGGAGAAAAATGCTCTGTCTTGTCAGAATAAAAGCCTGTAAAAGATGCGGAGGCGACGTTTCGCTGGAATGCGATGTCTACGGCGTTTATGCCGAGTGCATACAGTGTGGCGCTACCTGGTACCAGAAGACTCCGAAGATTAAATTCATGAGTAACGCTGAAATGGACTTACGGGTGGAGGAAACCAACCCGCAGTTAATTACCGACCGTCAGGATTAAGCTCAGGGTATCGCCATAGCCTCAAAAGCTGTTCTCCACCGGGTATCCAGTCCGTCCATATCAAACCCGTATACCCTGTTTAACGCTTCATCATAGCCAGCACCCTGCCGGAAAGTGCTGAGCAGTTCAAACATCTTTTCCTGTCCGTATTCATCAATAAGGAATCTTACCAGCTCACAGCTCTGGGCATAGGAAAGCAGTGACTCATTGGTATCAGTGGAAAAAGGACTTGCCAGGCTGCGTACTGAGAAAAGCGTACCGTCGTTCCTGGCTTTACTAAGTTCATTGACGAAATACAATTGTAGTTCACCTTCGGCGTTCACCGCCAGACCCTCGTCGAGCCAGGTAGGCAAATCGTTGTAGGGATTAAGGGTTACCTGGTGAATCACCAGATGTGTCAGCTCGTGAGCGATCGCCCTTTTCCCCCATTCCATATCAACAGGATTCGCTCCGATACCAATAGTGACGATTCCGTACCGGGTAAAGGCGACACCACCGGTCCACTCCTGGGGAAAAATCATCGAACCGCGCAGGTCAGCCGAATTAGCATAGATATAAATACTTACCGGATTTTCCAGTTCAGCTCCGGCTTCCTCATCCAAGCGGGCCAGTACATCCTGAGTAGTGGCCATTAATTCACTGCTAAAGGAATCATCGCCCTCATACCAGTAAATCGTTACTTCACCCTCCGTAAGACTCCGCCACTCATAACGGTCATCAGATATCAGCACTTCAGTAGGACTGGTCTGAATGCTGTTACCACTAACATCAGCCACCGTCCACCAGTAGTCCAGGCTGGAACCCGGCGGTAATCCACCGGTTTTTCTCATGTCCCACACCCACTCCGTCGATACTGTTTCCGCTGGGGTGAACTCGATATATATCTCACTGGTTATCCGGGCAAGCTCGGTACGGTTAATCTGATAATGAAGACGAATATCATTGATATTAACATCGCTCTGGGCAGAGATATCAAAGATAAGCCTGGTAGGAAAATCCATCTCCGCTGAATGGCTTAATACGCTGAGTTCGCTGCTGGCCTGTACCAGGCACAGACTCCATAATGCCCCTATTAGTATCAAAACCAGAGATATCAGTAATCCTATTTTTAACTTCATTCTTCTTGCCCCATTGAAGACCGGAGGTAAGCGGTAATGAAATCATCCAGATCACCGTCAAGTACTGCTTCGGGATTACCCGTTTCATAATCGGTACGGTGGTCTTTTACCATTTTATAGGGGTGCAGGACATAGCTTCTGATTTGATTGCCCCAACCAGCTTCAATCCTTCTCCCCTTTAATTTAGCCCTTTCTTCTTCTCTTTTTTTCAGTTCCCTTTCCAGCAGACGCGCTCTTAATATTTTCAGGGCGATATCCTTATTGATAAACTGGGAACGCTCGCTCTGGCAGCTGGCTACCAGTCCCGTCGGCAGGTGCGTAATCCTGACGGCGCTACTCGTTTTTTGCATGTGCTGTCCGCCGGGACCGCTGGAGCGGAAGGTCTCTACCTTGATATCATCGGGGGCTATCTGTAAATCAACGTCAGCTTCGGCTTCAGGCATTACCTCCACAAGAGCAAACGATGTATGCCGGGCATGGTCAGCATCAAACGGTGAAAGCCGAACCAGCCTGTGGACACCGTGCTCCGATTTCAGGTATCCGGCGGCGTATTCACCGTTGACCGCGATTACCGTGCTCTTTACACCCGCTTCATCACCCGGTGATATATCCAGCACCTCGGTCTGGTAGCCACGGCGTTCCGCCCAACGCAGGTACATCCTCATCAGCATCTCCGCCCAGTCCTGCGACTCGGTGCCGCCAGCTCCGGCATGGATTGCCAGGATGGCATTGCGGGCATCATATTCACTGTTGAACGCCAGTTCAAATTCCAGCTCATCGAGATAAGCCGCCAGCTTATTTACTTCTTTTTCCACATCGGATTGAAGTGTATCGTCCTCTCCAGATATGTCACACAACTCGGATAAGTCAGCCAGCTTACTTTCCATCTCACGCCACCGCTGCACTACCCTGGACTTTTCAGCTAACTGACGCATGATACTCTGGGCACCAGCCTGGTCATTCCAGAAATCCGGCTGCGCGGACTGCTTTTCCAGCTCAGTAATTTCCTTTTCTTTACCGGCAATGTCAAAGATGCTCCAGGGCCTGGGAAACCCGGCCTTTTAATTCATCTAGCCTGTCCTTTAACTCCGGCATAATACCTCGCTCTAGTTTATATATTCTGTTTCAAAATCTGAGGGTCAGGGGTTACCGATTCTAATTTCAGATTACCACCCGCTGCCTGATGAGCCAGTCGAGTCGGCTCCGGCAGGCGATAGCCGCGGCAGCACGCCAGTACCCAATAAATCGCCGATTGTAAACTAATGCTGTGACCGATGGAAACATAAACCGGTTTTACTCGCGTTTTGGTGCGTAAGACGGCGCCTATTATCTCACCCTTATCTATCAATTCAGCATGACTCCCCGCTTCATCATCCGGTACTACATGGACACCGCACAGGCGTGACTTGGCACAACCGATGGTGGGTGTACTTAAAAATAATCCCAGGTGAGATGCCAGTCCTATACGACGCGGATGAGCTATCCCCTGCCCGTCCACGATGAAAAGGTCGGGGGTTACCGCGAGCTTTTCACAGGCAGCCAGTACCAGCGGCGCTTCGCGGAATGACAGTAGGCCGGGCACATACGGGAATTCAATCCGGTCGGTTACTACTTCGACGGCCACCACCTCAAGCCCGGGATAGCTCAGGACAACCACCGCCCCGGTTCCCGTACCCGATAGTCTATCCACCGATATATCTACGCCGGCTATGAGTTGGGGGTCAATATTACCGGTTCGGGATACCCGCCCCGCTAATTTCGTCTGTATTTCGATGGCTTCGGTGGTGGTTACCTGCCAGTCATGTAACCTGACTATGTCCATACCTTGATTATAGACAAAGAAGTACACACGAGGCAAGATGCTTTTTTTCTGGGGAAACAAATCGAGGCTGGTTGGAGTGTGGCTAGCTTTGATTTGTTTCGTAGTTATGTTAAGTATATTATTGTTATGTAAAATATTCTTTTTTTTAAATGTTATTATACCTCACCCCCTGGCCCCCTCTCCAAACGGGGATATTTGAATAAACCAGGAGATGGGAGTGTTTGGAGAGGGGGAAGAATTAAAAAGAGAGGTTTCACCTCTCTTAGACACTCCTTTTTCTGCTGGCGAGGCGATAAGAGCGAAAACAGTTAATGGAGCCCCATTTTAACGTAATTAACCTCCAAAAATTGTAATTATGGGATGTATTGATAACGTAGCTATTTACCAAAAACATCAATAACATATAAATCATCTAATAGAAAAGTTTATACCCTTTCCCATTGACAGCTATATATTAATAGTGCATAATAGGTGACGTGTATTACTGAAAACTGAAAAAGGTCAGGTATAAATGTTAAAAATTCGACTGAGACGTGTTGGCGCGAAGAAAAAACCCAGTTACAGACTGGTAGTTGCGGATATCCGGGCACCCCGGGACGGGGCTTTTATTGATATCGTGGGACATTACGACCCCCTGACAGACCCAGAAACGATAGTTGTCAAAGAGGAGAAAGCACTGCACTGGCTGAAGCAAGGAGCTATTCCGACAAATACTACCGCCAGACTGCTAGACAAGGCAGGTGTTCTGGAGAAGTTCAAACTTGTCAAGGAGAAGACATGAAAGACCTAGTGGAGTACATCGCCAAGTCGATCGTCAATGAGCCCGATGCGGTGAGCATTGAAGAGGAAACGAATGATGATGGGATTACCCTGAAACTCACCGTGGCCGATGACGATAAAGGGCGAATCATCGGCAAGCAAGGCCAGATAGCTCAGGCCATGCGCACTCTGCTCAGAGTAAAAGCAGCCAAAGCCGCCACCAGAGTCAGATTGGAAATTATGTAGGTTGTCTCCCGCCAACAAGTTACTTCCCACAGACGGGAAGCGTACATTATATTCCCCTCTTGAAAGTATGTGACTCTCGATTACGAGAGATACGCTAGCGCGGCGAGCATTTCATGGAAACGGAATCCAACCGGGAAACTCCCCTGCCCGAGAGAGAATATTCGCATGTGCAGATTATCGGGCTGCGGGTAATTACGACCCGGGCCGAGTTTATCGGCACCATCAGCGATATCATTACCGGGCAGAGCAACGATAACTATGTTGTCCGGAGTGATAAAGGAGAAATCCTTATTCCCGCCATCGAGGACGTGGTCCAGTCAATAAATCTTGACGAAGGCTATGTCACTATAGAAGCCATCGAAGGGCTTTTGGAGTTGAACGAAAAAAGTCGCTGAAATAAGCCATCCTCATTGCAGCCTTTTCCACGCGCATTTTAGAGCCGTCCACCAGGTAATGCCTGGCGTTATCTTAAATCTATTGAATAACCATACCCCCCTATGGTAATATTTAGTTGGATTAACTACCCTGTATCCCCTAACCAATCCAACAACATTGCCATCCTGTAGGCAATACACAAAAAAATAGGAGGACTATACGTGCACGCAACAATTCAAAAGCCAATCGATGAAATAATAGGGTACTTGCAACCCGGTGAGCGGGTTTTCGTGGTAGGCTGCGACAACTGTGCCGCCAAATGCCATTCCGGGGGTATACCCGAGACTGAAGAAATGGCAGAGCGGCTAAAGAAAAGAGGAGTTAATGTGATTGGACAGTGTGTACCCCAACCAAAGGGTATATCGCTGTGCAAACTCTCCAATACTAAAAAAGTGCTCCAAGAGGAATATGGCAAGGAAATCGAACAGGCAGACTCCTTTTTAGTTCTTGCCTGTGGTCAAGGCTTTCATACAGTGATGGACGCCACCGACGGGGGAATGGTCCATCCGGGATGCGATACCATTTTCGGTGGTGAAACGGTAACCGACGATTTTATTACCGAATATTGTTCACTTTGCGGCGAGTGTATTGTTGAATACACCGGAGGCCTGTGCCCGGTAACACTCTGCGCCAAGAGCCTGCTCAACGGTCCCTGCGGCGGAGCTAAAGACGGTAAATGCGAGGTTGACCGGACGCGTGACTGCGGCTGGCAGCTCATTTACGACCGTCTTAAGAAATTAGGCCGTCTGAACGAAATGGATAAATACCAGCAACCCAAGAATAATTCACGGTGGAGCCGACCGCGCTCCCTGACCATGATTGAATCCGGGGCGACCTTCAAGTCTCTCGCCGGAGAGCTGTCAATCTCCCGGAAAGACTAGCCAAACAAACTCAAAGCAAGGAGTAAGGAGTAGTAATAAATAATGAGTAAACTGAAAGAGAAGCTGAGCGGCGGAGAATTTGTCGTTACCGGAGAAATCGGACCGCCGAAGGGAGTAGATATTAGCCGGTGCCTGCACGATGCCGAGGTACTCCGGGACTACGTCACCGCCATCAACGTCACCGACCTCCAGAGTGCGGTATTCAGAATCGGTTCGCTGGCGGTTTCCTGCAAACTGGTGGAGCGGCGTCTGGAACCCATTTACCAGCTTACCTGTCGCGACCGGAACCGGCTGGCCCTGCAATCGGACCTGTTGAGCGCCTGGGCATTAGGCATCGAGAACGTTTTATGCCTTACCGGCGACCATCCCATCATGGGTGACCATGCCGAGGCCAAACCGGTCTATGATCTGGATTCGGTACAACTCCTCAAGGCAGCCAGCACACTGAACCAGGGGTATGACATGTCCGGCCACGAACTGGAAAGCAGGCCATCGTTGTTCCTGGGGGCGGTGGTAACCCCGGGTGCCGACCCGGTGGAGCCGCAGATTATCAAGATGAAGAAGAAAATAGAGGCCGGGGCCAGCTTCTTTCAAACCCAGGCCATCTATGAAGCGGATAAATTGGAAAATTTCATGAACCGGGTACAGGGATTCAACGTACCGGTTATCGCCGGAATAGTGATTCTCAAGGGTGTCGCCATGGCCAAGTTCATGAATGAAAACGTGGCCGGTATTACCGTCCCGGAGAGCATTATCGATGAAATGTCCGGGACCCCAAAGGAAGACCGCAAGAAGCAGGCGGTAGAGATAACGGCACGGATTATCCGGCAGATAAAGCCGCTATGCCAGGGCGTTCATATTATGCCGCTGGGCTGGGACGAACTGGTGCCCGAGGTTATTAAAGAAGCGGAACTATAACCGGAAGTTGACCCCTTCGCTGGAACGGCTCTGACCACACCAGAAAAGTTCTGGAAAAAATAAATAGTTGGTTACAGTTTACGGCGTCGTTTTACCTTTTCCAGCACCGAAAGGCGCGCCATGGCGCGGCGCAGCGACGCCTCCACACGAGCCAAATCGATATCGGGGGCAGCACCTCTCTCCTTAATCCTCTGTTCGGCGCGTTCTCTGGCAGCCTCGGCGCGGGCTTCATCTATCTCTTCAGCCCTCTCGGCGCTGTCCGCCAGGATAATAACGCGGTCGGGTCTGACCTCGAGAAAGCCACCGGAAATAGCCATGATATCCTCCTCGGCGCCCCGGCGGGCGAGAATCTCACCGGACTGGAGGATAGTCATCAGCGGGGCGTGGTGGGGCAAGATACCCAGCTGACCTTCAGCACCGGGGGCGATAACAATATCAACATCCTCGGTGTAGACGATGCGCTCGGCGGTGACAATCTCCAGCTTGATGTTAGCCATCGGCTTCAACTCCCAATGCCCTGGCGGCTTCGGGGACCTCTTCAATGCCGCCTACCATATAAAATGCCTGCTCCGGCAGGTCATCGTACTTGCCTTCCAGAATCTCCTTGAAACCGCGCACGGTATCTTCTACCTTCACGTACTTGCCGGCGCGCCCGGTAAAGACCTCGGTGACGAACATGGGCTGTGAAAGAAAACGCTGAATGCGGCGGGCGCGGGCGACAGTCGTCTTGTCTTCTTCACTGAGCTCCTCAATGCCCAGGATGGCGATAATATCCTGGAGGTCCTGATATCTCTGCAAAACCCTCTGAACCTCGCGAGCCACCTGGTAATGCTCCCCGCCAACGACGTTCGGGTCCAATATGCGGGAGGTCGATGTGAGCGGGTTGACGGCGGGGTACAGTCCCTGCTCGGCAATGGACCGGTCGAGGGCTACCACGGCGTCGAGATGGCCGAAGGTGGTAACGACACCGGGGTCGGTATAGTCATCGGCGGGGACATAGATAGCCTGAAACGAGGTAATCGAGCCTTTCTTGGTGGAGGCAATCCTCTCCTGGAGTTCGCCCATCTCTGTAGCCAGCGTCGGCTGGTAGCCCACCGCCGAGGGCATGCGACCCAATAAGGCGGAGACTTCCATGCCAGCCAGCGTGTAGCGATAAATATTGTCGATGAAGAGCAAGACGTCCTGTCCTTCAACATCTCGGAAGTATTCCGCCATGGTCAGTCCGGTCAGTCCCACGCGGAGACGCACGCCGGGGGGCTCGTTCATCTGGCCGAAGACCATGACCATCTTGTCCATAACGCCGGCTTCTTTCATCTCGTTCCAGAGGTCGTTGCCTTCACGGGAACGTTCTCCAATACCGGTGAAAACGGAGAAACCACCGTGCACGGCGGCGATATTGCGGATAAGCTCCTGGATGATAACCGTCTTGCCGACGCCGGCACCACCGTAGGCGCCGATTTTACCGCCCTTGGTGAAAGGAGCGATTAAATCAATAACCT
>CAZCZJ010000049.1:0-16976 GCA_964503235.1 uncultured Dehalococcoidaceae bacterium | reverse complement strand
GTCAAGGTTTAGACTCAATATTGCTATTCAAAAAACATACTATATTCTTTTTGACATGCCCCCAAAAGGGATACCACTTCTTAAGTTAGGATTACCGGTGTTTTAGCTTCCGAAGCCGGTGGTCTGTAACCCAAAGAGCTATGGGGACGTACTTGATTGTACTCCCTTCTCCACTGCTCAATCAATACCTTGGCTTCCGTCAGTGTCGTAAATATCTCCCTGTCAAGGAGCTCATCTCTCAACTTACCGTTAAATGACTCTATATAGCCGTTCTCCCAAGGACTGCCCGGCTCAATAAACAGTGTCTTCACACCCAATCGTTCCAGCCATTTCCTGACCGCTTTAGCCGTGAATTCAGGACCATTATCGGATCTGATATGCTCCGGTATACCTCGGAAGATAAATAGCTCGAATAACTGGTCGATAACATCCTGTGAAGTGATATGTCTCTTTACCAGGATAGACAGGCATTCCCGAGTGTATTCATCAATGATATTTAGCATCCTGAACGCTCTTCCTTCAGGTGTCCTGTCCATCACAAAGTCATAGCTCCAAACATGGTCCTTGTGTTCCGGTCTTAACCTGATACAGGATCCGTCATTGAGCCATAACCTTCCTCTCTTCGGCTGCTTCTGTGGCACCTTAAGTCCTTCCCTCCTCCAAATTCTCTCTACCCTCTTATGATTCACCTGCCACCCTTCTTGCCTTAACATGGCTGTTATCCGGCGATATCCATACCTGCCATATTGAGTTGCCAGTGCGATAATGCGTTCCACCAACCTCACCTCATCATCTTTGCCACAGGGTGTACGTCGCTGGGTCTTTCTGGCCTGACAAAGTACTGTACATGCCCGTCTCTGTGATACACCAAGTTTATCCTGAACACGAAGGATGATCTTGCATTTCCGGGACGGGCTTAGAAGTTTCCCTCCGCAGCCTCTTTCAGTATCGCCTTATCAAGAGACAGGTCAGCCACCAGCTTCTTGAGCCGGGCATTCTCTTTCTCCAGCCTCTTGAGCTTCCTGGCCTGCTCTATCCGTAGACCCCCATACTCTTTACGCCAGCGATAGTAAGTTTGCTCGGTGACACCAATCTTTCGGCTGGCTTCAGCAATAGCGATACCATGGTTGATGTGGATCTCAGCTTCCCTAAGTTTGTTCAAGACTTGGTCACAACTTCCGAAAATTGTTCCCATTCAGTATTCGATTTAATACACCCTCATAATCATTAGGATCGCTGCTCCGTTGTAGTTATTGCTACATTAACGGTAAAGGGTATAATTGTTTTTACGCATGAAAACAATGTTGGACGGGGAGACGGGGGAGAGTCGAACTCGCACCTTCAATATTTTCTGCAGGGCTTTATCCTATATCGGTGTAGAGCAAGACCGCACTGTGCACCCGACAGTCTGCACCTAGCAACAAACGGACATCGCCATTACTGTCGCGCTTTAGGAATAACTACGTTGAGGGCAGAGGGTACGCCTTGTCAAAGGCATAGTCCTTGGCTGACCTCGTTCAGACGCTTCAGCAAGCCTGGTTTTTGTGGAGTGCCAAGCACAAGCCTTCTTACATCTATAGCTCGACTGGCGGGTATGACCTCGCCGTGGGCCGGAGGATTACGTAGTTCTCTCAGCTTTGCCAACGAGGCCGGCAATTCACGCAACAAGAAGGACACGGTATCTTCTGGCAAATCGGAGAGGAATTTCTCAAGGATTTGATTTTGGGCAATTCTGGTCAATACGATTTCGGCATAGCCAAGACTGGACCCACCACGCTCTGTGTTGGTATCCAGAATGTTCGCTAATGTAACCCGCTTTTCACCCAGGAAGTTCTCCAACCATGGTAGCAGCTTTGCCTTGATTTCGGCTTCTACTGCGCTGGCATATTCCGTAATCGCCCCACCCCACGACCTGGCTTTCAAGGCCTCGTAGAGAAACTCCGCATTAATCAAAGACCCCTGATTGGCAAGCTTTCTAACCCAATCACCGTGCTCGTTGCGAAGTCTCTGCCCAACTTCTTCAACGGCGCGGGTCATCGGCAGGACCTTCACTATCTCCTCTTTAGTTTCCCAAAGAGCCAAACGCATTCGTGGTTCAAATTCTCCGGCGATAGCACGCGTCAAAGCTTCAATAGTTGATGGCGTAAATTGCAGACTTTTCGTGAACGTTTCGATTTGTGGTTCTTTGTCTGTGAGGCACTGGATTGCTCGCTCGGGCATCCCCTCCGAAACCATGATGAACTGCTCAAAGCAGTCATCGTATGGGAGTCCACTATCTTCCATCGCATTGATGTATCCAATGAGATAATCGGCTTTGGTCTTACTTTCGACTAGCAAGTCACGCAAACGCTCAAGGGTCTGGCGAGCTGCATCATATTCATTGAGTCTGACATGATGCCAAGCTGTGATTTGCATAGCAGTCATCTGCATCCACGGCAAGAGAGCAGTGTCATGCGAACAGAGGTCAAATGCAGTTTTGGACTTCTCCATGTCGGACATCTCAATCCAGACTATACCATCCCAGAATCGTGATTCACCACTGGGGTTCGACAACGAAGGCACATACCTCCGAAACGTAGCGGTCAGGTCTATTTCGTTGGGTAACTGTGAGGGAAGAAAGCCGAGCCTTATCCATCCCAGCATCAGGTAGCCCATGAATACCATCGTGATAGGCATCATGGCCAGATTAAAGGCAGCCTCTGGAGATGCGGCGGCTTCTTCCTCCTTTTCCCAATCCCTCTCCATATTCATCAGAATCTTCTCGTGGATGACTGCTCTTTCTTCAGCTGTCAGGCCTCGTTTGTCTGCGGTTTTAGCCAGCTCATCTTTCAGTAATGGGGTTAGGTCCCCCATTATACTACGCATTTCATTGTTCTCCATCAGACTCGCTCCCTCCCATTATGCATAGAGTTCATTCCCTTATCATGCCGAAGCCTACCCCTCTGATAGCACCTCGGTCTGCGTTTGGACTCATCCGGGTACTAAAACTTGAAAAGGGGATAATTATGAAAGACACGAACTAGCACCTCCGTAGCTGGCTTAACATGATATTTCCCAAGTCGGAATAATGGGCTATATTTTTGACTCACAAAACAATACTAACATATAAAATTAACCCGTGTTAAATACAGTTTAATTTGTGATATTTGATTACAACAATGGTATCTAGACTCGTATCTAAAGCTGATAACCTATATAAGGGGATTTGCCGCCAAACTGGAAGCCGAAAAGATAAAAGAACGCAGTATCCGTGGTAGAAAGGCCACCGCCAGGGAAGGGCGCATGCCCGGTGGTTTTCATAGAACCTATGGATATGATTACATCAGGGTTATAAAAGGTGAACGTGAGGCGCGGCGAGTAATTAATGAAACTGAAGCTTCATGGGTAATCCGTATGTTTGAGTGGCTGGTTAATGAGGGTTTAAGTACCAACCAGATATTATTCCGGCTCAGGGAGAATGATGCACCGACAAAGAGCGGTAAACCATGGAGCAGGCGTAGTATACAGTCTATATTAACTAATCCGGCATACACCGGTAAAACATATGCATTCACAACAGCACCGGGTAAGGAAAGGTTCTCACGCCCACAGGAAGAATGGATTGAAATTCCTGACGTTACCCCGCCTCTTATTTCACAGGAGTTATTTAATGCTGCCCAGTATCAACTAAGAGTAAACCGTGAAAGATCAGCACGTAATTGTCGACGTGATTATTTACTAAGGGGGCATATTCGCTGTCGGTGGTGCGGACGCGTGTATGTGGGTGAGTATACTTATACGCGCTGTTATAGATGTGCCGGCAGGAAAAAGGCCTATGCTCCGGTTAAACGATGCCAGAACAAAGGGTGGAAAGCTGATGTGCTTGAAAATATGGTCTGGACCGAAATTGAGCGCTATCTTAGTGACCGTGATCTCATAGAAAGTGAAATTGAAAAATATCGCCAGAGCTCAAATCAGAAAGAGATGCTGGAAGATGAATTAGATCACGTTAATCGTCAGTTAAAGGCGGCTAACCGTGAGCAACATAGATTATTGCAGTGGGCCTTAAAAGGATTTCCCGAAAGTCAGGTGGAGGCAGAAAACAAGCGACTCAGCCAGACTAAAAAGACACTGGAAACTCAAAAGGCCGAACTTGAGACCCGACTAAAAACTAGCAGCAACACTGCTATTAGTGTAGAGGACTTAGAAGATTATATCAGAGATATACAGCACCATTTGAAAGAGCTGGATAATGAAGGAAAAAGACTTGCTTTGAATATGCTTGGTATTACAATATGGCTGGACGGGAAGACCGTAGAAATAACCGGCACACTTGATCCGGGAATTGTGCTCATGTCCTCAGAGGGGCGTTTGCCCCTCTTATAAAACTCTCCCCCTCTCAAGCATATTATAAACGGGCATTAAATAAGTATCCGTTTGAGAGGGGGTCAGGGGGTGAGTATGGAAAATCAACCAAAACAAACCATTAATGTATCATCCCCCCTCAATATTGACATTTGAACCTAATCTAAATAAAGTAATGTTAACAGGCATAACCGAGGTATAGCTTGGTCTGGCTTAAACTTATTATCTGCATACTTATTATCTTCTTCTCCGGGCAAAAGGTTGCCAGATACGGAGATACCATAGCCAGCCGGACCGGTGTCGGTCAGGTATGGATGGGCGTTATCGCTATCGCCGTAATCACCTCATTGCCCGAGCTATTTACCGGGATAAGCGCCGTCACTCTGGTCGATTCCCCCGATTTAACCGTCGGCGACCTCCTCGGCGCCAATACTTTCAACATGCTCAACCTGGCTTTTCTGGATATTTTCTATAGCCACGGCTCCATACTGGCGGCGGTCAGCCGTGCCCACCGTATTACCGGCCTGTTCAGTCTACTGCTGGTGGCTATCGTGGGCGCCGGCATCCTCATCAGCATCTATGTCTCCCCGGTAGGTCTCGGCTGGGTAGGCTGGTATACCCCGCTTATTGTCCTTGTCTATCTGCTGGCGGTAAGACAGATATTCCACTACGAGAAAGCTCATCCGGGGCCCCCGGATATGACACCGGACGATAGTCCTCATTCGCTGAGGCGTATCGGGGTTTATTTCGGCATCGCCGCCGCCTGCATTATCGGCGCCGGCATCTGGCTGGCGACCATCGGCGATGAAATCGCCGTAGCTACAGGCTGGGGGCAGAGCTTCGTGGGTACCCTTTTCCTGGCTTTTACCACCACCCTCCCAGAGATTACCGTTTCCTTCACCGCCATGCGCATTGGGGCTTCCGATATGGCGGTAGCCAATATGATTGGGAGTAACCTGTTCAATATGGCGATTATCCCCGTCACCGACCTTATCTACACCAAAAATCCTATACTATCGGCGGTATCTGAGGGTAACCTGGTGACAGCGGCGGCTGTTATCGTGATGACGCTGCTTTTCATCGTCGGGCTGCGTTTCCATCCCGCCAGGTGGTTCCGGCTCAGCTGGTGGAACGTCAGCCTGATAGTAATTTTTATTATCAGCGCCTACTTCAGCTTTATCGCCGCGTGAACTGATGCTATAATGCCTGTGTCTCTGATATTTTGTAAAGTGCAAATATGAACGATTTATCTGGTAACAAGCTGCCAAACATTAAAGCTGTTATTCTGGTGGGCGGTCCGGGGACGCGACTGCAGCCGCTTACGGATAATATCCCCAAGTCGCTCGTGCCGGTGCTGAACCGGCCCTTTATGGAGCATACCTTTGCCTATCTCAAGCATTACGGCATTGAGGATATTATCCTCACTTTAAACTACCTGCCCGGGATTATCCGGGAATACTTCGGCGACGGCGGTCGGGCTGGCGTTAGATTAAGCTATTATATTGAGGAGGAACCGCTGGGTACGGCCGGAGCCGTAAAAAACGCCGAGGAGCGCCTGGATAACACCTTCGTTGTTTTAAACGGAGATATTTTTACGGATATCGACCTGGCTGATATGTTCGCCTACCATAGCAAGAACCGCGCCGTCGCCACCATATCCCTCAAGTGGGTGGATGACCCCAGCGCTTTCGGGGTCGTTGAGACCGATGATACCGGGAGGGTGCAGCGATTTATTGAGAAGCCCCCGGCCTCCGAAGCCACCACCAACTGGATTAATGCCGGCATCTATATCCTCGAACCTGATGTTTTGAAACATGTACCGTCTAACACTCACTATATGTTCGAAAGAGGACTTTTCCCCCGCCTCCTTGATTCGGGCGAACGTGTTTTCGGCTATCCGTTTAAGGGCTACTGGATGGATACGGGTACTCTCGAGTATTATTTCTCGCTGAATAATGATTTATTGCTGTTAAAAACGGGCAGCCCCCTCGTCGGTAATCTGGATGCTAAGAAAGTGTATTGTGACCCGGATGTTGCCATTGCCCCTTCAGCGAGCATCGCACCTCCCGCCGTCATCGGCACGGGTTGCCGCATCGCCCCGGGGGTAGTCATCACGGGACCGGTGGTCATCGGGCCCGGCTGTGTTCTGGAGGAAGGTGTCAGCGTGAAAAACGCCGTGATATGGGACAGGGTAAAAATCGGGGCTAAAGCCAAATTGAACCGCTGCATTATCGGCAGCGGTGCGAAAATCGCGCCGGGTAGCGATATCACGGACTGTGCCGTCACCCCATCCAGAACAAAACCGATGTTCATTCCTTCTTGAAATGATGATATACTATTATATGAGGAGTAGTGATGGCAGAGAAAAAAGAGACAGATGTAAAGGCAAAGAAAAAGAAACAGCCGGAAATAACTTTCCGGTGCCAGCGTTGTGGAACGCTCAGCCCGCTGGAGGATATGAGGAGTGTCACTAGGTTTATTCCGGTATTGATAGTCTGTAAAAAATGTGAAAAGGAATTACGCTAGACCTGGGTGTTGAAGATGATATACGGGAGCAGATGGTATGGCTGAGGAACTCGGGAAAATAGAAAAGCCCTTCGTCGAGGAATTTAAAGAGGGAAGAAAGCTCTATTTTATCCCGTTGATACATCGCGGTGAAGACTCACCCGATGAATACGTCATTAAATTCAACAAATACTGGGAACAGGTCGAGAAACAGATAGCCGAACTGGAAGCGAAGCTCGGTGTTATTAAAAGAATATACCATGAGCTGGTTCCGGCCGTCGGTGATGATGGAATCAAGGCTGTAGAAGAATTATGTGACAGAAGCTGTAAAATCGTCAGGGAATGCCTGGAAAAAGGGGCGCAGCTCGAAGCAGTTGAGGGAAGCGATGAATTAACCGAATTTATGGATTGGAGTCGCTGCCTGATGATCGGACTGCAAAACCAGAAAGTTATCGGTAAAGTTTATGAGGCCTATCTCGAAGCTGCCAAAAAACGGAACGAATATATTGCCGCCAAGATAGATGAAACGCTGCAAAAAGATGAAACGGGTATCCTGATTATGAGGGAAAACCACCAGGTCCAGTTCCCCACCGATATCCAGATAATCTATGTGGCTCCCCCGGCTCTGGACGAAGTCAAACGCTGGCTCCGGGAGCGTGATAATAAAGCGGAAGAGTAGCTCCCCCGACGTCGTCCGGGTATTGGTTTACTGACGGGTAATCGGTTTCCCGGTTAAAGGGTCAGTGGGCGAATATTTTCCTGCGTCTCGGTTCGGGCAACGGCTCTTCTAGGTTTACGCGTTTCGTCAATATGGCACCGCATTGGAGACATGATACATAAAGACCTTCGGAATCACGTTCTAAAAACAGGTCGCCGCCGCAGCGTTTGCACCCCTTGAACTTGATGATGTTTAACATGATTCTCCCCTCCTGTTAAAGAATGTATTCTTCGCCTCCGCTGTTATTTACGTATCAGGCAAAAGTATTAGTCGTTATATTCTTTCCAATTCAATCATTCGCCTTCTTTATTTTAAGCGCTGGTATTGTAAATAACCCGACTCACACCGGTATCACACGAGTCGTCAGTTTTATCACAAAAACATCACAGAACATAACGCGGCAAATGAAACAAATTCATCTCTTTGACTTTTAAGCTGTGAAGAATTACAATTTGCGGTTGACGGATATTGATATTCGGTAAATTTTGTAAGGGGGAGAGAATTTAGCATGGCAGAAAATAAGTACGATAAATATGTGGTTCATCCCGGGCCATCTCAAATACGCGCCGAAGACGACGGACGGGTAGTCTTCGACGGCTTAATGGTGAGACCCCAGCAGCTGGGCTATAATTTTCAGATAGGTCACCAGTTCGTCAAGAAGCCGCTTTTCAAGGAATAGCACCCCATTATTTGTTTCCATTATTGAATACTCGATGAAACAGCGAGAGGGCAGGATTTATACCTGCCCTCTTTAAATACCGGAAGGTTTTGTAAAGATTATTTTATCTGACTTATTTTAGCTTCTTCGACCTTCATTGGAGCCAGTTCGGCCGGCATCGGTGTCGGTCGAAGCTTGGTAATTTTTATGATGTGGAAATCGGGTGTGTAGCCGCACTTGGCCGCAATCAGTAAGTAGGGTCCCTGCTGCTGGAATCTGTAGGTGAACTCACCGTTGCGGTCGGTGAATCCGATGAGGTAACGTCTAATATTCAAGGTGCTGTCATAAGCCCTTTCATTGGTGGTCGGACTCCCGTCGACGGTCGGTCGTTCCATCATTTGCGCGTACGCTTCAGCCTCTTTGAGCAGCTGGTCGATATTACTGTTGGTACCGTCGGTCGTACTCAGCAGCGGTACGGCAAATATCGCGGCGTTGTATACGCCCTGTCCGTTGGGATCCGTTACTCTCATTGTTACCGGTTCGCCTACCTTGGCAGAGTCCGGGGCACGCAGGCTAAGCGGCACACGGGATGTTACTTTTATCATGGCAAAACCGGGGTCGAAGTTCGGTTTGATGGCGACAAGCATGTATCTTCCTTCTCGCATTATACCGGGTGCGGGGTCAACGTAACCCCTGTCATTGGTAGTGCCGAGAAGAAAGCCGTTTGCCTGTGACAGTGAAGCAACATCGGCGGCAGGTGCGGTATCGTTGGTGAGATTGTTGAGGTTTACCGCCCAGACCTCGGCTTGGGGTACCGGTCTTTCACCCGGTCGGGTTACCACCTGCATCCTTATCGGCTCGCCGGCTTTCACCACTGCCGGTGCCTTTATGGCCAGTCCGAGTCTTTCGGCCTCAACTTCCACAGGCCTTGTTTCCGTTTCGGCCATGGCAAAACCCGTAATCGATAGTACGGTACTGAGGGCTACGATGATAGCAAGTGTGGTCAGGATTATTTTTTTCATTTCTTTCCTCCTTTTTTCGTAAATCCCCAGGTACTTCGTCACTACATAAACACCTCCCGGTTCGCGCTTATGTAATTAATAACGTCGCGCCGATTGAAAGGTTAGGTATGATAAGAATAAAGTGCGGGGTTCCCCTCGGATAGTATGGGATAGGTGAAGTAAAGTGAGGAAGGCAGAAATACAAAAAGTAACAATTATGTAAAGTTTACTTTCACGCTATTTATAAAAGTGCCACCCGATAATTACCTGTCGTATCGGGTGGCACCTGGTTTTTTTATTTGTTTAATTCTTGCTTTATCTGCCGGGAGTTGTACGCTATTTAGATGGCCCTCATGCCCCGGATTCTAATGAGGTAGACCGACAGCAAGACAAGCAGTATAAATGCCGCGGTGAATCCCGCCATAAGCCACCAGTTAATCCAGAAGCTGCTTTCGAATTCCCCGGTCAGTTCGCCTACATGTACCGTATAGATACCGGGCTCGTTTCCGGTGACGTTAAATACGATATGCTGCGTTTCTTCGGGAGCAAGATTTATAGTAAGTGTATCTACTCTGGCTCCGTTGAGCAGCAGGAAGACCTGGTATGTCCCGGTCTGACCGCCGATATTGGTCGCGTCGAGTGTAATTTCCGCGTCTTCACCGTATCTGGTAACAAAAGTCAGACCCTTCCACGTTTTCGATTCCGAAGTCGTAATGGACAGGTTGCTTAATACGAAGGACGCCGCTGCCGGTGGTTGAGAATCCGGTCCCGGTTGCACCGGTGGAGTAACAATCTCGGTTTCTTCGGGTACCTCCACTAGGATAGCAAATACGGTGAAGTGGTTTAGCGTCGATGTTAAACTCTCGGCTCCGGCAACCTGATTTCTCACCGAGTTAAGATGTCTCCAGCCAAGATCGGGGTCGTAGTAAGCCATACCGATTGATATAAACTCGTCTGGCAGGTCTTCTACCTTTAAACCGAGGGAAAGATTGATAGGCTTGTCGAAAGCAGTTCCTGATGGTGTGATATTATAGGCTCCGCCAGCCAGCTCCGTATTTTGCGGAAGCTGTTGTATTTCAGCTCGTCGGATTACAATATATGTTACCGCTTTGCCTCTGCTGTCGGTAGCTCGCGTGCCCGCTTTGATTTCCAGCAGGTGAGCGTTGTCGCGACTGTAAGCTACGACGTCTTCCAGCGGCCGGCCGTCTTTTGAAGCTTCTACTGTGGTGATTTTACCCAGGAAATCCACGGTAAAGTAGTATTTTGTTGCTGCCATATAAATCGCCGGGGTTGTCAGCGGCGTCGTTGTCGGTGGCGTTGTTGGTGTCGTTGTTGGTGGCGTCGTTGTCGGTGGTGTCGTCGTTGGTGGTGTCGTTGTCGGTGGTGTCGTTGTCGGTGGCGTCGTTGTCGGTTGAACGGACATAACCCAGGACTTAGTAGCGGTATCGGATAGTGTCGGTACGGTGGTGGAGGTAGCGGTAATGGTATCGCTTATCTCGGTGCTGGACGAAATATCAAAGGTTGCAACACCGTTACTATTAGTAGCTATCTGACTGATGGCGAGGGTGCCGTTAATTGATGACAGGTTAACGTTTTCCACAATGCCCTGTCCGTACTGGTCTTTCACCGTCAGTGTCAGGGTATGGTCCTGCTCTTCCGGTAGCTGGTTTGTAGCGGAGTCTGGCTCCAGGGTAAGGGTGGTAGGAACAGGCTCGGTAGCCGCCTCAACGCTGGTACAAACCTCGACTATATTGTTGTTCCAGTTAGACTCGTCGGTACTACTCACGACAACAGCTCGATTGATAATAGGGGTTTCCTGGGGTAACTCGATCTCCGGATTTACCGTAGCGACGATGGTGAGTTCGGCGGAAGCACATTTAGCCAGATTTCCGACATCCCAGGTTATATAAGAATAGCCGGGGGGAAGCTCGGTTATGCCCCATTCTTGATCGAGAATATCGATAACCCATTGCGGTAAAAAGTGACTTACTGTACCCTGGCTTGGAGTGGTCGATTGGATGGCAAAAGCGTTGGATGGGTACATATCGAAAACATAGACATCACTCGCCGCATCGGGCCCGTTATTGTTTACGTTGATAGTATACGTAAGGTCATGCCCGGCGAAAACAGGATCCGGATTATCGGACTTGGCTATCGAAAGGTCCGCAACATAGCATTGCCCGGTTGCCCCAACCTGAGCGGGAATGAAAATGGTAATAAGTAATGCCAGAAAAATAAATAACGATAGTTTCTTCATGATTAGCCTCATCTACTGCTTATATTAGTACTGGCCGCGTATTAAATCAAATATATTACCAGCAAAATAAATTGTCGTCGATATATTATATTGAAAATAAAGTAGGAATACAGTGAGCATAAAGTTAGAAAGCAGGTAGAGTTATCAGGTATGTCACACTCGATTTCCTCGTGAATTCGGTCAATATTTCGTCTTTTTCTGGCAGGCTGTCGCTGATTAATCCCTACCCCTGAGTAAGGGTGTACCATATTCCCATGTTTATCAGGACTAAAAGGTGATTTGTTCGAGGCCGTAGCTGTGTTAAACATAAATTGGAATGCATATATCTCTAAAATTGTTTATGTTTCCGGCCTTGGGCATCGTCTGTATTCTAACTTGCTGGCAGGGAATCTATGCGCATCCCGGTGGTTATGAACGCAATGATGTCACCTGTAGTGCCGGTATATCTATAGTTGAGCCAGAGACGCAGGTTGTCACCGCCGCGGATACGGGAATATCGGAACTCGTTAGCCCCGAATACCCCGCCTCCGGGGCTTATCTTTCTCTTTTAAAAACCGCCGGGAATTCTCTTCAGGAAACCGATGCCCGACTGCCTTGGCTATCGCAACGTATCGCTGAAATTCAGTCTGTATTCGTTTCAAATGAGCACGACCCGGTAATAGTGGCTGTACTGGACACCGGCATCGACAAACACCACGAGGACCTTGACGGTGCAGTTATCGCTGAAGTTAATTTCACTGACAGCCCCACGGCTGATGATATCTACGGTCACGGTACCCATGTTACCGGTATTATTGCCGCTGCTAATGATAATGATGTCGGCATTGACGGCGTTGCTCCCGATTGCCGGTTAATCAATGTTAAGGTCGCTGATGACCGGGGCAGGTGCCGCATGTCGGCGTTAGCGGAGGGTATTGTCTGGGCGGTGGAAAACGGTGCTCAGGTTATCAATATCAGCATCGAGATGCAGGAGCCTTCGCCGATGCTGCGGGAAGCCATCGATTACGCCTGGGAAAACGGGGCTATTATTATCGCCGCTGCCGGTAATGGCGGCAGCAGCCTCCCTGTCTACCCCGCTTGCTACGATAACTGCATCGGTGTTACGGCGTTAAAAGATAACGGGGAGCTGGCGCCGCTGGCTAATTACGGTGACTGGGTGGACGCGGCGGCTCCGGGTTTCAATATCTATTCTACCCTGCCCGGTGATGAATACGGGTACAAGTACGGCACGTCTTTCGCGACAGCTTATGTCAGCGGTCTGTCGGCACTGCTGTTTCCCCTCATGGAGGATACCAATGGCAACGGCCGTGTGAACGATGAAGTCCGTGAGACTATCCTTACTATCTGCGGCAATGATTTTGTAAATAATTCCGTGTCATAGTATTATGTCAATCTACCGGTGATTTCCCTACCCTCCCTCTGGTATATCTTTTCCCACACAACCGCCCTCGTGGCATTTGAGCTTTATCCCGTAAGCTATTTCCCCATATTTCTCCAAAGAGGGAGTGCGTAAGCGAGAGGGGGCTCCGCCCCCTCTCAATTTCTTTCCCCCTCTCGAACAATTGAAATTATACCTGCCGGATAATAATCTGTTTTCGCGTTATTTCCACGGGTATAATTTTTATAAAACTTGCATTTTTACCTGTGTATGCTATAGTCATTACTGAGATAGAGAATATGAAACGTGCCTGCGTATTAATATTACTGGTCATTTTTTGTATAATTGGGGTCCTTTCTATATGGGGCAGCTTGCCTTTTACGGCCGTTTCCGGGTCCGGTATGGCCCCCGAGCTACGCTCGGGTGAGTTAATCGTTATCAATAAGGTAGCCCCGGACGCTATAAAAGAGGGAGATATCGTTGTCTATAATGTCCCCGACTATCTCCGTGGACGTTACGGCTACCCGCCCGTGATTACTCACCGGGTGGCGGACGTTATCAGCGAAGAAAGCGGATTGTGGCTTCAAACGCAGACTGACAATATCGGCGATGACCCCTTCCTGGTGAGACCGCAGGATGTCAGGGGTGTAGCGGCTAATAATATCCCCTACCTGGGATATCCTCTGCTTCTTTTCCGGGGAGGAGCAGGTACGATACTATTCATCATCGTCATTTTCTTGCTGGCCCTGATGATGTATTCCCGGGAGATTACTGCAAAAATCGGGCGACTTCTGAAGACTACCGTCGCTCCCATCGTTGAGGAGAACAACCGGGTTGAACTTGAATTGTCGCGTCGCTTTGAGGCTACCGAAAGGGCTTTGGATGGTTTTTCCGGTGCTGTTCGCATTTATGCTCAGCATCTGGCCAGCCATACGAGCGCTATACAGGGACTCAGGGATGCTTCTCACGCTCTGAAAGGCAGCGCCGCCGAGCAAAACAGGATATTAGGACATTTGAGCGCATCGATTATCCGCGAGAGGAAAACCAGGGAAGTTTCCATGATTGAGAGGGTTGTCAGGGAGTTCGAGAAGAAAACCGCCGAAGCCCTGGAGGCGCGCGATGAGCTGGAAAAGAAATTGCCCGAATCGGGACTGAGATATCACGAGATTATCCCTTTAAAGGATAAGCGTCAATCGCCCCCGGGTTGCGCCGCCAATCCGAAAGCGCTTCTTGCCCGGCCGCATTACTGATTGCTTGCAGGTAAGCAGTAACACGACATCAGGCAGGGTAGCTGGCTGTTTTGTTTTCCTCGTCAAATATCGGTCTGATAAACGGCGGTATCTTAGATTCAAAATCGTTGCATAGCGGGCAAACGCCCTTCAAAGTCTCCAGCTTCGTCAGGTCTTTAATCGCCGTGATAACTTCGTAAGGCTGCCTTTCGACCTGCGGCCAGAAGCCCTCTTCTTCTATTTCGGGGATTTCATTTTTCAGGTGTGGAATATAGCATTCGTAAAAGACAAACTGGGTATATTTTTGGCACGCTGTCTCCACGTTCTTCCTGAACATATTGAATAGCTGGTAACGGCTCAGCTGAATTGCCCTGTTGTGGGAGTCTTTTATCTGGTATCTGTAGCGGAACATACCGTTCTTGCGCAATCCGTAAATCCCGGTGCTGGAACACTCTTCAATGGTATTTAAGTCGTTCGCCAGTAACATGGCTGAAATCTCGGACAGCTGGGTTTGATGCTCTTCTTGTTGCTTGGATATCAGCGGCTGCAACATCGTTTGAATACCCTCTTTGAGTATCTGTACCGCTACTTCCATCTCCTGCCGTCGGTCGCTGATGAACTCTTCGCTGTTCCTCAGCGGAAATTCGAGATTTCCGGCATCGTTCAGGCTGGCGTATTCCCGTAGGATATCTACGTCGCTATAACCGTCACTGACCAGTTTGTAGATAAACCGGAGCTCTTCCGGGCTGACCTTGTCGTTTCTACTCGTCATTTCTCCCCGGTCAAGCATAATAGTCTGGCCCTTCTCCGGTACATCCTCTTTGTTTTCGGCAAGTACAAGTCTCAATTGCGTTTCTACTGCCATTTTAGTTAACTCACTCCCTCGGTCGTATTCATTATTAAGGTTTTCCCGTGTATTTTTACACTCACTATTAATTTTATCAGGCCAAATGCCAAATTGATATTCACTGAATGTACTATATCAGGTAGTATTTTAGTTACGGTTGTTATTCTTAGTACTATTGTTTCAGTTGAATTACCCTGAAAGTAATATTGAAAAGTATGTAGCCGCCGATTATATTATTTCTCTATGAGGACTACCCATGAAGCGGCTGTGTTAAAGCCGGAGGTTAAAGAAATAGACTGCGTGCACTACTGGATTATTGATTTTCCCGAAGGTCCCATCAGTACCGGTAGATGCAAGCATTGTGGCCTAGAGAAACGCTTTTTCAACTCCCTGGATAATATTGAATTGCAGAACGATGACCGGTATAAAATAAACCATAATAATTAAGTCCTTCTAATAACCATATCGACAAACCCCTCCTCGAACCTTTGCTATATCCTCACCCTCTCCCTGCCCTGAAAGGCAAAATATCCATTATTTGTTACTGCAGTATTTCCATGTTGCGGTTTAGAAAAAGATGTATAATATGCATTAACATGGTGATAAGAAACATCATTAACGGTGTTATCTTTGCTCTGGTAATGTCCACACTGCTTCTGGCAGTGAACAACACCGTTAGGGCTGACGACTTCTCCTTACGGTTAACCATAAACGGTAACGACATCTCGGCAATGGAGACCGTACAAATTGACCCGGACGGAGAGTTGGCTATAGACCTTAGGATTTTCGATAACCCCCGCGACATAACCCTGCATAGTTTGTCTGTATCGGTAACTTTTGTGGACATATCTATCCTGACAGTAAGTGAATCTCTGGGAAATCACCACATGGAGCCGGGTGACATTTACCACCGGGAGATACCGGTAAATTCCCGTGAACTGCTCAAATTGGGCGACGCTACTCTGACTACCGGGAAATATCGCAGTCAGATAAGGCTGGAATACACTGTAAGTGACCGGGTAGAGGTCTGGAGTCAGTGGATAAATATTCAGGTCACCGGCAATCCGTTGCTAACACCCGCAGGAGGGGCCGGAGCGGTAATCAGCGCCCTGACGCTTGGAGCTGTCCTCTGGCTGGCTAAAGGATTATCAAGCCTCTATCAATTCGCCATGGGAAATCTTGAATCTTTGGCACGCGGCAGGGTGGTAGGAAGTATCGTCTCTGCCGCCAGAAAGCGTATCATCAAGGAGAAATGCCCCGTTTGTGGGGAGCGTTTTAAAAATGAGTATTGTTTCACCTGTAAGAAATCTGCTAAAGAGGTACATCGTGAATATAGAGACAGGCTTCAAGACCTGGCTCAGCAGGGCGAGAAGCTGCTCGCTGACGGCGAAGTAACTTATGATGATCTCTGTACAAAACTGGGCATCAGTGGCCAATTAGGCGCCGATGTTATGGCCGTAATCAAGGATGCCAGAGTGTTCCGGGTACAGGGCTTTGCTCGCAGGCTTATGGTGAGGGCTGTCTTCACGGGGATAGGTATCGCGATATCCACCATTATTTGGATTACCGTGGGCGGGTTCGCTGTCCTGGGTACCGCAGCGCTGGTGGCAATACTGGTGGCCGCTATCGTCATTCCTCTGGCGGTAACCTGGGGCTTGCGTATCAAGGCGAAACGTGCCCTGCAAAGGAGCGCGATTTAGCGGACTTTAAAGCTACGCGGCTCACGGCTTGCAGGAAACCGAAGCGAAACGGTTTGACCATGCGGTGAAAGTCGGGCATAATGAAACCGTTGGTGAAATAATCTGTTAGCAGACTGCGATTAATAACCTTCAGAAACCATAATTCGAGACCAGGAGAGGTGTCCGAGTGGTTTATGGTGCCGCTCTCGAAAAGCGGTCTACGCGCAAGCGTAGCGTGGGTTCGAATCCCACCCTCTCCGCCAGATAAACTGTATTCCATCCGTGTAAATCTGCTACAATATCTACGCGGAGAGGTGCTGGAGTGGCCTATCAGGCACGCCTGGAGAGCGTGTGTAGCTT
>CAZCZJ010000048.1:8727-17455 GCA_964503235.1 uncultured Dehalococcoidaceae bacterium | reverse complement strand
AAGAAGCCAAGCTAGCCAGGAAGAAAGCCGAACAGGAAGCTAAGGAAAAGGCCAAGAGAGAAGCCGAAGAAACTGCCAGGGCTCAAGAAGAAGAGAGGTTGGCTGAGAAAAAGAAAGCCGAGGAAGATATAGCGCGGGAAAAGAAAAGAGCCGAGGAAGCTGCCCGGATTAAAGCAGCTGAGAAATTAGCCAAGAAGAAAGCCAAGGAACTGGCTAAAAGACAAGAGGAAAGAGCGGCTAAGGCTAAAGAAGAGGACAAGCTGGCTAAGAAGAAAGCAGAGCAGGAAGCTAAAGAGTGGGCTAAAAGAAACGCCGAAGAAGCTGCCAAAGCTAAAGAGGCTGAAAAGCTAGCCAGGAAGAAAGCCGAAGAAGAAGCCAGGGAAAAAGTCATATTGGAGGCCGAAGAAGCCGACCGCATTCAGCGGGTTAAACAAGACGCCCAGTTTTTGGAAACAGAACTCTTCGAAGGTGAAGTAAGGCTGGAAGTAAAATCGAATATCGGCTTTGAACAGGTTGAACAGTTCAAGAAGAACCTTAGAAGCATCGAGCATCTCAGGATAACCCTGGACAGCTGGTCGGAAGAAGAAGGTATCATTATCGCCTTGGCTCTACGGGAGCCCATGTTATTGGGGAATATCCTGAAGCAAATGAAGATAGTTAGCCAGGTCTACCGTAATAAGAAAAGAGTCGTCGTCGTCCTGACTTCTGACAAGTAATCTACCAGGCGCCTATCTATACCGGTATCCAGAAATACTAAAAACGCTAACACCCTGAGAAATCGGGGTGTACTTTTTTCAAGTCCCGACTAGCATCAATTATTCGAGTAATTCCATGATATGCAGCACTTTTTGCGGCATCTGTTTCCGGGTGATACCGTCAATCAACTGTATCTGGCAACCCGGGCAGTCGGTCACGACGATATCGGCACCGGTTGAGTCGATACTGTCCGTTTTCTTTTCCGCTATTTTCCGGGACAGGTCGTAGAAATTAATGCTGAAAGTCCCCGCCATGCCGCAGCACCGGTCAGCGTCCGGCATTTCTATGTATTCAATATCCGGCAGAAATTTCAGTATTTTACGCGGCTGTTCCGTGACGCCCAAGTAGCGTCCCAGGTGGCAGGGTTCGTGCCAGGTAACTTTCTTACCCTTGAATTCCTCCGCAACCTTGTAAGCCGAAGGCGGAAGATCTAGAATATCGACTAGAAACTCCGTAATATCCTTTATTTTCCCGGCATATTCGGTATATTCCTGAACTCGTTGGGGTGTATCGGCCAGGAATTTCACATAGTCTTTCATTGCCGAGGCGCAGGTGGCGCAGTCGGTGACGATATAATCGACGTCCCGGAAAGCGTGAACGTTACTGTCGGCCAGCTTTCGACCCGTATCGAAGTCGCCGGCTCCCAGGAATACCGGAGCCCCGCAGCACCCCTGCCCCCGCGGGACAATTACCTCCACCCCGTTCCTCGTCAGGAATTTGACAATCTTTTTACCGAGTTCCGGAAAAACAAAGTCGGTCATGCAGCCGGTAAAGTAACCGACGGTACAGGTCGTTTTCACATCCTCGGGCGGTCTGTTTACCTCCGGGATTGATTGGCGCAGGAACTTCGGGGCTATCTGCGGGATATGCCTGCCTTTACCCAGTGCCGAAAGGAACATTGAAAGATGACGGATGCTCCCCTGCGTCTTCGGCATAAAGATTCCCTGGAACCAGGAGGCTATTCTCACCGCGTAGCCGAACAGCCGCCGTCTCGGCAGCAGCCATCTGTAGATAAAGTTGTAGGAGAAGGATAACCCTTTGTGTTTCACCATATCGGCTCTGGCGGCGGTGACCACCGTGGGTAGCTGGGTGGAAGCCGGGCAGTTCTGGACGCAGGTCATGCACAGCGTGCATTTATTCAGCTGCTGCGCCATTTCGTCGGTAAGCGTAAGTTCGCCGTCCAGCAGCGCTCTTACCAGCATTATTTTACCCCGCGCTACCGATGACTCGACTTTCTCCTCCTGGTAGACGGGACAGTGAGACATGCAGAAGCCGCATTTGGTGCACTTGTCGAGGTCGTCCTGAAACCGGCCTATCTGCTCGTACTTGACGCTGCTATTCATGCGGTGATTCTTCCCAGATTTTACCCGGATTGAGGATATTATTAGGGTCGAGCAGGCCCTTAATTTGCTTCATGATATCTATCGCCACAGGGTCCATGGCTTTCTTTAAAAAACGCTGTTTTTCCAGGCCGATGCCGTGCTCACCGGAAAGCACGCCGCCCAGCGATAGGGCTGTTTCGATGATTTCATCAACGCATTTGAGGGCGCGCTCGAAGTGCTCCTTATCGCGGTTATCGGAAAGCACCACCGGATGGAAGTTGCCGTCCCCGACATGTCCCGCAAAGCTGATGGGGACGTCGTATTTTTTAGCGCTTTCCTGGCTGATTCTTATAAAGTCGGCAATCCTGTCGCGCGGCACCGACACGTCTTCGTTGACGATGGTATGCGTCCGACTTGATATATCCGAGAAGTGGGCGCTCCTGGCCTGCCAGTATTTCTCCGCCTCGGCCGGGTCTTCGGCTACCCGGACATGACCGGCACTGTTTTTACAGATGCCGACGATTTCCGCCGTCTCGGCGGCCACCGTTTCCGGGAGTCCGTCGACCTGTATTAATAGAATTACCTGTGAGTTGTCCAGGATTTTATCCGGTAAAAGCCCCCGGAATTTCTCGAATGTCCAGTTATCGACGAACTCTACTTTCGAAGGCAGCACGCCCCCGGCAATGATGTCGGATACGGTTTCGCCGGCCTCGGCTACGTCGCCGAAAACGGCCACTATCGTCTTGTTGGTCTTCGGCTCGGGTAAAAGACGGAGCGTTATCTTGCTGATGACGCCCAGCGTACCCTCGGAACCGGTGAAAAGCATCATAAGCTCGTATCCCGTCCGGTTCTTGGGAGTAAGTCCGCCCAGCTTCACTGTCCTCCCGTCCGCCAGCACTACCTCCAGCCCGAGAACGTACTGCTTGGTAACCCCGTATTTCAGGCAGGAAGGCCCCCCCGAGTTCTCGGCCACCACGCCCCCCATGGTACAGCCGGCAAAGCTCTGGGGGTCGGGCGGAAAAAACAGCCCTTCTTTCGCCAGTGCTACCTGCAAGTCCTGCAATATTACCCCCGGTTCCACCGTGGCGTTGAGGTTATTCTTATTAATATCGATGATCTTGTTCATCCTCGTCGTGCAGAGGACGATGCCGCCTTTTATCGGTATGGAGCCGCCGCTGACGTTGGTGCCGCCGCCCCGGGGCGTTACCGGTATCTCGTTCTCGTTGGCAAATTGCAGAATCCCGGATATCTGTTCGGTATCGGTAGGAAAAACGACCACCTCCGGCATGTGCGACCAATTCGTGGCGTCATAGGAATAAGCCACCAGTTCCTCAACTGTTGTCAGCACGTTCTCCTTGCCGATTATCCGGCGTAGCTGGTCGATATGTTTTTGTGTGATCATCAAGACTCCTGAAAAAACAGGTCCTGCTTATACTTTACCCTGTCGGGGGTTTACGTTCAAGGAGACGTCTCACATTAGTAGAAACTCAGGGTTCTTCTCTTTTGATAATAATAGCGGACATGAAATAGCCGTTATGGCAGTCTTCTATAGCGGCTATTTCCGCCTCATCGTAACGGTCTCAGGATAGGCCGGCACCACCCGGCATCTCCCCCTTCGATATTTACAGGCAGGCAGATGATTTCATAGTTCCCGGGCTCTACCCCGGACAGGTTCAGCCCTTCGATAGCCCAGATGCCGTTGCCGACCAGTACCTCATGCACCTCGACCAGGCTTTCTCTATCCCGGAAACTACCTATGGCGTAATAATCTATGCCGACCACCGATATTTTCTTCTCATAGAGGTAGTGGGCCGCTTCGTTAGATATGTAGACGAAGTCCTCAGCGAATTTACCCAGCTTGTAGTACGACGAATTTTTAGTTTTAAACAGGATACGCTCGCCAGGCTGGATGTCGTAAGCTTCCAGTTCCTCCGGCTTAATCGACTCGGTATCCTTGATTTCAATGACGCGTACCGGTCCCATGATAGTATCCAGGGGCATCTCATCGATACTCGTGCCGATGGGATTGAAGTGGCGTGGCGCGTCAATATGGGTACCGTGGTGGGAATTTATCGTCATCTGTGACGTCGTAATCTGCTTGTCTTTGTCTTTATGATGCATGAAGTCGATACTCGGCGGAACGGGGTCGGTGGGCCAGTGCACCATATCCTTGCGTAGCGGTATCGAGATATCAATCCATTCCGATTTTGCCATTCTTAGCACCTCCTGGTCTTATTTCACCTGGTATTTCCTCTTCCCCTCTACATACAAATCACCGCCGTAGCTGTCGTTGATGACGGTGACGGGAAAGTCTTTGACTTCTATTTTCAAGACGGCTTCCGGGCCCAGTTCCTCGTAAGCTATTACCTCCGATTTTACAATACTCTTCGAAAGCAAAGCCCCGGCGCCCCCGAGGGCTCCCAGGTAAACCGCTCCGTACTTTTTCAGGGCTTCTTTGACTTCATCGGAACGTGCACCTTTGCCAATCATGCCTTTCAGTCCTTCGGCTATCAGGCGGGGGGCGTAGCCGTCCATGCGACCGCTGGTGGTGGGTCCCGCCGCACCGATAATCTTACCGGGCGGTGCCGGGGAAGGCCCCATGTAATATATCGTCTGCCCCTTTATCTCGAAAGGCAGCGGTTCTCCCTTGTCCAGCGCCGCCACGATTCTTTGATGGGCGGCGTCGCGGGCTACGTATAAAACACCGTTGAGCGAAAGACTGTCTCCAGCGTGCAGGCCTTTGACTATCTCTTCGGTTAACGGCAGGTTTATTTCTTTCGTCATCGTTCTATCTCTTTACAGCGTTATCTCGCGGTGGCGCGCGCTGTGGCATTGCAGGCTCACCGCTACCGGCATACTGCCGATATGCGCCGGAGAAGTCTCGATATGAACGGCTAGAGCGGTAATCCTCCCCCCGTAGCCCATCGGCCCGATGCCCAGCCCGTTTACTCTGTCCAGGATATCATTCTCGAGGTCGGTGGTCTCACTGTCCGGACTGGGTTCACCCACCCTGCGTAACAGGGCTTGCTTGGCTAACAGCAGCGTTCTTTCCGCCGTGCCCCCTATCCCCACCCCTACAATCCCGGGCGGACAGGGATTGGCCCACGCCTCGTCAACGGCTTTCACGACGAAGTCGATAACTCCCTGCCGACCTGACGCCGGGGTCAGCATGCCGAGTCGGGTCATATTCTCCGAGCCCGCCCCCTTGGGCAGGGCGATGACGCGGAGTCGGTCACCGGGCACGATAGTGGTATGAATAACCGCCGGGGTGTTGTCTCTGGTGTTGGTACGGTCGGAAAAGGGTTTCGTCACCATCGACTTGCGTAAATAGCCTTCGACGTAAGCCCGCCGCACCCCCTCGTTGACGACTGTATAAAGGTCTCCCCCGGTGACGTGGGCGTCCTGCCCGAGTTCAATAAAGACCAGGGCGGTGCCACAGTCCTGGCACAGGGGTACTTTCTCTTCGGCAGCAATTACGGCATTTTGAAGTATTTTGTCCAGTGCCTCCTGTCCCGCCGGTGATTCCTCTTGCTGTCGTGCCTGCTTCAGGGCGCTGATTACGTCCTCGGTCAGTCCGTAGTTGGCTTGTACGAACAGGTCGGCAACGGCTTCGGTAACAGCGCTGGCTTCGATTTCTCTCACAGCTTTACTCACCTTCGGCTAATGATTTTCGCAGCTCGATTATCATTTCGGGTACGTCGATTTTCACGGGGCATCTCTCCTTGCACCGACCGCACGTCAGGCAGGTATAGGCGATCGACGCGGCTTTTTCGGGGTCTTTATTAACTACAGCCGCCCAGACGGCGCCGATGCCGGTAAAATACTTGTCGCCGAAATTACCCGCCGTCACCGCGAAGACCGGACACTCGTAGAGGCAGCCGCCGCAGCGCAGGCAGTAGAGAGCCTGCTGTAGCTTGGGGTATTTCGCCAGCTCGGTACGACCGCCGTCGAGGAAGATAACGTGGAATTCTTTGGGTCCGTGGGCGCCGTAGGTGGTCACCTTTTCGATATCTCCGGTCTTGCTGGGTCCGGATATCAGGCTGACGTACGACGGCACCGTGTAGTTGGCGTAGCGCCAGGTTACCTCGCTGACCTTGTAGGCATCGGCGAGGGTTGGCACCAGCTTTTCCATGCCTACCAGGGCGATGTGTACCGGAGGCGCGCCGGTGGCCAGGCGAATATTGCCCTCGTTTTCGATAATGAAAAGCGTGCCCGTTTCCGCCGCGACGACGTTCGCCCCGCTGATGCCGATGTCCGCCTGGAAAAACTTCTCTCTGAGGAACTCGCGGGCTGCCGCCACCAGTTCGGCGATATCAGCTTCCGGTTTAATATCCTTCCCGATTACCCTGGAAAAAAGCTCGGCGACGTCTTCACGGGGAACGTGGATGGACGGCGACAGTATGTGCATCGGCCTGGAGCCTAATTTCTGCAGAATAAACTCACCCAGGTCGGTCTCGTAGACCTCGTTGCCGATTTCTTCCAGGTGCTCGCGCAGCCCGATTTCCTCTCCCGTCATCGTTTTCCCCTTGACGATAAGCTTGCCGCTGCCGGTCAGGTCGGAAATAATGTCCAGTGCCTCGTCGGCAGTCCTGGCGATATAGCCCTTCCCCTTGTTTTCTTCTATCTCCCTGATGGCTTGCTCCGCCAGCTCTTCCATCCGGGGGATGGCTTTCTGCTTTATTTCGATTACTTCTTCCGCCATGTCCACCGTTCCGGGGTATTTTTCCAGGGCTTTCTTGACATTACCGCGGAAACTTTTGATAGCCCGCGATAGCGCCAGCCTGAGCCGGTCGTTGTGGGCGGCGTCCATTATCTCTTTTTTGTAATTCTTGAAATCCGATTTTTTACTCATTTTTCCATAGCCATATCGATTACCTGCGCAATATCGAGCACCTCCACGCCTTCCACTTTCAGCTCCCGCAGGCCGTTCTTGAGCTGCATGACGCAGCCCGGACAGTGCGTCACGATGATTTCGGCACCCGTTTCCAGTAACTCGCTGGTGCGGTTCACCGCCAGTACCTGACTTAGCTCGGGAAAGACAGCCTCGAAGCCTCCCCCGCCCCCGCAGCAGGTAGACCATTTCTCCTTCGTCCATTCCGGCTCCACCAGCTCGATGCCCTTTATCGCCCTCAGTATCCGGCGCGGCTCATCGACCAGGCTCAGGTACCTTACCATCTGGCAGGGGTCGTGGTAGGTGACCTTCACTTCTCGGGGGAAACGCAGCTCGTACGATGAGAGGTCCTCAGATACGATTTCCAGGAAATGCTTTACTTCCAGGTCGTAGTCCTTTATAAATTGCGGGAAAAGCCTCTGTAAAGCATTGGTGCAGTAAGGCACGATGCTGATTACCTGCCTGACGCCCGCCGACTTTAGTTTCTTATAAGCTTGCCGGGCGTTCTCGGTGAATTTCCGGTGCAGTCCTGCCTGGTAAAGAGGCGCCCCGCAGCAGGGCTCTTCTTCGGCGAGATAGCCTGGCTCGATTCCCAGCTTTCGCAGTACTTTTATCGCCGCTTCCAGAGGAGGTACTTCGGCGGTACTCCCCCGTGAAAGGACTTTACTGTACATACCGGGGAGGTTGATTCCCAGCTTTTTCTGGAAGCGGGCGAAACGCATCGGCAGTTCGGCGCCGATAACGCTTTTATCCATCTGTCGTATCAGCGACATCAATGCTTCTAGCTGCCCGGAGAACTGGTAGCCGCACCCGGCAAAAAAGGCCGTCTCGGCCTGCCGCGGCAGGTTAAGGTGTTGTGCCCACCGGGCGCTCTGTTCTTTATCGATACCCAGGATATTCTGTGTGGAAATGATGTTATCGGCAAGAAAAGTCAGACCGGGCGGGACTAAATCTTTTTCCATACTTTTACTCGTGTTCATAATACATCCGGTGAACAAACTCTGGCAAACTAAAAAGGGAGAGGCGGAATAGATATTTCCTTACTTGACGAGTCCCCGCCCCTTTAAATCCCCGGCGATGTCTTGGAGCCCCAGTTCTGCCAGTTTGGCTTCGGTGGGCAGTCCGCTGGCAACGTCCCAGCCCCGGAGTTCGTAGTATTCGTCCTTGAGCTTTTCAAAGTCATCTCTATCGACCACCGTACCGACTTTTGATATTATTTCGCCGTCTTTGCCCGGCACTAAACCATCGATATTCCAGAAAATCTCGGCCTTTTCCAGAGGAACGGTATGATAGTAGTCCAGGAGCTGGTCATCCTGGCGACCCCGCCATCCCTGCCGGAGAAGTATCGCCCGCTGCAGATTGCAGATTCTCTCACCAATTTTATTAAGCTCTTTTTCGTCAGTTTCCTGTCCGGTGATTGCCGAATATATCCGGCTTTCCAGGGTGGAATCGCCGGTTCCGCCCGGTATTACCATGGCCGGCCATCTTAGGTCGCAGAGCACCAGGCTCTCTTTGACGAAGGCGCGGTCCTGTATTATTTTAGCCGCCAGCGGTTTACCCTCCAGGGTGGAGAAATCGGCAGCGATTGCACCGCCCCAGAATTTCTCGGCGGTTTTCCGGAAATCCTCGATAGTGAAAAATTCGCCTGGCTTGCCTCCGCCCATTTCCAGCCAGGCCATCACCAGAGAGCAAATCCCATGCAGCTGCTGTATCGGCCTTCTCGGTTCGGTGGCGTAGAGAAGAGAGGTCGTTATCATCA
>CAZCZJ010000048.1:0-8627 GCA_964503235.1 uncultured Dehalococcoidaceae bacterium | reverse complement strand
TGCTGTATCGGCCTTCTCGGTTCGGTGGCGTAGAGAAGAGAGGTCGTTATCATCAGCCGGGGGTCGTAGTCTTTGGTCTCGCTGCTCCGGGTGGCGATGTAGCTGTGCAGCATTTTCTCCGCCTCAGCCCCGATTTCTCTGGCGGCGGCTATGGTGCCCCGGGCTAAAACATCGCCGAATCCTTCCCGACGGGCAATCATGCCCATGAGCTTCTCGATAAATTCAGGACTGCCTATTTCTTTCAATGGCAATCCCGTTTGCTTTTCGGTTATCAGTCCGGCCTCCTGGCAGGCGTTTATCCATTCAATCATCCCGTGCATCACCGCGGTGTCTATGCCGTAGCCGTCGCAGAGTCGGGTCGCCAGCAACTGGGCACCGTCCGTCTTTCCGGTGTATTTCATCACCGCCCACGAATAGAATATGGAAGCCTGGCATAAAGACTTATAGTGCCGGTCGCCGTTAAGTGAATAAACTTGGCGGCCGCACCCGATACCGCAGCCGTAGCAGGCGTGCTCACGGGTCAGTCCCGGTATCTCCCACATCGAAGGCATATCGCCCGGGGGTCTCATGTCCCTGATTTCGTCGGCAAGCTTTTGCAGTCTTTGCGGATGGGCGGCTTGCGGTCTGTTGCTGCTGGCGGCGACGATGATTGCCTTCAGGTTTTTCGACCCCATCACCGCTGCAAGACCACCCGAACCTGAAGCCCCTTCGTCGGCGTACACGGTCGCATAAGTTAACAGCTTATCGCCTGCCGGACCGATGGTGAGGATACTGGTATCTTTACCATACTCTTCTTTCAGGGTATCGATAATATCAAAAGTGAGCTTTCCCCGGAGGTTGGAGGCGTCTTTGATTTCCGCCGTTCCGTTATTGATGAAAATGCTGACGGGCTTATCCGCTTTTCCCCGGACGGCCAGGGCATCATAGCCCGCGAATTTCAGGAAGGCTCCCCACTTGTCTCCCAGGTTACAGTAGTTAAATGATTCCCGGTCTCCGGCTATCGATTTTCCGCAGGTTTTCCATCTGAAACCCGCGAACCGGGGAAATCCGGTTACCGGACCGCTGGCGTATATCAGGCAATTCTCCGCGTCGAAGGCTTTTGCCTGAGGAGGGACCATGTCCCAGTAGAGCTTGGCGGCAATGCCGTGTCCCCCGAGGAATCTATCCGCGTATTCGGCGGTTGGCACTTTGCTGACATCACCATCAGACAGATTGATTTTCAATATATTTCCGGCATATCCGGATAAAGTCAAGATAGACCTCCCGTACGTTCAGTCTGCATAATGGTATACAGGATTGTTTTACATTGTAGAATACCGGTTGATTAACCTGTTGTCTCTGAAGAATCAGGTAATCTTTTCAAGAAATTCCTGGACCTGAAAGTCCCATTCCTGGGATACTATGTCTACGTTCGTTTTTCCGTCTTTAACGCTGGTCGTAATGGTAATGCTGCCGCCGCCTCCTTCGAAATAGGCGTGGTTTTTATAGTTTTCCTTAACCTCAAGGCCGTAGCCATCGGGGCCGAAATAAGACACGGCCCGCTCTATTGTTTTCTCCGGGCTGAGCTTGGTCTTTACCTCTAATCTTAACATCAATATCCTCCTTGCGTTATGAAGGTGGGCGCGGGATAACTTGTCCTACATTGACAATTATATACTATATCACATTTTTTCACAGCAGTAACAAATAATGGCTATAGTCCTTTTATCCGCCCATCCACCCACCAATTGAGATATCTTTTCCCGCCCGCCCTCGTATTACCTGCTGTTGTCCGTTAGTCCCCGCCCATTGTCCCCCTCTCCTGCTGCAAGCCTCGTCAGGAGAGGGGGACACCGGGGGTGAGGTTTTAGTAAAAGGGGGAGAGGTATAAAACAACCGTGAGTTAACGGAACGATTTTTTAGATTGGTATATATCTTCTCCCGATTTGAGCGTAACGAAGGCTTTACGGTAGCCCTGAAAAGCGTTAAAATATGATAGGAAAAGGGCTTCTCATCCGTTGATAGTGCGTTAAATTGGTAGTATACAGGCTGTAGTTTTGGAGAAAAAAGTCCTCGACTGGTTACTGGAAGGTCCTGCATGGCTGAAATACGCCGTAGAACTACAGCTACTCGATAATAAACCGGATGTCCGTCCGGTATTGAAGGATAGCGCTATTAAGGGATTAGTCCGCAGGCTTCAGGATAGTAATGTCGGCATTCCCGCGTTAAAAAGCGGGAGGGTGCATTACACCGAGACCGGTAAAGCCTACTGGGACCTATTTCTCCTGGCTGATATCGGGCTTACCTTCGAGGACATGGGATTGGACCACCTTGCGGAAGACGTTTTCCGCTTCCAGCAGTCGGACGGCTCTTTCGTTATCCCGCCCAACGTAAAAGATAATTATTTCTGCATGTCGGCAATCCTCATTTCCTCCCTGGCACGCATGGGCTACCGTGATGACCCCCGCATTGAGAAGTACATCAGGATTGCCCTGAACTCCCAGACCCGCGACGGCGGCTGGCACTGCTATTACGACGACTACGAGGTGCTGGACATCGAGTCCTGCCCGATGGACAACCTGAACCTTTTGATGCTGCTGGGTCAGTACGAAAAACATAAAGAAAACCCCAAGCTCAACGGTGCTATCGACCTTCTGCTGGAACACTGGGAGAACCGGATGCATCTTCACGGCTTCGGCATCGGCAGGCGTTTCAAGGGCCTGCAGTATCCCGCTGTAAAATACGGTATCCTGCGGGTGCTGGATGTCCTGTCGCTGTTCCCCTACGCCGTTGACAGCCGTTCTTTCCGGAGCATGCTGGATTTCGTCAAACAGAAAGCCGTCGCTGGCAGATATACTGCCGAAGCTGTTGATAAAATTTACGCGGAATTTGACTTCGCCCAAAATAAAGAGCCGAGTCGCTGGCTCACCTTTCTGATTAACAGGATAGAAAAACGGGTAAATTAATCGCGACTCGTTAAATAATGAAAGGAAATTTACGTGTATCGCATTGAGGTCTCGGTAAGGGAAGAATATAACGACCCCAGGGCGGATGGTTTGGAGAAAGATATCCTCGACCTGGGTATTTCCGCGGTGAGGCGGGTCAGAGTAGCTAATGTCTACCTGCTGGACGGCGACATCTCCGGGGTTGAACTGGAGACCATCTGCCGCGAGCTTCTAACCGACCCCATCGTTGAGGAATATACCCATCAGGAAGCCCCCGTCCCCGATGGCGCCCGTCTGGTCGAGGTTGCCTATAATCCCGGCGTCATGGACCCCGTCGAGGAAAGCGTGATGAAAGGCATTACCGACCTGGGCATCAACAGCGTAAAAGCCGTCAGGACGGCCCAAAAATACCTCCTCTGGGGCGATATCCCCGACGATATTTTGCAGTCTATCTGTGACAAGCTCCTCGTCAACAGCGTTGTACAACACGTCGTCTCGGAAGAAGAAGCAGTAACCCTGCGTTCGGCGACGTATAACTTCTCGCTGGAGAAGATAGATATCGAAAATATGGATGATGCCGCCCTCATGGACCTGAGCAACAACCGCTTCTGGCTGAATCTCAGCGAGATGAAGATAATCCAGGACTATTTTAGAAAACTCGGCCGCCAGGCTACTGATGTCGAGCTGGAAACGATAGCGCAGACCTGGTCGGAGCACTGTATCCACAAGACCTTCAAAGCACGCATTACGCTGGGTAAAGATATCGTTGATAACTTGATGAAAAGTACCATCATGCGTGTCACCGAGGAACTTAATAAACCCTGGTGTCTTTCGGTCTTTAAAGATAACGCTGGCGTTATTGATTTCGACGGGCGTTACGCCGTCTGTTTCAAGGTGGAAACGCACAATCACCCCTCGGCGGTAGAGCCTTACGGCGGCGCGGCTACGGGTATCGGCGGCGTAATCCGCGACCCCCTCGGTACGGGCATGGGTTCCAAGCCGATTGCCAATACGGATGTTTTCTGTTTCGGTCCCCCCGATTTTCCCCACGCCGACCTTCCCAAGGGCGTGCTGCACCCGCGGCGCATTTTTAAGGGTGTCCGCGCCGGTGTTGCCGACTACGGTAACCGCATGGGCATCGCCACGCTTAACGGGGCCGTGCTCTTCGATGAGCGTTACCTCGGTAACCCGTTAGTGTTCTGCGGCACGGTAGGTATCATGCCCAGAGACATGAGCCAGCAGGGACAGCAGAATACGGGCGACCTTGTCGTTGTCGTCGGCGGAAAAACGGGACGTGACGGCATTCACGGTGTCACCTTCGCCTCGGGCGAGCTCAACAAAGAGTCCGAGGATATCTCCTCCAGCTCGGTACAGATAGGCAATCCCATTGTAGAGAAGAAGGCCCTGGATGCTATCTTGAAAGCATGTGACCTCGGGCTGTATCGCCGCATTACCGATTGTGGTGGTGGCGGGCTTTCCTCGGCGGTGGGTGAGATGGCCGAGAAAACCGGCGTAAGGGTTGACCTTGAAAAAGTACCCCTGAAATACGCCGGGCTTTCTTATACCGAGATATGGGTATCCGAATCTCAGGAGCGGATGCTGCTGGCGGTCCCGCCCGATAAACTCGACCGTCTCATGAAACTCTTTAGCGATGAAGATGTCGAGGCTACTGTTATCGGCAAGTTCACTGATGACCGACGTCTGCAGCTCTATTATCACGGCACCAGGGTAGGTGACCTCGATATGGGCTTCCTGCATAACGGGCTGCCCCAACTGGAGCGCCAGGCAGCTTGGGAGCTGCCCGGGCATCCCGAGCCGGATTTCGCCCAACCACCCAACCTGGAAGATGATTTAAAGCGTATACTGGCCGCCTGGAACGTTTGCAGTAAGGAGTGGGTCATCCGCCAGTACGACCATGAAGTGCAGGGCGGCAGCGTTCTGAAACCACTCGTCGGCGAGGCTAATGACGGCCCCGGTGATGCCGCCGTAATCCAGCCCCTCCCCGACTCGAACAAGGGGCTGATAATATCGAACGGCATCAATCCCCGGTACGGTGACATCGATACCTACTGGATGGCTGCCTCGGCTATCGATGAAGCCCTGCGACAGGTCGTCGCTGTCGGCGGCAGCCTGGAAGAAGTAGCCCTGCTGGATAACTTCTGCTGGGGCAATCCCGATAAGCCGGACCGTCTCGGCGACCTGGTGAGAGCGGCGCAGGCGTGCTACGATATAGCGGTTGTCTACGGGACGCCTTTTATCTCCGGCAAGGACAGCCTCAACAATGAGTACGAGACCGGCGATGAAAGCATTTGTATCCCTCCCACCCTCCTCATCTCCGCCATGGCTGTCGTCGAGGATGCCGGTAAGGCTGTCTCTATGGACTGCAAGCAGGCGGACAACCTGGTATACATTATCGGCGAAACCTTTAACGAGATGGGCGGCTCGCATTATCTCGCCCTTCACGGCTATATCGGCAATAGCGTTCCTAGGGTCCGTCCGGAAGAGGGCAAGAAGCTCATGAATGCCCTGTCGGGAGCTATGAATAAAGGCTTGGTAAGAACCTGCCACGACCTCAGCGAGGGGGGTATCGGCGTTGCTGCCGCCGAGATGGCTTTCGCCGGCGGACTCGGTATGCAGATTCACCTGGACAGAGTCCCGCTGGGTGAGGCGGTAGACCGTGACGACTACATCCTCTTCTCGGAGTCGAATACGCGTTTTCTGGCTGAAATAGCCCCGGAAGATAAAGAGCAATTTGAGAAAATAATGGCCGGTACCGCTTTCGCCGAAATCGGAAAGGTGACGGATACCGGTAAATTAGAGGTTTACGGACAAAACGGTAAAACGCTGCTCAATGCTTCTGTAGCCGGACTGAAAGAAGCCTGGCAGCAGCCGCTACGATGGTAGAGATAAAATGGCTAAAGTAAAAGTATTAATGCTACGGGCTCCTGGCACTAACTGCGATTTTGAGACGCAGGTCGCTTACGAGATGGCTGGCGCCGAGGTCGATTCGGCGCTGGTAACCGGGCTGTTCCGTAAAGAGAAACACCTCATGGACTACCAGATAATGATTATACCCGGTGGCTTTACCTACGGCGATGATATTTCCGCGGGGAAAATCATGGCCAATGAAATCCGGCTGAGACTGGGGGAGGATATTAAGAAATTCGTCGATGACGGCCGACTGGTCATGGGCGTCTGCAACGGCTTTCAGGTCCTGGTGAAGGCGCGTATTCTCCCCGGTTTTGACGGGCAAGGTTCTCAGCCGATGACGCTTACCGCCAACGACTCCGGCAAGTTTGAGTGCCGCTGGATTTACCTGAAAATCAACGAGGATAGTCCCTGTGTCTTTACCCGCGGCATGCACAGTCTTTATATCCCGGTAGCGCACGGCGAGGGTAAGCTGGTAGCAGGGCCCGATATTCTGGATAAGCTGAATATCGTCGCGCAGTATACTGACGAAGCCGGTAATATGCAGGCGGGCTATCCCCACAATCCCAACGGTTCGTTGCGTGATATCGCCGGTATTTGCGACCCCACCGGTCGTATCTTTGCCCTGATGCCCCACCCGGAGCGTTTTCTGCGCTGGACCCAGCACCCGAGGTGGACGCGGGAAACACCCCGCAATACCGGGGACGGCTTACAGATATTCCTCAACGCCGTCGCCTGGGTCAAAGGCATCTAGGTCGTATTCCCCTTAACCCGTCACCTGCCCGGGTATCTTTCTGATGAAGTTGAAAGAAAAGGTAAAGCAGCTCAAGACTGAGGTATATGTCCTCTATTTAGCCCTCAAAGACCACAGGACTCCCTGGTACGTCAAAGCTATGGCTACGGTAGTGGTTGCCTATGCCTTGAGTCCGGTGGATTTAATCCCCGATTTTATCCCCGTGCTGGGTTATATCGATGATTTGATTCTGATACCTGCGGGGATATACCTGACGTTTAAAATGATACCCGACGATATTTTGGAAGAACACCGACAGAAAGTAAAAACCACGCCGATTAATAGCAGAATAAAGTGGGTGGCAGCGGCTATCGTCGTATTTATATGGCTGCTGGTACTATACCTGATAATAAAGGCTATCTGGCTTTAGCAGTGTTAATTTGTTTTGAAAGGGCAATAAAAATCCCTAGTCGTCCTTGACGCCCTGCTCTTTGATATAGTTAACGGCATCCTGGATGGTGATTATCTTCTCAGCGACCTCATCGGGTATCTCTACTTTCTTGTCACCGCTGGAGAAAGCCTCTTCCAGTGCCATGATAAGTTCCACCAGATCGAGAGAATCGGCGCCTAAATCCTCAACAAAGCTGGCCGTAGGCACCACCTCCGCTTCTTCGACCCCAAGTTGCTCGACTACGATAGCTTTGATTTTTTCAAAGATAGCTGCCACTTTGTATCCCCCTTTATAAAGCTTCCTAACGGCTGGCCAGGGTACATACAGAACCTAGAACCCCGTTGACAAACTTGCTTGAGTTTTCGCTGCCGTAACTCTTGGCCAGCTCAATCGCTTCGCTTACGGCTACTTTAACCGGTACTTTATTATCGAATAAAATTTCAAAGATTGCAAGTCTCAGGACGTTCCTGTCGATAATAGCTAGCTGTTCCAGTGGCCAGGCTGGAGCGAATTTCTTGATATTTTGGTCGATTTCAGACTTGTTCTTCACCACGCCGTGCACCAGCTCGCGGGTAAAAGATTTGTTTTCCTCGGAAAAATTTACTTCAGCCAGGAGACGTTCCACCACGGCATCGGCATCGCGTCTCACGGAGTCAATTTCGTATAAAGTCTGTAGAGCCGTTGACCTGGCTTTTCGTCTCGTACCTGTCATTACCAAATCTTTTCCTGCTAGGATATTATAGCATAACCGTTTTTCTCTCGGATAGAGTTCTTCCTGGTTATTTTTGCATTCAGTCAACACATGTTCATTCCTGCCCCACCCCCCTGTGTTATCTTTTCCCACCCGACTGCCCTCGTATCATCCTCGGCCTGTCCGGTAAAGCCTTTCCCCTTCCTTCACTCCCCTAAAAGTGGAGTAGCCCGCGAAGAGGGGTGTCAGCCCAAGATAAACAGGGCGTGTTTAAGAGGGGCGAAACCTCTCTTTTTCCATTTCCCCCTTCCCCTCCGAGGGGAAGGGGGATAAAGGGGGATGGGGTGTTATTAATAAAAATTCCCCCTCTCCTGCGGAACGCCTTGTCAGGAGAACAGAATTCATGAAAGGATATGAGGTATTAATATACCAAATTCTGGATTGTTTGGTCGCATTGAAAATATAAGATTCTATATAAAAATCATAACAATCGGGCTGTTGAGACTAAATTATCCACTTAATTGAATATAAGTCTATTCTGGAGCACCTGACTTTTAATCAGGGTGTCACAGGTTCGAGACCTGTACGGCCTACTTAATTAAAGCTAATTTGTAGCTAGACAAAACCACCCGGAAATAGGGTGGTTTTTCTTTTTCAGGTAATAGTGACCCCCTGATTCGTCTAAGAATAATCTGTCGTATCACCCCTCTTACTTGCCTGCTGGATAATTTACAGGAAAGGCAGGCAAGTACAAAATGAAGAGTAGAAGACGAAATCTACATTGGGGTGATCTTAACATGGCGGAACTGGAACTGGAGAAGTTAATCATGCATTTTGAGCAATCCAATAAAGCTGAAGGCAAGTCACCCAAGACCATAACCTGGTACACAGAGATGATTG
>CAZCZJ010000047.1:0-17529 GCA_964503235.1 uncultured Dehalococcoidaceae bacterium | reverse complement strand
GGGGATCGAGGGGTAGGATTCCATTAAATAATAACTTCCCCCTCTCCTTGACAGGAGAGGGGGACAAAGGGGGTGAGGTAGACAAGAAAACGGATTGCTTCGCCTGGCTCGCAATGACAGGTGGGGGGAAAAGGGGAACTGAATTCCCGCTTTGGCGGGAATGACACACCACCCTTACGAGATTCTTCGCTACGCTCAGAATGACAGAGAGACTCAATGACAGGCGGGGTTTTGCGTTCCTATAGAGCTTTAAGCTACAATAGGCTGTTATGTTAGCCAAGGTGACAAGCGGCGCCGTCGTGGGTCTGGACGGCGCGATAGTAGAAGTTGAGGTAGATATTTCCAGCGGGCTGCCCGCGTTTACCATCGTGGGGCTGCCGGATGCGGCGGTACAGGAGTCGAAGGAAAGGGTGCGCGCCGCCATACGCAACTCGGGCTGTACCTTCCCGATGAAGCGCATCGTGGTCAACCTGGCTCCGGCCGACCTGAAAAAGGCGGGGCCGGCTTACGACCTGCCGATAGCCGTCTGCATCCTGATGAGCTCGGAGCAGGTCAGCGCCGAGGTTAACGACATCATGTTCCTGGGAGAACTATCGCTGGACGGGGGGCTGCGTCATACCAACGGCGTTCTACCCATGGTAGCCCTGGCCCACGAAGAAGGGATTTCCACCGTTATCGTGCCTGAGAGCGACGCCAAGGAAGCGGATTTAATCGAGGGGATGAAAATCATCCCGATTGCTTCGCTGGCACAACTGGTCAGTTACCTGCGCGGGGAGATACCGGCACCGGAATACATACCGGAGGCATCGTCCGTCCCCTTGGCCCCGATTTCCGCCGCAACCGATCTTGCCGATATCAAGGGACAGGAACACGTCAAGCGTGCCCTGGAAGTAGCGGCAGCCGGGGGGCATAACGTGATAATGTGCGGACCGCCCGGCAGCGGGAAGACGCTACTGGCACGCGCTCTGTCATCGATACTGCCGCCAATGACCAACGATGAAGCCCTGGAGGTTACCAAGATATACAGCGTCAGCGGTCTATTGCCTTCGGATAAGCCGATGGTCAGGCAGAGGCCGTTCCGCGCTCCCCACTACACCATATCGAACGCGGGCCTGGTGGGCGGGGGACACTTTCCTAAGCCCGGTGAAATCAGCCTGAGTCACCGCGGTGTCCTCTTCCTCGACGAACTGCCGGAGTTCGGGCACTCGCTGCTGGAAGTACTGCGTCAGCCCCTCGAAGACAAGGTAGTGACGATAAGTCGCGCCCAGGGGAGAGTTACGTTTCCGTCCAACTTCATGCTGGTGGGCGCGATGAACCCGTGTCCCTGCGGCTTCTACGGCGACCCATTCCGGCAGTGCACCTGTCCTCCCAGCCTGGTCTCGCGGTACCAGAGACGCATCAGCGGTCCTTTTATCGACCGCGTTGATATCTTCGTCGAGGTGCCGCATATCGACTACGAAAAACTCACCGACGAACGACTTGGGGAACGCTCCGAGAAGGTACAGGAACGCGTTACCTCCGCCCGACAGCGGCAACTGCAACGTTTCGAAAAGACGTCCCTGACGAGTAATTCGGAGATGACTCCGACCGAAATACGGGAGATATGCCGGGTAGAAGACTCCGCCCAGAACCTGCTCCAGGCGGCGATGAAACAACTCTACCTGTCCGCCCGGGCTTTTCACAGGATTCTGAAGCTGGCGCTGACCATCGCCGACCTGGAAGCCTCGGATACCATTAAAGCCCAGCACGTCGCCGAGGCAATCCAATACCGGCCGCGAAGGACAGAATAAGCGGTAGACAGACCGTCGGTAAAACTGGTATTCTTTGAAGTTGTCCTATGAACGCTGATATTAAGAACGATAACCCCTATTTCAGGCTCTATGAAGACCGATTTCGTCGCATCTACGAGCAGGGAATTGAGTACTGGATTTCTAGTCCAGACGACTTCGCGCGCCTGGTAGAAAGCATCGATGCCTTTATGGATTATGCCGGGTGTCACCTGTTAAAAACCCGGGTAATAGAACTGGGCTGTGGCGAGGGGCACCTTGCCAGGCACCTGCTGGAACGCGGCTTTAGATATCTCGGCGTGGATATTTCCGAGTCAGCCATCAAGAAAGCCAGAGAAATAACCGGTCGAAGAGGCGAAAAAATATTTATCATAGCGGACGTCACCGACCTCTCTCAGGTCGCCGATAGCTCATTTGATGCCGCCATAGATAGTCTGTGTTTACAGATGCTGGTTACCGATGACCATCGTGCCAGGTATTTAGCAGAAGTAAAACGTATTTTGAAAAATGACGGAAAGGCATATTTCCGTGAGGATATTCAACAAAAAGAATTTACACGAAAAATATCAAACTTTCGAGAATTTGTTGAGACAAGCTACGGAGATTACTCGGCACTTCACGACTATCCGGCATATATCGACGGGAAGCGAAAGACGCTGCGGTTACCCAGAATACCGGCACGCTCCAACAATGAGCGGGGCTACCGGAAAGAACTGAAGGAAGCAGGTTTTATCATTGAACATTTCCGCATCCTGGGAACACAATGTATCATCTATGCCAGCGTTTATAATAATAAGTAAAAAGAAGAAGACGGATGGACGAACGACTTGAAAACAATAAAAATATGTGGAACGCCCTGACCGGTGCTCATGTAAAATCGGAGTTTTACGATGTTAAGGGATTTAAGAACGGCCGACAGACGCTGAAGTATATCGAAATCGAAGAAATGGGCGAAGTATCCGGAAAGTCCCTGCTCCATTTAATGTGTCACTTCGGGATGGATACGCTTGCCTGGGCACGCCTGGGAGCAACTGTCACCGGCGTAGACTTTTCAGAAGATGCCATCAATTACGCCCGGCAATTGAGCAAGGATATCGGCGTTGATGCCGAATTCATCCAGAGTGACATCTATGCTCTACCGCAAGTACTGGATAAAAAATTCGATACAGTGTTCACGTCATACGGCGTGCTATGCTGGCTACCCGACCTGACAAGATGTGCGGAAATAATCGCCAGTTTTCTAAAGTCGGGAGGATTTTTCTACATCGTCGACGGGCACCCGTTAGGTCATGTGTTTTACGCTGAAAATGATGCCACGGAATTTAAAGTAACCGAGTCCTATTTCCCCAAGGATAGCCCTGACCGTTACGAAGGCGGCGGGGATTATGCTTCCGATTTTACGCATGAACTGGACTCGTACGAATGGCAGCATACGCTGGGTGAAATAATCAATTCGCTGATTAGTGCGGAGCTGCATATCGTATATCTCCATGAGTTCCCGGGGTGCTCTTTCGGGTGGTTCCCCTTCCTCAAGCACGAAGCTGACGGCATTTGGCACCCGGAGGGAGACAAGATACCGTTGACTTTTTCCTTGAAAGCAACGAAGCCTTAGCCTGAAACAGTCAGAAAACTACGCCTCTGTTTGTTGCCTCCCAGGCAATTATGGTATGCTGATTCAAGAGGAGATACGATGAAAATCACCGGTAGAAAAAGTAAATTTATAATATCTATTCTGGTTGTTTCTGTGCTTACCGTTACACTGCTATCGGTTTCCGCCTGCCAGGACCTGGGTTTATCCGGGAACACCACACCAGAGACAACGGCTGCCACGACGAGTGGCAACTCAGTCGGTACCGCTAATGAAGCGAAACTGGCGGTCTACCAGCGATTGCTGGAACGAGCCGAGAGCTACGATGCCAAGATATATCTTTCCGATTTCTATACCTACTGCGATAACTGGAGCGTACAGTCCGAGTATTTTAAGGACGGCTCCGACATCTGGCTCGTAGCAGTCGACATGACGGGAGAGTCTGACTGGAACTACAACTCTTACTGGCAACACGCTGCCTGGTTCGTGTATAGAGACGGCAAGGTGATACCATCCAACCTGTTCCAGGTCAATGCATTAAGAATCGAAGCCGACCTTCAATCGCTGAGTACAGTGCCGGAAACGGAATAACGTCCGGAATCGATACTAATTGACACTTTAAATACCTACGGTATAAAATCAGCCCAACAGGCTCACCTCCATCCGGTATTCCCGCCAATATCATTGAAGGAGTGAGATACAATGCCGAGAGTGAACTATGAAGAATACCTGGTAAAGAAACCCGTTTATGAGGTCGGGGTGCAGGCGGTGGGTAAGCACAAGGGACACCAGGTACCCTCAATGACTTACATGAGCAACGCCCTCGTTCCCGGCAGCAATACCTATGTTGAAGTAAGCTGGATATACGATGTCCCCACGCCAAATCCCTATGTCTTCGAACACGCCCATAACTACAACGAGATTGTCATGCATATCGGCAGCGACCCCGATAATCCCGAAGACCTCGGCGGGGAGATGACAATAGAGTTAGAAGGACAGCCCCTTACTTTCGACAGGACGACGGCGCTCTTCCTGCCCAAAGGCACCAAGCACGGTCCACTCACCTGGAAGAAGGTCACCCGTCCCCATATCGAGATGACGGTAATGCTGGGCTGCGGTGATTTCGCCCTGGCCATGCCCGGGAGAAACCCTGATAAATAAAAATATCCTCTACCGGTAAACAAACCGGTATAATATATCAAGTCGATGAGAAAAGGAGACCAATAAATGGGAAAATACGATAAATACATCTGCACCGAACTGAAACCCAACATCCCCCTGCCGCCCTACCGCGAATGGGAACGCGACATGATTGGCGATGGGCCGTGGGAAGGCTACCACCGCTCTCTGGAGCACGTGGTCTGGACAGACGCCAACGTCATACCCGGCTGCTTTTACTCCGAAATGGTCTGGCAGTGGAGCGAGAAATATCCTGGCATAAGGCCGCGCCCGGCGCTAACCCCGGAGCAAATAGAAGAGATGAAGAATAAGCCCGGCGCCCAAGGTGTTCCCCCGCACTCCCACCCCTTCCCGGAGCTTCTCTCCTTCTTCGGGACAGACCCGGAACACCCGGAGGACCTGCGCGGCGAGGTGGAGTTCTGGATAGAGGACGAAAAATACGTTTTCAATAAGAGCTTCGTTCTTTACATTCCCGCCAATGTCATCCACTGCCCGTTTAAACTCCACATGGAAGACTCTTTTTTCCATTACACCATCGGCCCCGGCGGCGAGTACGTCTAGCCGCTCGAATAAAGAGAGAGAAAGGAAACGCTAATGGCGAGAAAATACGAAAAGATGTTCGTGACCCAGGACAAACCCGGCTATCAGTATCCCGCTTACATGCATTTCGACCCCAAGACCACCAAGCGGATGGCCTATATCGACCAAGATACCGTCAAGGACGCGGAGTTCGGCTGCGAGAATATGTGGCTGCTGCCCGGCGTCCCTGAAGAGCGGAAAATCATGGACGCCAACACCCAACCTTATGACCGTTTCTTCGGCTTCTACAGCTTTAACTACGACAACATCCGCGACCTCTGCGCCGAAATGGAGGTCTACATCGGCGGGGAAAAGCACATCGTTAAGCGGAGTGGCGCCATCTTCATACCGGCCAATCTGGAGGTCGGTCCCTGGACGTTCCGCAACATCACCAGGCCCATCTTCTTCACCATCGAATTTCCCTGCGGCGAAGGCCTGAAGAAGAAGTATACCTAGTTATCACCGGAGAATCCTAGTCTGAAGGAGAAGGTCTTTATGCCCGAATCAAAATACGGAAAATATATAGTCAATGAGCTAAAACACCCCGCCTCCGAAGCGCCGTGGAATCCACCGATTTCATCGGCCGGAAAAGGCAGGGGCGGTCGTGTCCTGTTCCTGGACAGTGATATAATCCCGGGGGCTTTTTACATGGAATGCGTGTGGATAATGCCCCGCCCGGCCCTCACGGAGAAAGAGTTGGAAGCCGCCAAGGCCGTAAGCCCTAAATCACATGCCCACGACTACGACGAAGTAATCGCCTTTTTCGGAACCGACCACGATGACCCGTACGACCTGGGCGCCGAGGTAGAACTGTGGCTGGAAGATGAAAAACACATCATCACCAAGACCAGCCTGGTCTTTATCCCGGCAGGACTGAAACATTGCCCGCTGGTATTCCGCCGGGTAGACCGTCCTGTATTCCACTATACCACCGGACCCGGGAAGATGTACTTCTAGGTAGGTGACAGTGGCCTTCCGATAAAATATAAGGTTCTTTTAGCTTTATTATTGTTTTTACCTGCTCACCCCCTTTGTCCCCCTCTCAGCCTTGCCCTAAAAGTCATTCTGAGGAGTCCTTCCGATTCCGGAAGGACGACGAAAGAATCCCGGGGTAGGGTAATAAAGTTGATATTAACATACACCCCTCCGAGACCCTCACGCCCGCCTCCGGCGAGCTCAGGGTGACAAAAAAGGTACTTTTGAGACAAAGCCCCCTCTCTCCTCAACTCCCCTTTCCAGTCATTAATATCGGCGGTTTCTTACCGGTAATTTAGACTGGAGAGGTGCGACAGTCCTTCCGCAGAAGGACAAGGGGTGAGGTAAGCACCTGTCAACAAGATGCAAATAAAACCAAAAAAAGAAAAATCCCGAGGGTTTTATAAATACTCTCGGGATTTGTTTTTTAGCCTTAAACTAAGAGTCAGGTGGTGAAGCGGAGAATAATACCCACCAGCAACAACAGTGCCCCCAGGGCTATAGCTATCCATCCGCCGATTCGCAGGGCGCCCGGCTGAGGGCTGTCAACGTGCTTCAACGAGAACTCTCTGAGGTCGCGTTTCTCGGCGAGGGCATCAAACAGGCGCTTTTCTTCATACCTCCCCCAGAGAATCATAATAATCCCGAGAAGAATAAAGCCACCACCCACACCCATTAATATTATTGTTTCCCCTGGTGACATATCGTTGGTAACTCCTCAGTATGGAGTATTTTCAATGCTATGATATGCCATCCGTCTGTAATATTCAACTCGGGATTACGAGAAATCCAGCGATCATTTTACCTGAACAGTAGCTCCGGCAGCTTCAAGTTTCTGCTTGGCATTGGCTGCCTCTTCCTTGCTGATGCCTTCCTTGACCGGCTGCGGGGCGCCTTCTACCAGGTCTTTGGATTCCTTGAGACCCAGAGCGGTTAACTCACGAACCGCCTTGATAACATTAATCTTGTTGGCGCCGAATGCCTGGAGAATCACGGTAAATTCCGTCTGCTCCTCGACATCGGCAGCTGTAACTGCGGCCGGGGCGGCCGCTACCGCCACAGGCGCGGCGGCACTAACGCCGAACTCAACTTCCAGAGCTTTTACGAGTTCTGATAGCTCCATGACGTTCATAGCCTTGACAGCCGTCATTATATTCTCGATAGCCACCGATTTCTTGGCTTTGGCCGGTGCCGGTTTATCACCGGCATCCTCCTTGGCTGCCTTGGGTTTTTTAGCGGCTTCCTTTTCCGTTGCCGGTGCTTCAGCCTTAGGTTCTTCCTTCGGTGCTTCCTTCTCCGGTGCCGGCTCTTCCGCCTTAGGTTCTTCTGCCGGGGCTTCCGCCGCTGGCTCTTCAGCTACTGCTTCTTCTTTCTTTGCTTCATCTTCTGCCATGATTACTGTCCCTCCAGTTGTTTAATTCTAGCCTGCAGTACGCCCATGACATTTCTTATGGGGCCTGCTAATACATTGACAAGACCGGTAATGGGGCTTTGCATCCCCGCCAGTACCTGAGCAATGAGTATTTCTTTTGACGGTAAAATCGCCAGAGCGCTGACATCCTTCGCTGATAGAACGGTATCGCTGAAATAACCGCCTTTAATAGCCAGCGCCGATTTCGTGGCGGTGATATATTCGGTTAAGGCTTTCGCCGTTTCCGGTATCTCACCGTAGCCGAAAGCTACCGCAATCGGGCCGGAAACCATTTCCGCCAACTCTTCTTTCCCGGCATTACGCAGGGCAATCTGCGCCAGCGAATTTTTTACCACCCGGTATTTTATGTCCGCCTCCCCCAGTTTACGGCGTAAATTATTTAATTCGGTGGTTGTCAATCCCCGATAGTCCGTCAGGATACCGATATTACATCCGGCAAACAACTCCTGCAGATTCTCGACGATATCTACTTTCTTTTGCGTCGGCATTTTCACCTCCCGAAAGCATGCTGACTCTCCGGATAAAAACATTATGTAAAGAAATATCCCCGAGCTGACCGCACGAGGATAGATTATCTTACCGGATAATCCGGTTAAACTGATTCCTCGGCAGGCCTGGCATTAAGTCCCTACTATACCGGGACACCCGCTTTCTCAGGATTCTTCTTCAATTGTTAACGGTTTATTATATCACGGCTATGGGATTGTGTAAAGCCATAGCTCTTTCTACCTCACCCCCTGTTGTTTTATAACCCACCCCCTGTATCCCCCTCCCTTAGAAAGGGAGGGGGAAGAATTTTAGAAGAGAGGCTTTGCCCCTCTTAGACGCCTCTTTTGGGGATGGAGGGAATCTTACCGGACAAACCGAGGATGATACAGGGCGGCCTGGGCGGGAATAGATAACTACCGCTGGGGTGGGGAAAAAGGAAGAGGGGTTTGTACCCCTCTTTAACGCTCCGTATATAAGCACAGACTAGCTGGCGGTCAGGGTAAGAGTTTGCGAGAGGTCCAGCTTTATTCCCGGTCCCATGGTGGTGGTGACATAAGCGCTTTTAACGTACTGGCCTTTGGCACCGCTGGGTTTGGCCTTGACGATGGCTTCTACGATAGACGAAAGATTATCCAGAAGCATCTTTTCATCGAAGCTTACCTTGCCGAGGGGTACGTGGATAATGGCGGTCCTGTCCAGCTTGTATTCCACCCTGCCCTTGCGGGCGTCTTCGATAACCCGGGGTAAATCATTCATACCCACGACGGTACCGGACTTGGGGTTGGGCATTAAACCCTTTCTCCCCAGTATTTTGCCGAGCTTGCCGACTTTACCCATCATCTCCGGGATAGCGATGGCGGTATCGAAGTCCAGCCAGCCATCTTCAATCTTCTTGATTAAATCATCACCGCCGACGTAATCAGCCCCGGCGTCACCGGCCACCTTCTCCGACTCTCCCTGGGCAAAAACGAGTACACGAACCCTTTTCCCCAATCCGTGAGGCAATAGAGCCACTCCCCTCACCTGCTGGGCGGCGTTACGGGGGTCAAGACCCATGCGCAGGTGAAGCTCTACAGTTTCATCAAACTTGGCAGTCGCTGATTTTTTTACCAGCTCGATAGCTTCCTGCGGCTCGTAGGTTTTGGTCCTGTCAACCTGCGTGGCTGCTTCCGTATACTTGGTACCGTGCTTTACCATACTATTCCACCTCTATACCCATACTACGGGCAGTTCCTTTAATAATTCGCTCGGCGGCTTCAATACTGTTAGCGTTAAGGTCCTTAGCTTTAGCTTCGGCTATTTCACGAAGCTTTTTTCTCGATAACGTAGCGGCGGTCTCATGACCCGGTCGTTCACTGGCCTTCTCCAGAGCCAGCGCTTTTTTCAGCATATCGGAAGTTGGCGGGGTTTTAGTGATAAAAGTAAACGACCTGTCTTCGTAGACGGTGATTTCTACCGGAACAATCGAGCCGGCCTGATTGGAGGTACGGTCATTATATTCCTTACAGAAAGCCATGATGTTCAGTCCGTGCTGACCTAGAGCCGGACCGACCGGAGGCGCCGGATTAGCCTGTCCCGCCGGTATCTGTAACTTGATTATTGATTTAATCTTCTTTGCCATCTCATCTCCCCGAATACTAAAGCTTGTCTATCTGCAGGAAATCAAGCTCTACAGGCGTTTCCTTACCGAAAAGGGAAAGGAAAACCTTGACCTTGCCCTTTGACATATTTATCTCATCGACGACGCCGACGAAATCAACGAAGGGACCGTCGGTTACCCTGACACTCTGTCCCTTGCGGAAACCGATTTTAACCTTGGGGGCCTCATCCATCATCTGTTTCAGTATCTCACCGACTTCACCTTCTCCCAAGGGAGTAGGCGTGTTCCCGCTACCGACGAAACCGGTTACGCCCGGAGTATTCCGTACGACGCTCCAGCTGTGTTCATCCATACTCATCTGAACCAGTACGTATCCGGGCAATATTTTCCTGGTTACGGTGCGCCGGCGACCGCCTCTTACTTCTATCTCATCCTCGGTGGGAATGACCACATCAAAGATAACGTTTTCCGAATCCATGAATTTTATGCGTTGTTCCAGGTTCTTTTTCACACGCTCTTCATGTCCGGAGTAGGTGTGGATTACGTACCACTTTTTATTATTTTCCGCCACAGATAACCTCGCTGCCCGAAATACTGGAAACTGTGATGAATGCCCTGTGCATTGAATAATCCCTGCTTAATCCTGAAGTTGGATTTTTATTTACCAGCCAAAAATAGCTTATTCACAAGCTCACTAAAACCAAAATCCAGAGCCCCTAAAATGATACCCATGCATACCGTCACGATAATTACCAGCGCGGTAAGGTAAGCTATTTCTCTTTTGGTCAGCCAGACCACCTTTTTCAGCTCATTGGCAATTTCACTAATGTAGCTGAAAAGCCGGAAACGCCTTTTTTTAGTGACAGCATGCTGTGTCATTAGCGGACTCTTCCCAGTCTATTTATTGTGTTCTCCTATTTTGCTTCCCGATGTATCCGGTGAACCCGGCAGCGGGGACAGTATTTGTTCAGCTCTAAACGTTCCGTATCGTTTTTTCTGTTTTTAGTTGTCGTATAGGTCCTTTCCTTGCACACGGTACAGGCAAGGTAAATTACCCCTCTGGCGTCAGCTTTCTTGGCCATAATTATTCGATAATGCGGCTGAATGTTCCAGCCCCTACCGTTCTACCTCCCTCACGAATAGCGAAGCGTAAGCCTTTTTCCAGAGCTACGGGGTAAATAAGCTTAATCTTCATGGCAATATTATCGCCCGGCATGACCATCTCAACACCTTCCGGCAACTCGATAGTACCGGTAACATCGGTGGTACGGATATAGAACTGCGGTTTGTATCCGTTAAAGAAGGGGGTATGCCGACCGCCTTCATCTTTGGTCAGGACATACACCTGGCCTTCGGCATAGGTGTGGGGCTTGATGCTGCCGGGGGCTGCCAGTACCTGGCCGCGTTCGATGTCTTCACGTTCGACACCTCTGAGGAGTGCGCCGACGGCATCGCCAGCCTCGGCCTGGTCAAGTGTTTTGTGGAACATTTCCAGTCCGGTAACGACGACCTTACGCGGCTCGTGGTGCAGGCCGACGATTTCCACTTCGTCACCGACTTTAACCGTACCACGCTCGACCCTGCCGGTAGGCACGGTACCACGACCCTTGATGGAGAATACGTCTTCAACGTGCATCAGGAACGGCTGGTCTTTGGGACGGTCGGGTACCGGTATATAGCTATCGACGGCATCCATCAGCTTGAGGATAGCGCCGCACCACTCGCATTCCCTTTTGCCACAGCCGCATTCCAGGGCTTTGAGGGCACTGACTCTAACTACCGGTATCTCATCACCGGGGAATTCGTATTTACTCAGGAGTTCCCTGACCTCAACCTCAACGAGCTCCAGGAGCTCTTCATCATCCATCATGTCCACTTTGTTCAAGGCGACCACGATATAGGGCACCTGCACCTGTCTTGCCAGCAATACATGCTCTCTAGTCTGCGGCATGGGGCCATCCGGAGCGCTGACAACCAAAATAGCGCCGTCCATCTGGGCAGCACCGGTAATCATATTCTTAATAAAGTCGGCATGTCCGGGGCAGTCGATGTGGGCATAGTGCCGCTTAGCCGTTTCATATTCGATATGGGCAATGGCAATTGTCAGACCTCTTGCCTTTTCCTCGGGGGCGTTATCAATACTATCGAAGGCACGGTACTGGGTTTGCCCGACACCTGCTTTTGAAAGCACCAGTGTTATCGCCGCCGTAAGCGTGGTCTTGCCATGGTCAACATGCCCGATGGTACCTACGTTTACATGTGGTTTTGACCTGTCGAATTTCTGTTTTGCCATTTCATCCTCCCTTTTTTCCGAGCCCACAATCAGATTCGAACTGATGACCCCGTTCTTACCAAGAACGTGCTCTACCAACTGAGCTATGTGGGCACAATATCGTAGCTAATTTTACGGTAACAACAATGAAAAGTCAATCAAATGACCACATTCTTTTAAAAAACGCGCTCTCAGTTAATAGTATTAATTCGCTGATTGAGGGTTATTTGCTTAATGGTCGTTGTGAGTAAAAGTCAACCGCAACACTAACCACTTACAGATATAGATTAGCCTGTTTTAGCTGGTTTTGTCAAGCTAATGACTACCCAAATGAACCGCGTAAACTGACTATAACCCATATTAGACAATTCCTGTGGTACATAGCAGGATAAAAGGTAGAACTAAAATCTTCTCTATGACCTTCACGTCAGTTTATTAGAGTTTGGTTCCTTACTGTTGGGCCAACAATCTGTATTTTTGCATCAGTTTTTCAAATAGCACTATAATGTAGTTTATTACGCTTGATTTATTGATATGCGAAAGGAAACACAAAACTGGTGGCATATCCGAAATTATTCGAACCTATAAGAATAGGTAACTTACGCGTTAAGAACAGAATAGCCATGGCGCCGATGGGTATTATCGGCCTCACGAATCCGGACGGAAATCCCGGAACCCGCGGTATCGACTACTATATCGAAAGGGCAAGGGGTGGTGTAGGGTTGATAATTACCGGTCTTTTTCAGGTAAGAGATGAAAGAGGCGGTATCGGCAGAAATAAGCACATGATCAATCAGGCATCGACTGAGGCTTTCGGTGAACTTTGCGAAGGCGTCCACGCCCTGGGAGCCAAAATATTCGTGCAGTTAACGGCCGGATTCGGTCGTGTCATTCCCCTCCCCGCTTTCAGTGACCAACCGGTATCGGCCTCGGCAATACCCCATTTTTATAATCCAGAAATTACCTGTCGACCCCTGGAGACAAGTGAGGTGGAAGAAATAGTCGAGGCTTTCGGCGATGCCACCGACTTCCTGGCAGCAGCCGGAGTCGACGGATTCGAGCTACACGGCCATGAAGGTTATCTCTTTGACCAGTTTACTACGGCTATCTGGAACAAGAGGACCGATAAATACGGCGGCGACCTCAAGGGGAGGCTTACATTACCCATTGAGGTATTAAATATCATTAAGGAACATGCCAGGACCGATTTCCCGGTGCAGTACCGGTTCGGTCTGAAACACTATATCAAGGGCTTAAACGAAGGGGCGCTTAGCGGGGAAGACTACGAGGAAGCTGGACGTGATATCGAAGAAGGTCTGGAAATGGCTAAACTGCTCGAGGAAGCCGGTTTCGACTCCCTGCACGTGGATGCAGGCTGTTACGATAGCTGGTACTGGGCGCATCCCCCGGGATATCAGAAACATGGATGCATGGCCGATATGGCTGCTATGGTCAAGAAAGTGGTTAATATCCCGGTAATCGCCGTCGGCAGGCTGGAAGTCCCGGAGTTGGCCGAAAGAGTTATCGCCTCGGGAGAAGCCGATATGGTGGCTCTGGGCAGAGGGCTGCTGGCCGACGCTTACTGGCCGGTCAAGGTTGCCGAAGGCAGGACAAAGGATATCCGACCCTGTATCGGGTGTCACGAAGGTTGCATCTGGAGATTCATGAAGGGCGAGTCGCTCAGTTGTGCGGTTAATCCCGCCTGTGGCAGAGAGAGGGAGTACCAGCTCAATAAGGCAGAGGTACCGAAAAAGGTCATCGTTGTCGGCGGGGGTGTGGCCGGAATGGAGGCGGCCCGAGTCGCCGCGATTAGAGGTCACCAGGTAATACTGTACGATAAAGGGAAAGACCTGGGCGGTCACTTGATCGAGGCTTCGGTGCCCGACTTTAAAAAAGACGTGGGTACGTTGCTGGACTGGTATAAAAATGAACTCGAAAAGCTGGACATAGAAGTAAATACGGAGATAGAGGTATCGCCGGCACTCGTCGCACAGGAAAATCCGGATGCCATTATCGTCGCTACTGGCTCTAGTCCCATCATACCTGATATTCCCGGCATCAATAAAGCCGGTGTAATAACCTGTACAGACTTAATGCTCGGTAAGAAAAAGGCGAGGGACAAAGTGGTCGTTATCGGCGGAGGTATGATAGGCTGCGAGACAGCCATATGGCTGGCGGAACAGGGAAAGCAGGTGACCTTGGTCGAGATGCTATCCGAATTAATGGCAGGATTTTTATCGGTGCCGCTTATGAACCGCATGATGCTTACGGACTTACTGGCACTGAATAAGGTAAATGTCCTGACCAGTGTTAACATCCGGGAAATAACTGGCGAAGGTATTATCGTTAACACTGGGGATTCTGGAAAAACAATAAAAGCAGATACGGTAGTAATAGCAACAGGCTTGAAATCAGATGATGGACTATACCAGGCTCTTAAAGGGCGGTTTTCAACCGTTTACACGGTCGGAGACTGCCGAGAGCCGAGGAATATCATGGGGGCTATCTGGGACAGTTTCGAGGTGGGGCGGACGTTATAAGTATAAACACGAAAGTAGGTGCCTGGCGTGGTAAAAAAAGCTTCAAACGTGACTGGCAAAGTAAAAACGGTCCTCAGGACGGTCGGTCTCAGCGGTGTGACCACCGGTGGCGCGGAAGGCGCCGTGGACGTAAAAGATGGCAAAATAATCAGGATAAGACCGTTGCATTACGACTGGAAATATGACAGGAAAGCCCTTAATCCCTGGAAATTCCAGAAGAACGGCATAATTTTGGAACCGAACTGGAAATCGCTGCCCGGCCCCTATTCCCTGGCTTACAAGAAACGGATATACTCGCCGAACCGGATAAAATACCCCCTGAAACGGGTTGACTGGGACCCGAAAGGCGAAAGGAATCCCCAGAACCGGGGCAAGAGCAAGTACAAGAGGATATCCTGGGATGAAGCCGCAGAGATAATCGCCGACGAGATAAAGAGGGTGCGTAAGGAATACGGTCCTTATGCTATTCTAGCCCAGGGAGACGGTCACGGCGAGTGCAAGCTGGTGCAAGGTCCGCACGGCCTGCCGGGGCTGCTGATGAGGGCGCTTGGAGGCGGCTGGACGCAGCAGATCAGGAATGCGGATAGCTGGGAGGGGTGGTATTACGGTGGTATGCATATGTGGGGGACCGGCTTATGCGGTCACATGCTCCCGGCAGCCAATATTGTCAAGGACATAACCGAGAATACTGAATTGTTATTAATGTGGGGCGGTGACCCGGAGACGACGCCCTGGGGGTTCCGCGGGCAATTCGCCAGCCGGCTCAGCTATTTTTGGTCGGATATCGGCATCAAACAGGTTTATATCTGCCCTGAGTTGAATTACGGCGCCGCCGTACACGCCGATAAATGGATACCGGTGCTACCCAATACTGATGCGGCACTGCAACTGGCGATAACCCACGTCTGGATGACCGAGGGACTATATGACAAGGAATATGTCACTACCCATACTGTCGGCTTTGATAAATTCGAAGCCTATGTGCTGGGCAGGGAAGACGGCGTGCCCAAGACGCCCGAATGGGCTTCGCCAAAGTGCGGCGTACCGGAGTGGACGATAAAAGCGCTGGCAAGGGAGTTTGCCGCTAGGGCTACCTCCATCGCCCATTACTTCGGCGGCGGTTATATCCGGGGGCCGTTCTCACACGAACCGGCCAGGCTGGAAGGCGTCCTTCTAGCCATGCAGGGACTCGGCAAACCCGGCGTGCACCAGTGCATCATGACCTATCTCGGCATGCCCCGGAGCGTTACGGCGGCGGGCAACCGCTATACCTGGGTAAACATGGCTACCGACCTGGCTTTTACCGACCGGATATTAATGCCTTCATGTCATGGTGCCCGGGTCAGCCAGAAACAGTTCTTCCCCAAGACTCTCTTCAAAGAGGCAATCTTGAATCCCCCGGTCACTTTCTGGGGTTCCAGCGCCAACATGGAGCGGGTAGAGAACCAGTTTGTGAAATATCAATACCCCGCCGAGGGTTGCTCGGAAGTGCACATGATATGGACCGATAACCCCTGCCTGACTACCTGTTGGAACGAGGGGCACAAGTTCGCCGAAGCCTACCAGAGTCCCAAGATAGAGTGTATCATTGCGCAGCACCAATGGCTGGAAAACGACACCATACTCGCCGATATTATTTTACCCATAAGCACCCTATATGAGATGGACGATATTATGACCAATAGCGCCCAGGGTGTCCAGTTCATCAACGTGCTGCTCCAGAGACAGGCCATCAAACCGGTCGGCGAGTCCAAGAGCGACTACGAAGCCGTGTTGGAAGTCGCCAAAAAGATGGGCAAGTACGAGGAGGTTACCGGGGGAAAGACTCTGGAGGACTGGATTAGATATACATACGAAGGAATTGGCCTGCCGGAGTTTATCGGCTGGGACGAATTCAAGGAAAAACAGTATTTCGTCTTCCCGGTTGCCTCGGACTGGGAAAATGACCCTCCGGGTTTCAGGAAATTCTATGAAGACCCCGAGAAATACCCCCTGGAAACGCCCTCCGGCAAGCTGGAGATATACTCGGAGAGACTGGCAAAACACTTCCCCGACGACAAAGAAAGACAGCCGATTCCTAAATGGGTGGAAAAAAGCGAAACACACGACGAAAGGATTTCCAGTAAAAGGGCTAAGAAGTATCCCCTGCTGATGATGTCCAACCACGGAAGGTGGAGAATGCATGCCCAGTGCGATGATATATCCTGGACCAGGGAAATCAGGACCTGTAAAGTAAAAGCCTGGGACGGCTATATGTACGAGCCCCTCTGGATACATCCTTCAACCGCCGAAGCCAGGTACATAAAGAACGGAGACATCGTGAGGGCATATAATGAAAGGGGGTCTATTCTCGGCGGCGCTATTGTCTGGGAAAGAATCAAACCCGGAGTCGTATATATGGACCACGGAGCCAGAACTGACTGGATAATACCGGGAGAACTTGACCGCGGCGGCGCTATTAACCTGATATCTCCCAACAGCATTATCTCCAAGCATTGTCCCGGCATGGCTACAAGCGGCTACCTGGTTGAAGTAGAGAAGGTAACGATGTCTCAAATGGAGGCATGGAAAAATAACTACCCGGAGGCATTCGAAAGAGAATATGACCCGGCTTCAGGGCTGCGTTTTAATGCCTGGATCAGTTAGTCAAAACTCTTCAGAGGGGCAACGCTCTTGCCAGCAAGGCAACCGGTAGTCTTGTTCTCTTCTCCGTTTTTTTAGCGTAGGCCGTACAGGTCTCGAACCTGTGACACCCTGATTAAAAGTCTGTAAGACGGTGTCTTCAATAGTACCTTTACGCTCAGTCTGGTATTATTCTATCTACTCGGAAAAACCTGTTTACATGTCACAATCTGACGAAAAGTTCAATATTCTGAATATTGACATTACACAAAAGGTATTGGTGTTTATACTACCAAAATCCAAAAAAGGGAAATTATACGAGCATACTATGTTAGGTGCCGAAACAGTAGAGAGATGAAAAATACCAGGAATTTTGCGGTATAATGGGGATGGGGAGGTGTAGTGATGACAAAGAGCATTGGTATTTTAACAGGCGGCGGTGACGTACCCGGGCTGAATCCCTGTA
>CAZCZJ010000046.1:11268-18450 GCA_964503235.1 uncultured Dehalococcoidaceae bacterium | reverse complement strand
CTCCCCCTCTCCTTGATAGGAGAGGGGGACACAGGGGGTGAGGTAGATAAAAAGAAAAGGGTACGGGGAAAAAAGGAGCTAACTTTTCCCGCCCGCCGCCCTTGGAAAGGGGACTGATGAAGAGAACTTTACTGGTTTCATTGATAGCGGTTATATTTATCATGTCAATCGTACTGACGGGTTGCCAGAGCGACGGCGTCGCTCAGGATGTATATGACAGCATTGTAGAACAGCTCAATAATGCCCAGAATAATATAGCTCAACTGCAGAACCAGGTAGGTGATTTAGAAGAAGCCAAAGAAGCCGCCGAAGGCGAGTTACAGGCGGCCCTTGCTACTATCGACGATTTACAAATCCAGATTAGCAGCATGGCCGGCCAGTATAACCTTATCGGGGATACCGTTGTGGAAACGGTGACAAATATCATCGAGTACTACCATGATACCCATGCCTACAGTAAGGCCGACCTCTTTGTCTGCTCGGATATGGCTTCGGAAGTATGGAGCATGCTCAAAGCTCAGGGAATTGACGCCTTAATCGTCGTCGGTAGTAAAGATACTCCCATCAACGATATTATACTCTCTGATCATGCCTGGTTACTCGCCGAGGTTGACGGCGGGCAGTACCTGGCGCTCGAGACCACTGCCGGACATGTCGTCTATGAAGATGAAAATCCCCTCTACTATAAGGGGTGGTATTTCGATAGCCCCGCCGATATGAAGAGTTACAACGAACTGGTTCAGGAATACAACGTCAGGGTCGAAATTATTAATCAGTTAATCGAGGAAGACCAGCAGGTAGTTGAAGAACATAACCAGTCGACTAATCCCACCGAGGCAGCCAAATTATTGGCCGTACATAATATGCTGGAGGAATTGATTCTCGCCCAGGAAGCTGACCTTCTCGCTATTGAAGATACTATTAATAGTCTGGCTACGAGATGCAGTACCTGATGTTGCCGAGGATATATACGGTCGGTATAAAACAAATAAAAATGGTAATAATGATATAATGGAGTAGGCACGTGCGTATATCAAAGCTGTTCGGAAAAACATTAAGAGAGGTGCCCGCCGACGCGGATACCGTCAGCCATCAGCTCCTGGTAAGGACCGGGATGATTAACCAGCTCTCGGCTGGTATCTATTCCTACTTACCCCTGGGCTGGCGGGTGCTGCGGAAAATCGAGAATATTATCCGCGAGGAAATGAACGCCGCCGGCGGTCAGGAAGTAAACCTGCCCGTTTTACAGCCATATGAGATGTGGCAGCTAAGCGGACGCGATAAGGCTCTCGGTAAAGTACTTTTCTCGCTTCACGACCGCCGTGAACGCCGCCATGTTCTCGGTCCCACCCACGAAGAGGTTATTACCCAGCTGGCCAGTCGGTTTATACACAGCTACCGTGACCTGCCGACAATGCTTTATCAGATTCAAGTAAAATTCCGCGATGAGATTCGACCCCGCGGTGGACTCCTCCGGGTGCGGGAATTTCATATGATGGACCTGTACAGCTTTGATGTCGATGAGGCCGGACTTGACATTGCTTACGACTGTATGGTTGAGGCCTATCAGAAAGTCTTTGACCGCTGTGGTCTGACCACTATGTTAGTGGAAGCTGACAGCGGCGCTATCGGCGGCAAGGACTCCCGCGAGTTCATGGCGGTTACCGAGAGCGGAGAGGATGAAATTATCTACTGTCCCGACTGTAATTATGCCGGTAACGTTGAGAAAGCCGTCAGCGCCAAGGTAAGTATCGATAACGGTGAGCCGCTGCCCGTGGAGGAGGTCGCCACGCCCGGTATGGGTACCATCGAGGAGGTCGCTGGCTTTTTAAAAATCCCCCACAGCCATACCCTCAAAGCTGTGTTCTATATCGCCGACGGTCAGATGGTCTTCGTGGTTATTCGCGGCGACCTTGAAGTTAATGAAATTAAGCTCAATAATGTCCTCAAAGCAACCGAACTGCGTATGGCTACCGAGCCCGAGGTTATCGAGGCCGGTATCGTTGCCGGTGCCGCTTCTCCGGTAGGACTGGAAGGTTTTAAGGTTGTCGCCGATGACTCCGTGACCAGCGGCACCAACTTCGTCGCTGGCGGCAACAAGCCGGATACCCATATCAGGAACGTCAACTTTCCCCGCGATTTTAAAGCTGATATCATCGCTGATATTGCCAGCGCCCGGGCAGGGGACACGTGCCATCAATGCAGCGGCACCTTCGCTTCTACCCGCGGCATCGAGCTGGGACATATCTTTAAGCTGGGTACCATTTACAGTGAGAAATTCGATGCCTCCTTCATCGACGAGAAAGGCGAATCGCATCCCTCTGTCATGGGCTGTTACGGCATGGGACTAGGTAGGCTCATGGCGGCGGTTATCGAGCTTAACCACGATGATAAGGGTATTATCTGGCCCCTGTCCGTTGCCCCCTATCACGTCTATATCTGTACGCTTTCCCGGGAAGGGACGCCGGTCTCTCAGGAAGCTGAAAAGCTCTATGAAGAACTAACGGCGGCAGGACTTGAGGTGCTTTTAGACGACCGTGAAGATTCGCCGGGTGTTAAGTTCAATGATGCCGATTTATTGGGTATACCCTTCCGGGTAACCGTCAGCCCCCGCACTCTGGAAAAGAACAGCGTAGAATTAAAAAAACGTTCCGAGAAAGAATCTGAGATAGTACCGCTGACAGATATTGTAGACAAACTCAAAGAGCTTATCGGAAGCTGATTTTACAACCCACCCCCTTTGTCCCCCTCCCTTGGAAAGGGAGGGGGAATATTATTAAGAGGGGCTTCGCCCCTCTACGCAGGCTACTCCGTGTTAAATCCCTCTCGGTCTCCCTTTATTAAAGGGAGACGACCCATTGTGCAGAAAGGATTGTCCCCCTTTGAAAAAGGGGGATTAAGGAGGATTTCAAAAAGGATGGCCTGGGTGGGAATAGATATCTTGGAAAAGGGTTTGGGGGATGTGGGGATTCTCTATCCCCTCAGCACCGCCCCCAGCTTATCGGTCAGCCGCTTCAGTATTTGCGCCTGCACCCTGTTGACCTCTTCGTCGGTGAGCGTGTGGGCCGGCGACTGGTAAACGAGGCGGTAGGCCAGCGACTTCTTGCCCGGGGCTACCTGCTTGCCGGAGTAAACGTCGAACAGCCTGACCTCGCTGATGAGTGAGAAGCCTTTAATAATATCAAGTATCATCTGGTGGGATACACCTGCGTCCACGACCAGCGCCAGGTCGCGGTTGATGCTCGGGAAACGGGATACTGACTCGTAGGTTTTTATACCGGTGGCGAAGGGCAGCAGTGAGTTTACATTAAGTTCGAACAGCCCCACCGTTTCGCTGATTTCAAAGGCGTCGGCCACCTTGGGATGCAGCTCCCCGATAACTCCCAGTTTTGCCTTCATCCCGTTATCTTTAGTCACTATAGCTGCCTGTCGGGTGGGATGCAGTGTCTTGTCGTCGCCTTTTTCGAATTCTGCGGTAATACCCAGGTGCTCGAGCAGAGATTCCACCGCTCCCTTGACGTCGTAAAAATCGTATGAGCCGTCGCCGCCCAGCCATGATTTATCCACCCTGCCCCCGCTCATGATGCCGCACAGGACTTCTGATTCGATGGGCAGGTCTTTTTCCGAGAGTGTAAAAATCTTGCCCAGCTCAAAAAGTCTGAAGCCCTCTTCCTCGTACCGCCGATTTGAAGCTAAGGTGGTTAAAATATTAGCTCTTAGGTTGGGTCGCATGTATTCCTGGTCCGCCGTCATCGGATTAACCACGCGGAGGGGCATCGGCTCCGGAGGGGCTGGCTCGGGTAGCAGGTTGCTCAAGGACTGAAGGCTGGTCATGGTATAGGTCATGATTTCCTGGAATCCGTATCCTGTCAGGCACTGTCTGATGGCTCTCACCACGGCCAGGTCGGTGTCCGGCATATGACTCGGTATCGGGTCCCGGAACAGGGTGGTCGGGATTTTATCATAGCCGATAATCCGTGCCACCTCTTCGATAAGGTCTTCCGCCAGCCTGATATCGCTCCGCCAGTAGGGGGCTGTGACCTCTATCTTTTTACCTTCTTCTTTACAATCGAAACCCAGTAAGTTGAGAGCTTCCGTTATCTGTTCGGTACTGACTTCCATACCCAGCACCCGACTCGTCCTTTCTGATGTCAGGCTGATAGCCTCGGGTTTTTGTTGTCCGGGGTAAACATCTACGATACCCCTGGCTATCTTGCCGTTGCCCAGCTCGGCAACCAGCTTGGTGGCGTGTTTCAGTGCCGGGATGGTCATCCCCGCGCTGATGCCTCGCTCGAACCTCATCGAGGCTTCACTCGTTAATCCCAGGTGGTGGCTCGTGTAGTGAATGCTGGCGGCGTTGAAGCTGGCGGCTTCCAGCAGTATACTCGTGGTATTGTCGGTGACCTCACTGTTGAGGCCGCCCATGACCCCGGCAATAGCCACCGTCCTTTCGCCGTCGCCGATGACCAGCATATTTTGGGTAAGCTTCCTTTCTGTCTCGTCCAGCGTGAAAAATTCCTCACCCTCGACGGCACGGCGGACGGTTATTTTCTTGCCGCCGATTCTGTCGTAGTCGAAGGAGTGCAGGGGCTGCCCGTATTCCAGCATGACGTAGTTGGTGATATCGACGATGTTGTTTATGGGACGCTGTCCGCAGGCGATAAGCCGCTCCTGCAGCCAGGCGGGCGAATCGGTAATCTCTACATCGGTAATCAGGCTGGCGCAGTACCGCGGACACAGGTCGGGGTCGGCTATCTCTATCGTTATTTTATCGTCTATCGCAGACTCGGTTTCTTCGTAGTCGATTTCAGGGACGTGCGTCTTATGTCCGGTCAGAGCCGCAACCTCCTTGGCGATGCCCACCACCGAAAGGCAGTCGGGACGGTTCGGCGTAACATCCAGGTCGAGCACGGTATCGCTCATGTACTCGGCTAATGGTGTGCCCGTCACGGCTGTTTCCGCCAGGACCAGGATGCCCTCGTGATTATCGGAAATGCCAAGTTCTTTCTCCGAGCAAATCATTCCTCTGGAAGCAACCCCGCGTATTTTGGCGGTTTTTAATTCTTCTACTTCGCCGTTATAAGGATTTATCAGGCGCGCCCCGACGCGCGCGAAGGCTATCATATCGCCGTTATTTAGATTGGGTGCGCCGCAGACCACGGTTTCCTGTTCCGTCCCTAAATCGACTGTTGCCAGGCGGAGCCGGTCGGCGTTGGGGTGGGGATTGACGGCCATAATCTGCCCGACGATGATATTATCCCAGCCTTCTCCCGTGGCGGTTATTTCCTCCGCCTCAAAGCCGGCCATCGTCAGCTTTGATGCCAGTTCCGCCGGGGGCAGCGTCACATCCACGTAGTCTTTCAGCCAGTTAAGCGGCACTTTCATCTTTTAGAGTCTCGATTTGATTTCATTTACTATTTCGCAGTGTTCAATGCTTCTGCCGGTTTCCCCTTCCACTCTTTATAAAAAACCTAAAACTGCCCTAAAAATCTCAGGTCGTTGTTATAAAAAAGACGCATGTCTTCGATTCCGTAGCGCAGCATGGGCATTCGTTCCAGTCCCATTCCGAAGGCGAAACTCGTATACTCCTCCGGGTCGATGCCGCCCCGCCGCAGTACGTCGGGATGGGTCATGCCGCACCCCAGTATTTCCAGCCAGCCGCTGTTGCCGCAGACGCGACAGCCCGAGCCCTTGCAGGCGATACAGTCGATGGCTATTTCCCCGCCCGGTTCCACGAAGGGGAAATAATCGGTGCGGAATCGTATTTTTCTCTTCGGCCCGAAGTACCGGTGCACGAATTCAAAAAGGACACCTTTGAGGTCGCCCATGGTAATGTCCTTGTCCACCGCCAGCCCGTCCATGTTGTGATAAATATTTAGGTGCGTGGCGTCGGTAGCCTCGTAGCGGTAGACCCTGGCGGGCTCTATCGCCCTGATGGGCGGTTTCATCGTTTCTACAATCCTGGCGCTGATAGCGGTGCCGTGCGTACGCAGCAGCATCCGTCCGTGCTTGTCTTCCGTTTGGCTGTCAATCCAGTAGGTTGACATGTCGTCCCGCGAGGGGTGTTCGGCGGTGATGTTCAGAGCCTCAAAGTTGTAATAGTCCCACTCCACGTCGGGTCCCTGCACCACCTGGAAGCCCATCGAGATGAAGATATCGCATATCTCGTCGATTGCCCGGGTGATGGGGTGGCGGCGTCCCACCGGCAGGGGACGGCCCGGCAGGCTGATATCGACCGTCTCTCCGATAGCTTCGGATGTTAGCTGCACATCCCGGAGTGTCTGGTTTTTCTGGCTGGCGCTGCCTTCCAGTTCGTGTTTGACTTTGTTGGCGGCAGCCCCGACGGCTTTTCTTTCCTCGATGGACAGATTGGCCAGGCCGCGCAGTATCTGGGTCAGCGGACTCTTTTTACCCAGGTATTGCACGCGCCACGATTCCAGGCCTTTGGTATTGTCAACACCCTCAAGTTGCTTTAGAGCCGCCGTTTTAATCTCTTTAATCTTGTCTAACATTTTTCTTCACTATTAAAAATTTCCCCTTCCGTTGCTGAAGGGAAGGGGAATTAAGTAATGTTTCTTGTTCAAGAGCTCTGCTATTGAGCTTTCCCTCCAGCCATCGCGGCCAGGCTGCTAAAGCTCTCCGGCTCTCTTACCGCCATGTCGGCCAGCATCTTGCGGTTTATTTCAATGCCGGACTTCTTGAGCCCGTCCATGAATTGACTGTAGGTAGTCCCCTGGGCGCGGCAGGCGGCGTTTATCCTCAGTATCCAGAGTCGCCTCATGTCGCCTTTTCTTTCGCGTCGATGGGCATAGGCGTAGGCTAACGATTTTATCATCGACTCGTTAGCTCGCTTGATAAGCCGGTTCTTGGTGCCTCGATGTCCCTTGGTGAGGGACAGTATCTTCTTATGACGTTGGTGTGAGGTTACTCCTCGTTTGACTCTGGGCAAGTTATGGTTCCTCCTGCTCTATTTCGTGCCGTAGGGTATCAGTCTTGATATGCGCTTGCGGTCACTCGGGTGTAATTGTATCATCTCGTCGAAAAGCCCTCGTACCCGCTTGGCTTTCTTCATGCGCAGGTGACTTTTAGGTCCCTTGACCCTCATTATTTTACCGCTGCCGGTAATGTGAAAGCGGCTTTTTGCTCCCTTATGCGTCTTAAGTTTCGGCATGTTGTGCTTCC
>CAZCZJ010000046.1:0-11168 GCA_964503235.1 uncultured Dehalococcoidaceae bacterium | reverse complement strand
GTCTCTTCTTTAGCTTTAACTTTCGGTGTTCCCGGTGCCACGATGATGTTCATCCGCCTCCCCTCCATCACCGGTTTCCTTTCCAGGTAGGATATATCGTTTAACGATTCCACCATGCGCTGCAGGACTTTCCAGCCCAGCTCGGGGTGAGTGGATTCGCGACCCCGGAACATCAGTGTTATCTTTACCTTATCGCCTTCGGTCAACAGTTTCCGGGCGGTCCTGGCTTTAGCTTCAAAATCATGAATCCCGATTTTGGGTCTCAGCCGTATCTCCCGGAGTAGCGATAGCTTCTGGCTTTTCTTGGCCAGCTGCTCTTTCTTCGCCTGCTCGTATTTATACTTGCCGTAGTCAAGAAGCCGACAGACAGGAGGTATTGAGCTAGGAGCTACTTCTACAAGGTCCAGGCTTTGCTTCCTTGCCATCTCCCGTGCCTGAATCACGGGCATAATCCCGAGTTGCTCTCCCTTCTCCCCCACCAGGCGAATCTCCTTGGCCATGATTCGCTCGTTAACACGAAGTTGCTTAACTATGTCTCTTTTTACCTCCTCCAAATACAGATATCCTACGAACAAAAACTATACCATATTATTCTCTAAGAATCAACCCTGTATGTTCCTGATATTATTGGCATCAGGTTGAAGGGTGCTTACCTTAATTGTACTCTCATTTAATTGTGATAATTTACCCACCCGCCCGCCCATGAGGAAAAATAGGGACAAAGCCCCTCTTAGACTTCCCTTATTGAAAAGACTCTACTATAAAATCCCGGGGTGTTTAAGAGAGGTGAAACCCCTCTTTCAATTCTTTCCCCCTCTCAAACAAACGAATAAATGCGTAGAATATATACCTGTTTGAGAGGGGGTCAGGGGATGAGCTTAATAAATTATCTAAAACCGGATTGAACCGCCGTGTCACGAACTGAGATTTTAAACTTTATCCGCTATTTCTTGACTAATGGCTTCCAGGAATTCTGCATAAGACTGTGCTGGTAATTGCTCACCGCTGCGTTGTCTTACGGAGATGGTGTTATCGGCTTCTTCTTTATCCCCGACGATTGCCATGTAGGGGATTTTCTCCAGTTGTGCCTGCCGGATTTTCAGGTTCATCCGTTCCGAGCGGTCGTCCACTTCCACGCGTATGCCCTTACCCTTAAACTCGCCTTCCAGCTTGCGGGCATAGTCCAGGTGGCGGTCGGCGACCGGTATGATTTTCACCTGCACCGGTGCCAGCCATACAGGGAAAGCCCCGGCGTAATGTTCAATAAGAAGCCCGAAAAAGCGTTCCCAGGAGCCTAACAGGGCGCGGTGTATCATGTAAGGTCGGTGCTCATGACCGTCAGCGCCGATATATACCAGATCGAAACGCTCCGGCAAATTGAAGTCGAATTGAATAGTGCTCAGCTGCCACTCGCGCCCGATGGCATCCTCGGCTTTGAGGTCGATTTTCGGCCCGTAGAACACCCCGCCCCCCTCGTCAACCTCATATTCAAGTTTGTTTTCATCGATAACCCGGCGCAGGGCTTCCTGGGCGTCCTGCCACATCTGGTCGGTACCTATCCACTTCTCGGGTTGTGTCGCCAGGTAAACCTTATACTTCTGAAGGCCGAAACTCCGCAGCATATACAGAGAAAACCGGAGCACTTCTGACATTTCGCTGTTCATCTGTTCCGGTGTACAGATGATGTGGGCATCGTCCTGGGTGAAACCCCGTACTCTCAAGAGACCGTGTAAAACGCCGCTGCGTTCATAGCGGTAAACGGTGCCCAGCTCCGCCCAGCGGAGAGGTAATTCCCGGTAAGAACGGGTACGTGATTTATAGGCGAGCATGTGAAAGGGGCAGTTCATCGGCTTGAGATAGTATTCCCGCTCGTCGATGGTGATGGGTGAATACATGTTTTCCCGGTAAAAGTCTAGGTGTCCGCTGGTCTGCCATAAATCAGCCAGTCCGATATGGGGCGTATATAGAATTTCGTATCTGTTGGCGAGATGCTCCTGGCGCCAGAAATCCTCGATGATTGTGCGGATACGGCCACCCTTGGGTGTAAGTATGATCAGACCTCCGCCTATTTCGTCCGGTGCCAGGTAAAGGTCGAGTTCTCTGCCCAGCTTCCGGTGGTCGCGTTTCTGGGCTTCCTCCATCCTTTCGAGGTATGCGTCCAGTTCCTTCTGGCTCTCGAAGGCGACGCCGTAGATGCGCTGGAGCATGGCGTTGTGCTCATCGCCCCGCCAGTAAGCCCCGGCAATGCTGTTCAGCTTAAAGGCTTTGATTTCACCGGTCGAATTAACGTGAGGACCCCGGCACAAATCAATAAAGTTCCCCTGCTCATATATCCCCACCTTGTCGTCTTCTATTTCGTCAATCAGTTCCAGCTTGTAGGGCTGAGCAGCGAATAGTTTTCTGGCCTCTTCTTTGGGAAGCTCTTTATAGCTAAAAGGCAGGTCGGCTTTGATAATTTCGCCCATTTTCTCCTCGATGACCGGCAGGTCTTCGGGCGTCAGCGTGCGCGGCAAATCGAAATCGTAATAGAAGCCGTCCTCTATCGCCGGCCCGATGCCGAACTTGGCGTCAGGGAAGATAGACAGAACCGCCTCAGCCATGACATGCGAGGCCGAATGGCGAATTATTTCCAGTTTATTCTCGGCGTTCACAAGCTCATTATATCAGCCCCCACCTACGAAGGCAATTGGACTCTAAGCTGTTGTTTTATTGTTCGATCCAGCCCCACCCGAACAAGAGTTATCTATTCCCACCCAAACCACCCTCGTGTTATTGTGCTATTGTCAGTTATTTCCCCCCGCCCGGTTTTCCCCTTTCTTCAAAGGGGACGAGGGAGATTTACCCGCGTATTCCCAAAAAGGGAATTTCGCAGCGAGAGGGGGCGCTAGCCCCGTGCATAAAACTAAAGGGGCGTCTAAGAGGGGCGAAGCCCCTCTTTCAATTATTCCCCCTTCCCTTCATCAATCCTCAAGGGAAGGGGGACACAGGGGGATAGGTTCACTAAAAACAGGGGGGTGAGGTATATTATCTCAGCTTATTTTCAGGCACCTTTATTTTTAATCAGCCTATCAATATAGCTCACCAGGAAGAGAAGCACCACGCTCAGAGCCAGCGCCCAGAGGTCGAGGTATTTTACCGATGATAATGTGCCGTCCAGATTAAACCAGTCATCGATATAAGGCGCTATCTTGCTGAAAAGCCCCAGTCCCCCGCCCCCGATTAACGCCGCCAGCGCCCCGTTGGCGGTAATTTTCAGTTTGTCTTTAAAAAATCCGAAAATAACGGGCAGGGTCACCCCGCAGGTGTAGACGGTATAGGCAAAAAGCAGCGAGCTTATAATCCCATCCAGAAGCAGCGCCACTATCAGTGAGCATATTCCCAATAGTAGGATTATCCAGCGGGAACGGGGCAGTATAGCCGTCTGTGAGGATGTCGGACGGAATTTGCCGATGATATCCACCGATAGTATCGTGCTGGCGCTCAGCAAAGTGGTATCGGCGGAGGACATGACCGCGCAGAGCAGGGCGGCCAGGACGATGCTTCCCAGGAGCGGCGAAAATATCTCTTTAATTACCGTGGGCAGCGCTTGTTCCGCCGCTATCTGCGGGAAGAGGACGGCGGCCCCCATGCCGATGACGGTTATCGCCAGAGCTATCGGGATGAGCAGCGCCGCTGTGCTGAAAGTGGATATCCTGGCGGTTTTATCGTCTCTGGCGCAGAAGATGCGCGAGTACATGTCCGGTCCGACCACGTACGTCAGCCCGACCACCAGCAGGAGAGAAACGAGGCTCATGCCGCCGAACCGGGAACTGACAGGAAAAGCGAACATGTCCGATGATAGTGAGTTTTGCAGTCCTTCCCAGCCTCCCAGTCTGGAAAGGAGTACGCCCACCCCGGCAAAGATGCCCCCGAAGATTATCACCGACTGAAACAGGTCGGTGCGGAGGACGGAATACTGTCCGCCCAGCAGGGTATAGAGAATGAACACTGCGGAAAAAATGACCATCCATAGCTCCCGGCTCCCCATGTCCAGGACGCTCATAATCGTTCCCGCGGCTACAATCTGGGCGGCGATTACGCCTATCCAGGCGATGACGATGAGTATCGATGAGGCAAAAGCCACGCGGCGGTCATACTGCTTTTCAATCAGTTCGGGGAGCGTGTAGAGGGCGAACTTTCTCACTTTTCCCGCGAAAAAGAGTCCCAGGACTATCAGGCCGATACTGCCCACCAGTATCCACCAGGCTCCGGTCAGGCCCCGTGTATAACCGAATCCCGCCATACCTATAGTAGCTGACCCGCCGATGATGGTAGCCAGCAGCGAACCGGTCACGAACCAGGCAGAGCTCTTTCTCCCCGCAACGAAGAAGTCATCGGCCTCCCTGGCTTTTTTCCGGCTGATAATGCCGATGGCTATAATTATCAGAAAATATACTATGATAATGATAAGCTCGGGCATTTCACCTTCCCTTTTAATAACGGATAGTGAATTTACTGCGGTAATCCAGCGACAACACCTGCATATGAACAGTTGCCGGGTGATATAAGATATGGGTTACTAATAGATAAGTGCTTATTGGCATACTGGTGTAATTAACGGGAGGGTTTCTCGGAGCCGATAAGGGCTATCTCTATTTTCTGTCCGCACTTGGAACAGGTGACACTCAGGGTTATCGGCTGTTTCATTACCCTCTCGGCGACTACGGTAACGATAGAATCGACGTTATCCAAACGCCGGTCAAGCATATCGAGGCGTTGTGAAATCCGCTCGATATCGGGGGTGGCTTTATCTTTGGAGGTTTCGGTTTTTTCTTGCTTTGCCAAATTAAAATCCTCGGAGTCGGGTTAGTTAAACCTATTATATGTGTCTGAGGTTACTATGTCAAAAACCGGGGAGACGCTTGGCAAACCGGATCGATAAATCCCCTCCCCCTCCCCCGTATAAATATCTATTCCCACCCGCCGCCCTCGCAGCATCATGCGTTTGTCCGGTGAATAAATCCCGATCCCTCAGGCTTGTGCAGCCCTTGTAGATGTTCGTCAGGTCTCCTTTTCTCCTGCCTCCCCCTCCTTTAGTAAAGGAGGGGGAGGCAGGGGGAGGATTTAAATAAAAGATACTTCCCCCTCTCCAATCAAATTATCTCGGAGCTTACTCAATGTTGCTTATTGGAGAGGGGGATAAAGGGGGTGAGGTAAAAACCGTGAAACCAGATGCTTATAAATTTAGAAACGAAGAATAGTAGGTTAATCGGAATAAAAATCATCGATGATGGTGATACCGCTTTTCAGGATATTGATTTATAATAGTTCTGGAGGTATAATCCTAAAACGAAAGAGATTATATCTTTGATAATATTAACCAAGGAGGGGAGTAAAATGCCTGAGGAAGAAGTAGGCAAGGTAAGTGATTTCTTTGCCCACCCGGTTGTTGCCGGTGTCGATATGACCGGAACGCTCAAGGCAGGCGACAAAATCCATATCAAGGGACATACCACGGATATTGAGATGGTGATTGGTTCTATGCAGATTGACAACGAGAACGTCACCGAAGCTAAAAAGGGTGATTCCGTTGGTATCAAGGTCCCGGACAGGGTAAGGTCTGGGGATACTGTCTATAAAGTTACCGATTGACCTGTCCTCACTACCCCGGAAAGCTATATGCCGACGATTATTAATTCTGAACTTGCCATTTATTAAGGAAAACACTTTTGGTCGGTTTCAGTGATTATGATAAATACGATGGTCTCGGTCTGGCTGAACTTGTTCGTAACAAACAGGTAAAGCCCGTTGAACTTGTTGAGGAAGCCGTAGCCCGTATTGACCTACATAATCCCTCTCTCAATGCTGTAGTCCTTAAAATGTACGAGCAGGCCCTTGAAGCCGCTAATTCGGACCTTCCTGAAGGTCCATTTACTGGTGTACCCTTCCTGCTCAAAGACCTGTTGATGTCTTATGCCGGGGTGCCGTTGACCAACGGCTGCCGTTTCTTTAAAGATTACGTGCCCGACCATGACAGTGAGCTGGTCAAACGCTATAAAAATGCCGGGGCTATCATCGTAGGTAAGACCAACCTGCCCGAGCTGGGGCTGGCTCCGGTAACTGAACCGGAATTATTCGGTACGGCGAACAATCCCTGGGATTTGACCCGTACCACCGGTGGTTCCAGCGGCGGCTCGGCGGCTGCCGTGGCTGCCAGAATCGTTCCCCTGGCGCATGCCAGCGATGGCGCGGGTTCCATCCGTATCCCTGCTTCCTGTTGCGGTGTCTTCGGCCTCAAACCGACGCGTGGACGCACTCCGGTCGGTCCTGATTTTGTGGAAATCTGGCGGGGCTTTCATTGCGAACACGTCATAACGCGCTCGGTGCGCGATAGCGCCGCCATGCTGGATGCAACCACCGGACCTGATATCGGTGCTCCTTACTATGCGGCACCGCCGCAGGGCTCCTTCCTCAGCCAGGTCGGTCAAGAGCCGGGAAAACTGCGTATCGGCTTTACCGATGAGTTTATATTGGAAACGACTCCGGATGAAGATTGCCGGAAGGGTTTAATGGAGACTGTTGAGCTCTGTCAAAGCTTAGGGCATGAAGTAGAGGAGATAAAAATAGAAGCGGATACCTTTGCCGTTGCCCGGGCTTTCGCGATACTGGTATTCAGTGAAATAAGAACTTTTATTGAAGAGGCTGCGGTGTCTATGGGTCGGCGGGTTTCACGCCGCGATTTTGAGTCTGTCACCTGGGTTATTTATTTATTGGGTAAGCAATACCGGGCATCCGATTTTTCCGGTTCGCTTAACCTGCTTCAGCGTAAATGTCGGGAAATTGGCAGGTTGTTCAATGAGTATGATGTCATTTTAACACCGACGCTGGCTCAACCGCCCGTAACTACCGGTACCATCTGTGTTGAAGGAATTCAGGGTATAGCGATGAAGCTTCTTGGCAGTCTCAATGCCGGTTGGATTTTCAGGAAAGCTATCGAAATGCGGTTTGGTAAACTATCCGAGATGTTCTTCTCGTTTATGCCCTATACACCCATGTTCAATGCCACCGGTCAACCCGCTATGTCCGTCCCGCTACACTGGAACGATGCCGGACTGCCCGTCGGCATGCAGTTCGCCGGGCGTTACGGGGATGAATCCACGCTGTTCCGTCTGGCCGGGCAGCTGGAAAGTGTAAAACCCTGGGCTGACCGCATCCCGCCCGTCTGCACCCCGGCCACCCCCTGAATCTAGCCGATAGACTTTACCAGGTTGGCCATTTCGATGGCGCTGACGGCGGCGTTAAATCCCTTGTTGCCCGCCTTCGACCCGGAGCGCTCTATCGCCTGTTCCAGCGTGTCAGTGGTAATCACGCCGTAAATAACCGGCACTCCGGTATCCAGGTTGACCTTGGCTATACCCTTGGTGACCTCGGCGGATATGTGGTCGAAATGCGGTGTGCTGCCGCGTATCACCGCGCCCAGGCAGATGATGGCGTCGTATTTCTTCGACTGGGCCATTTTCTGGGCAATCAGCGGGATTTCAAATGAACCGGGCGTCCAGGCCTGTTCGATATCTTCCTCGTTAACGCCGTGACGTAACAGGGCGTCCTGGGCTCCTTCGAGCATTTTCTTGCTGAAGAACTCGTTGAAACGCGAGATAACCACCCCGAACTTGAGTCCCTTTCCCAGCAGCATTCCTTCGTATTGCTTGCTCATCGTTATCTCCTTGGTCGTATTTTAATCTGATATATTATCGGGCACTTTCAAGAGATGGCCCATTTTCTTCTGCTTTGTGCTCAGGTATTTGCGATTGTACGGGTTCGGCTGCGTGGTGATGGGAAGCTGCTCCACTATCTTGAGTCCGTAGCTTTCCAGTCCGCTTATCTTCTTGGGATTATTGGTCATCAGCCGCATACTGTGCACTCCCAGGTCGGCCAGTATCTGGGCGCCCACGCCGTAGTCGCGGTGGTCGGCTTTGAAACCGAGCGAGAGATTGGCTTCGACGGTATCCATGCCCTCGTCCTGGAGGGCGTAGGCTTTTATCTTGTTGTGGATGCCGATGCCCCTTCCCTCCTGTCTCATGTAGAGGACAACGCCGCGGCCTTCCTCGGCTATCTTTTTCATGGACATTTCTATCTGCTCGCCGCAGTCGCAGCGCAGGCTGTGGAAAACATCGCCGGTGAGGCACTGGCTGTGGACGCGTACCAGTACCGGTTCGTCGGTGGCCACGTCTCCCATCACCATCGCCAGGTGTTCGGCGGGGTCGGTGCTGCTTTTATAGGCTATTACCTTAAAATTACCGAAAGGAGTGGGCAGCTTGGCTTCAGCGACCTTCTGCACCAGTCTTTCGTGGCGGTAGCGGTAGGCTATCAGGTCGGCGACGCTGATGATTTTCAGTCCGTGCTTCCTGGCAAAAATCTTGAGTTGAGGAAGCCGTGCCATCGTCCCGTCCACGTTCATAATCTCACAGCAGACGCCTGCCGGAGTCAGTCCGGCCATCCTGGCAAGGTCTACCGTCGCCTCGGTCTGTCCCGCTCTCACCAGCACGCCCCCGTCCCGGGCACGCAGGGGGAACATGTGCCCCGGCATGACGATGTCTTCGTGCCGACTGTTCGGGTTGGCGAGAACCTGTACTGTCCTCGCCCGGTCCGCCGCCGAAATACCGGTGCTGGTTCCCTCCCTGGCTTCCACCGATACCGAGAAGGCGGTGCCGAAGCGTGAGGTGTTATTGCTGGCCATCATCGGTATCCTGAGCTCGTCGAGACGCTGTCCGGTCATCGGCATGCAGATAAGCCCCCGCCCGTATTTGGCCATGAAATTTATGGCTTCGGTAGTAACCTTCTCGGCGGCCATTACCAGGTCGCCCTCGTTTTCGCGGTCCTCGTCATCGACCACGATGACGAATTTTCCGGCTTTTATATCTTCAATAGCTTCGGGAATGGTTGCCAGTGTCATTTTATGAAACTCCTTATGTATCGGGTACGTTAATTTACCGGGAAGCCGTGCTCCTGCAGGAATTCGGCAGTGATGCCGCTGCCCGGCGCTCTGGTGGACTCTACTACGTATTTGCCGATGATGTCCACTTCCAGGTTGACAACGTCCCCGGGTCTTCTTTCGGCCAGTACCGTATTGTCCCGGGTAAAACCGACTATCGATACGCTAAAAGACGTCCGGTCTTTATCGACTACCGTAAGGCTGGTGCCGTCGACGGCGATAAAGCCTTTTTGGACGATGTATTGCATCAATTCCTCGGGGGCCTTGAACCTCATGATTACGGCTTCACCTTCTTTACTAGCCGAGATTACCTTTCCCGTATCGTCGATGTGTCCCTGCACCAGGTGGCCTCCAATTTCCCCTCCCAGCCCCAGCGGTCTTTCCAAATTCACCTTATCACCGATGTGGAGCATTCCCAGGTTCGTTCTTTTTAAAGTTTCCGGCATGACCTCCACGGAGAAGGACGAAGCGGTAAAGGTGGTAACCGTCTGGCAGACGCCGTTGACCGCGATACTCCCGCCGAGTTCTATCCCATCCAGGATTTGTCCTGCCGTTATCACCATCCCCCCCGATGGAAGAGAAGCTACTGTCCCTATCTCTTGAATAATGCCGGTAAACATGACTTATACCTTGCAGAAAAGACCTTAATTACTCTCATTTTAGCACTTGTCATAAGACAAGCGCAATATTGAGGTGTTATCCGGGGATTTCACAGACGGTTCTGGCCCTTTCTTCCCCATCCTGGTCTAGAAGTATAAAAGTGATTTCACCATACTGGGTCATGTTATCTTTACTTACCTTAACGGTATCAAATGGTAAAGTTATCGTAGGTTGATATGTCGGCCCGCCCTTATCAAAATTTGCTTCTACGTAAATAACATTCTCAACCTGCCAGATTCGTTCAACTTCTATTTTGGGTCCTGCAAATGGCTGGGAACCCATGAATGTAAATAATATAAAATACCGTGAATAATCAACGGCATCAAGCATTGTTTTGGCTGCTGGTGAAAAATATCCATTGAAATTCGGTATAGGAGAGTCTATATCTGTCATAATATGAATATGAGTTGGAATATCTTTGAAAAGCATATCAGAACCCAATGGGAAATCCTCAAATGCCAGTTCGTTCAGTAGTTCAGATGTGGTGGTAGGGCTTGGACTTGTCGTAGTTGTGGTATCACCTGTGCTACACCCGTAGACGAGTAAAAACATCAGGGGCATGACTAATAATAAAGACCATACCAATAAGCCTCTTTTCGCCATGCCCCTTCAACCTCTCGCCAAGAGTATTACACTATCATGTGTTTCTATATATATTTAACGTAGCAACGGTTATTTAGTTACTCTGCCTTCCTCCCGTCCCTTTCGCCGTTGCCGCGTCGCTCTTATTTTGTGCCTGCTATACTATGTATCACCGCTCTAAAGGGTTTTTACCTACTATAGTTGAGGCAAAAGTGGGCGCAAACATAATATGCCCGAACATAATCGGTTTATCCACCCTCTTAAAATTGAGAGGGCAATGCAGCACGTTCCCCGGGACATATACCCAGGTGGTGGTGATGATGATGTGTGTTTCTGCTTCCTCACCCTCACCCATCGTAAACTCGACCTCAGCCCCGAATTCTTTAAAATTCATGGGATCGCCGCCGATAAAATACAGGATTTCGGCAACGGAATGCCTGTGTCCTTCGGGTATCATCTTATAGGGTCTAAAAATGGGGCGCAGGACCTGTGTCAGAGGTTCATCCCACCCTTCTACGGGAGCCTCCTGCCCGATTCCTATATATACCGGCGCATTAGGGTCGGTACCGGGGTGGATTACACCCCAGGGTTCTTTTAAAAAATATTTCCCATATTTTGTTTCAGTCAAATTTATCTCCTTCCTGTTTTTTCTAAGATATTACTAGTTACTCTGCCTACCCGCCGTCCCTTTCGCCGTGGCCGCATCACTCTTGGCCGCTTCCTTCGGCCTCAGGTCGCGTGTCGCTTTGCCCGCCCGCCACATCTCGGAATCGTGTATCTCGGCCAGTTCCTTGCCCAGTATCTCCCGGTAATCGGGGCGGCCGCACACCTCTATCACGCGCTTTGTTTCCGCGCCGCTGGCTACCCTCTCGTATAGTTCCTTGAATACCGGCAGGGTGGCTGCCTTGAATTTCGGTTTCCAGTCCAGCGCCCCTCGTTGCGCCGTCGCCGAGCA